>JANMZP010000189.1:0-41715 GCA_031383435.1 Betaproteobacteria bacterium | reverse complement strand
GGCGCGGTGCGCGGCCGGCCCATGGCTTCGGCACCGATGTCGCCGGCACCTTCGAACTGCACGTCGCGGTGGTTGCGCGTGGGCAGCGCACCGACTTCGTTGATCACGCTCATCAGCACCTGCGTGCCGTAGGCCGGCAGGCCCTGACCCGTGACGCCGTTGTCGGCCAGGATCTTCTTCTTCTCGGTGGTGACCCGCATGAACTCTTTCGGGTTGGCCAGGTTGCCCACACCCTTGGTACCGCGCACGACCACCGCCTTGAGGTTCTTGCTGCCCATCACCGCGCCCACGCCGCTGCGGCCGGCCGCACGGTGCAGGTCGTTCACCACGGCCGCGAACAGCACCTGGTTTTCACCGGCACCGCCGATGCTCGACACCTTGCACAGCGGGTCCTGGTGGGCCTTCTTGAGCAGGGCTTCGGTGGCCCACACGGTCTGGCCCCACAGGTGCGACGCGTCTCTCAATTCGGCCACGTCGTCGTTGATCGACAGGTACACGGGCTTGGCCGATTTGCCTTCGAAGATGACCATGTCCCAGCCGGCCATCTTCAGTTCGGCTCCCCAATACCCGCCACTGTTGCTGCAGGCGATGGCACCGGTCAAAGGGCCCTTGGTGACCACGGTGTAGCGGCCGCCGGTGCTGGCCATGGTGCCGGTCAGCGGGCCGGTGGCCCAGATGATCTTGTTGGCCGGCGACAGCGGGTCGACCTTGGCGTCCATTTCCTCGACGAGGTACTTGGTGGCCAGACCGCGCGAACCGAGATAGGTTTTCGCCCAGTCCATGTTCAGCGGTTCGGATTTGACGGTGCCGGCGGTGAGGTCGACGCGAAGGATTTTTCCTGCCCAAGACATGTGCTTGACTCCTGAATTCGTTAGCGGCTGCAGCAGCTGGTTTAGGCGGCGGACGGCTGGTTGCCCAGCTTGTCGGCCCAGGCGTGCATCTTGTCGAGGCCGGTCCAGTTGGCGTCGATGTAGGTGATGGCGCCGGTGGGGCAGGCGGTGGCGCAGGCGGGGTCGCCGCCACACAGGTCGCACTTCTGCACCTTGCCGGTTTCCTGCACGTAATTGATGGTGCCGAAGGGGCAGCTGATGGTGCAGACCTTGCAGCCGACGCAGGTGGCGGCGTCAACGATCTTGGCGCCGGTGACCTTGTCCACCGTGATGGCCTCCACCGGGCAGGCATGCAGGCACCAGGCCTCGTCGCATTGGGTGCAGGTGTAGGGCACCTTCTTGCCGGTCTCGTGAAAGTCGAAGACCTTGATCACCGATTTGGCCGGCGCGAAGACGCCGTAGTGTTCAAAGGAGCAGGCCATTTCGCACTGCAGGCAGCCGGTGCATTTCTCGGCGTTGATGTAGAGGCTCTTCTGCATGTTGGGCGTCTTTCGCGGGCGGTCCGTGGCGGGGGGTACCGGTGTGTGAACGGACGGTTCAGCACAGGTGCTATGCAATGATCTACATAGCCTCGGGTGGCCGAAACCTAGGCTGAACCCTGATTCAGGCTCCGTCGGGTGATCCAAGCGTTCCACCCTGGAACAAACCGGTGTGCGATGGCGTGGCCGGGGCTGCCGCGAACCGCAGATGTCAGTCGTGCGCGTGCGGTTGGCGCCAGCCGCTGCGGATGTCCAGCGCTTCGGACAGCCGCACCACCGGTTCGTGGTTCATGTCGCCGAAGTCGGCGGCGTCCAGGTGCAGGTAGGCGGCTGAACGCTGGCCGGGTTGCGGCCAGTCGGCAGGGGCCAGCGCCGCGTTGCGAACCAGTTCGATGCGGGTGCTGCCCTGCACAGGGCTGTGCCGCAGCACCAGCGCCGGCAGTTGCAGCGCCGGCAGCCAGTCCACGCGCAGCGTCTCTTTGCCCGACCGGCCTTCCAGCCGCAGCCGCCGCTGCGCACCCTGGCCGCTGCGGGCCATCAGTTGCAGGCCGGCCAGTTCACGCGCGTCCACGAAGGTGGCCAGCGCGGCCCAGTCCGGCTGCAGGCCCAGCGTCAGCAATTCGCCGGGGCTGTAGTCGGTGACCTTGGCATGGTCGTGGAAGCTGCGCTCGAAGGCGATGCGGCCTTGCGCGTCACGCGTCCAGGTTTCGTCGATGGCACCTTTGAGCACCGCAATGCGTTCGGCGTCGCGGAAGAAGAACCAGTCGGTGCGACGGGCCGCCGCGGCATCGCGTGCGGCCGGCGGTGTCACCGTGACCGCGTAGCGCGCCGCCAGCGGTGAAGGCGACCGGTTCAACCCCAATGTCTCGGGTGTGACGGGTGTGACCGGTGGCGGCGCAGCGGCGGCCCGGGCAGCCCAACTGCCGCCGGCCACACCGACGATCCAGGCGCGCCGCGTGGTTTGCGAAGGACGGACCGGGGCCATCAAGCCGCGCTCAGAAACCGTAGGCCTCACGCATCACGTGGAAGATCCAGTTCTGTTCCATCGAACCGCGCACCAGGTGGCCCCTGGGGCCGCGCGCGAAGACGGCCACGTCTTCGCCGCCGTGGGTTTCGCTGCCCAGCGGCACCAGGGCTTCCTGCAGGAATTCCAGGTTGGCGGTGTCGACGTTGGTCAGGTCCACTCGGCCGCCCTTGCGCACGCCGGGGCCGTTGGCGTAGCCCAGGGTGGTGTAGGGCAGGCCGTTCTGGTCCTTGCTCAACACCAGCGGCTGGCCGTCTTTTTCAGGCACGCCACGGGTCAGGCCCAGGATGGGGTTGCCACGCGAGGGGTAGCCCGCGATGGTGAAGGTGTGGCTGTGGTCGGCGGTGACGATGATCAACGTGTCGTCCAGCTTGCCGGCGGCTTGCAGCAGCTCCACCGTGCGGCGCACCGCGTTGCTGAATTCGATGGTCTCGGTCAGCGCGCGGCGCGCGTTGCCGGCGTGGTGGGCGTGGTCGATGCGGCCGCCTTCCACGTGCAGGAAGAAGCCTTTCGGATCCTTCAGCAGCAGCTTCAACGCCTTGTCGGTCATCTCGGTCAGCGACGGTTCGCCAGCCGGGTCTTTCTCGCGGTCGGCTTCGTACTGCACATGGCTGGGTTCGAACAGGCCCAGCAGGTGGCTGGTCTTGGCTGGGTCGATGGCGTCGAACTGGGCCTTGTTCCAGGCGTAGGCGGCACCCGTGCTGCGCGTGCTCAGCCATTCGGCGGTCAGGTCGCGGCCGTCCAGGCGACGGCCTTTCTGCTTGGGGTATTCCGGGTCGAAGACGTCTGCACCGCCCGCCTGAGCGGGCATGAAGTAGGTGCGGCCGCCGCCCAGGGCCACCTTCAGGCTGTTGCGCACAATGGGTGTCACTTCAATGAGCTGGCGGGCGATGTCCTTGACCGCGCCGGGCGCGCCGCGGCAAGGCGCGCCGCTGTTGACATCGTTCACCGGCACATTGCTGTCGGCTTCCCAGTCGCGCCCGGTGGTGTGGGCATACAGCGCGGCCGGTGTGGCGTGGGTCAGGCGGGCGGTGGTGACGATGCCGGTGGCCTTGCCGTTCTCGGCCGCCAGTTCCAGGATCGTCTTGGGCGAAAGGCGGGCCAGCACCTCGGCATTGCATTCGCCGCGCGCTGCCGTGTGCAGCACCGACAGCATGCCCTCGCGGGTCTTGTAGCCGGTGGCCATGGCCGACATGGTGGGTGCCGAGTCGCTGGTCTGCTGGTCCCAGGAGTAGGTTTTCGAGAGCGCGCTGTACGGGAAGTTCTCGAACGACAGCCGGTTCTCTTCACCGGTCTTGCCCTTCAACTGGCCTTCCAGAATGCGCGCTGCCGTCAGCGTGGAAATGCCCATGCCGTCACCGACGAACAGCACCACGTTCTTCGCGCGGCGCTTGTCTTCCTTCAAGGCCTTGCCCTGGGCGATGAAGGCCTTGCCGGCGGTGTCCCAGTCGGCCACGGCTTCGGGGCCTTGCACGGCCGGCGTGGGCTGGGCGTGGACGGCCGTGGCGGTGGCGGTGGCGGCAATCAGGGCGAGGGCAAAACGGCGCATGGCGGCAACTCCGGTTTCGAAGCCCGCACTATAGGTTCGCGCGCCCTGCGTCAGCGGGCTTGGGGCCTCAACTGTTGGCCCTGACCTCTTCGATCGTCGTCACGCCGGCCAGCACCTTCTCGATGCCGTCCTGGCGCAGCGTGCGCATGCCTTCACCCAGGGCGTGGTGCAGCAGTTCGTCCGAGCGCTTGCCAGTCTGGATCAAATGGCGCAGGCCGCGGCTCACCGTCATCAGTTCGTGGATGCCGGCGCGGCCGCGAAAGCCGCTGTCGTTGCAGGCCTTGCAGCCCACTGTGCGGTACAGCGTCAAGCGGCCCTTGCCGGTGCCGTCGCTGCCGGCCGGGCTGTCCTGCGCACCAAAGCGCCGCCGCCAGTCGGCCAGCACAGCGTCGGCCTGCGGCGCGTTGTCGACGCCGTCCAGCACGTGCAGGTAGTCGTGCAGCAACTCTTCCTCTTCCTCGGCGCTGGCCTCGCGCGAAACCCGGCACTGGTTGCACAAGCGGCGCACCAGGCGTTGCGCCAGCACGCCCAGCAGCGCGTCGGCGAAGTTGAAGGGGTTCATGCCCATGTCGAGCAAGCGGGTCACGGTTTCGGGTGCGCTGTTGGTGTGCAGCGTGCTCATCACCAGGTGGCCCGTCAGTGAGGCTTCGATGGCCACCTGCGCGGTTTCCTCGTCGCGGATTTCACCGACCATGATGACGTCCGGATCGGCGCGCAGGAAAGCGCGCAGCGCCTTGGCGAAAGTCCAGTCGATGCGCGTGTTGACCTGCACCTGGCGCAGCCCGGCCTGGGTGATCTCGATGGGGTCTTCGGCCGTCCAGATCTTGCGGTCGGGCAGGTTGATGCTGGCCAGCACCGAGTGCAGCGTGGTGGTCTTGCCCGAACCGGTCGGGCCCACGCACAGCAGCAAGCCGTAGGGCCGCGCCGCCGCCGCCTTGAAGCGTTCCAGGTTCACCGGCGACAGCCCCAGGTTGTGCAGCGGAATGGGCTTGTTGGTGGCCAGCAGGCGGATGACGGCGTCTTCCAGGTTGCTGTGCGTGGGGATGGTGGCCACGCGCAGTTCCAACTGCACGCCCTGCGCGAACTTGGCGAAATTGATCTTGCCGTCCTGCGGCTTGCGGCGTTCGCTGATGTCCAGCTCGCACATGATCTTCAGCCGCGAGAGGATGGCGTTGCGGTAGCTTGTCGGCAGTTCCAGGTAGAGCCGCAACTGGCCGTCCCGGCGGAAGCGGATGCGCACCTTTTCGCGGCCGCCGGCGCATTCGATGTGGATGTCTGACACGCCCTGCGTGTGGGCTTCCAGGATCATCGAGTTGATCAGCCGAACCAGCGTGTTGTCGCTTTGCGTGATGGTGTCTTCGGCATTTTCGGCACTGCTCGGCTCGACCTTCTCCATCGAGGCCAGCAGCGCGCTGGTGGCGTCGCGGTCGAATTCGATGGGCGCGACCGGGTCGTCGTTCTGGCGCGGCGTGAACAGCGCGGCGCCGACCTTTTCGTAGGCCCGGTCGATGGCACCCAGCAGCGTGCCCGGGCTGCCCAGCACCGGTACCACCTTGCACTGCGCGGCAAACTCCAGTTCGTCCAGCTTGGCCCGGTTGCCCGGGTCTTCCACCGCCACCACCAGGCGGCCCGCGCGCAGCATCAGTGGCAGCGCCGGGACGCGGCTGGCAATCGGGTAGGGCAGGCGTGCCACGGCCTCGGCATCGGCCGGGAACAGCAGCACGTCGACCAACGGGTAGCCCATCTTGCGGGCCAGCGCGGTCTGCAGTTCGGTGCGCGTGACATAGCCCTTGCGCACCAGCAATTCGCCCAGCGGCACGCTGCGGTCGGTGCGCTGCTGCATCAGCGCTTCTTCCAGTTGCTGTTCGCTGATGAAGCCCAGCGCGGTCAGCGCTTCGCCGATGCGCACCATGGGCATCTTCGACTGGTGGGCGATGGCCTGCGCCAGGTCTTGCGGCGTGATCAGCTGGCGCAGCAGCATCACATCACCCAGCTTGCGCCCGCGCATCGCTTCCTGTTCGGCCAGCACGGCGTGCAGTTGATCGGGGGTGAGGGAATGCTGGTCGACCAGCGTCTGGCCCAGCAGGTGGCCGATTTCAGCCTGCGTGTAGGCCGCGCGCGGCACGAACCAGCGGCGCACCGCGCCGTCGTTGTCTTCGGGTTCGAACAGGTACAGGCCGGCGGGTGTTTCGCTGTGGCCCAGCGTCAGGCCCTGCCAGGCCGTGGTGCCCTTGAAGGCGATGCAGAACGGCACCAGCGGGCGCTCGGCGGCCAGGTCGCGCGCGTCGGCGGCGGGCACGGGCCGCAGCACGGCTTTCAGGCGCATGCGGCGGAACTGGTCCAGGCGCAATTCCATCGGTTTGCGCTGCGAATTCAAACGCAGTTGAAGCACGCCCTGTGCAGAGTCGAAATGCGCCAGCTGGCCTTCGATGACGCGGCCGTTCAGGCCTTCGATTTCAACCGGCGGTGCGGCGTCCAGCGGTGTGGCGGCCGGGTAGCCCGGCAGGTGCGGCGTGGGCCAGGCGGGGGACAGACCTTCGACAGGCCAGGCTGCAGACGGCGGGTTGGACAGATCGGACACGGACACCTCCCAAGCGCACGCAGGCGCTGCGCGAGGGGTCATGCTAGGCAAGGACGGCCGGCGCCCATCATCCGAACTGCGGGCGTTTTGCCGACCAGTTCAGCGGGCTACTTCGAGACGCCCATCACCAGGTCGGGCAGGATGGTCACGATGCTCGGGAAGACCGTGATGATGGCGATGCAGGCCACCAGACAGGCGAAGAAAGGCAAGGCCGCGCGGGCTATGGTGTTGCTGTCCTTGCCGGTCATGTTCTGCAGCACGAACAGGTTGAAACCGACCGGTGGCGTGACCTCGGCAATTTCCACCAGCAGCACGATGAAGATGCCGAACCAGACCAGGTCGAAGCCGGCTTTCTGGATCATCGGCAGCACCACGGCACTGGTCAGCACGATCATGCTGATGCCGTCCAGGGCGGTGCCCAGCACCAGGTACACCACCACCAGCACGGCGATCAGCGTGTAGGGGCTGAGGTTCATGCTGGCGACCCATTCGGCCAGTTCACGCGGCACGCCGGTGAAGGCCATGGTCTTGGACAGGAAAGCCGCGCCGGCCAGGATGAACATGATCATGCAGCTCATGCGCGTGGCGCCCATCAGCCCGTCCCAGAAGTTGCGCCACTTCAGGCCGCCGCCGGCCGCCGCGATGACCAGCGAGCCCAGCACGCCCCAGGCCGCGCATTCCGTGGCCGTGGCCCAGCCGGCCACCAGCACCCAGACGATGAACAGGATCAGCAGGCCGCACGGAATGAGGCTGGCCGACAGCCTGATCTTCTGCATGAAGCTGGTGGGTGGGTCGGGCGGCGGCACGCGGTCGGGGTGGCGCAGACTCCACCAGCCGATGTACAGCGAGAACAAGCCCATCAGCACCGCAGCCGGCAGGAAGCCGGCCAGAAAGAGGCGGATCACCGAGGCGTCGGCCGCCACGGCGTAGACCACCATGGTGATCGACGGCGGGATCAGGATGCCCAGCCCGCCCGCGGTGGCCAGCGCGCCGATGGCCAGGTTCTCGTCGTAACCGCGGCGCTTCAATTCCGGCAGCGCCACCTTGGCGATGGTGGCGCAAGTGGCGGCCGACGAGCCCGACACCGAACCGAAGATGCCGCAGCCCAGGATGGTGGTGTGCATCAGCCGCCCCGGCACCCGGTTCAGCCAGGGCGCCAAGCCGCTGAACATCTGTTCCGACAGTTTGGTTCGAAACAGGATCTCGCCCATCCAGATGAACAGCGGCAGCGCCGCCAGTTCCCAGCTGGCGGTGGTTTCCCAGAAGGCGGTAAACAGGTTCTTCCCCGGCGGCGTGGTGGTGAACAGGAACTGCCCGACCCAGCCGACGATGGCCAGGGCCATGGCGATCCACACGCCGCCGCTCAGCAGCAACAGCAGGATCAGCAGGAGCAGGCCCCCGATGGCGACGACGCTCATGGGGCAGCGCTCATGGGGCAGCGCTCATGTGGCAGGGCTCATGTCGCAGGGCTCGTGCAACAGGGTTCACTCACAGGTCCTCGGAGAAATCGCCGCGCGCGTGGCGTTCTTCCACCAGCCGCACATAGGTCGGTTTGCCGCCGCTGAGCACGATGAACAGTTCGTCCAGCACGGCCACCAGGAACAAGGCCGCGCCGACGACCAGGCTCATCTGCGGTATCCACATCGGGATGGCCACCATGTTGTTGGCGATGTCGTTGAAGGTGTAGCTCTCCAGCGTGTAGCGCGCGGCCCACCAGGCCAGGTAGCCGATGGCCAGCGCGGCCACCGCCAGCGACACCACTTCAAACAGGCGGCGCACCGGTGCAGACAGCTTTTCCAGCAGCAGCGTCACGCGCACGAAATCACCGTGCTTGAAGGCATGCGCCATGGCCAGAAAGGCGGCCGCCGCGCACAGCCACGACACCACGTCGTTGACCCAGCCGACGCGCCAGTCCAGCAGCCGCCCGACCGAGGCCGCGATCATCAGCACGAAGATCGCGAGCACCGTCAGTGCCGCCAGGCCGGCGGCTGCGCCATACAGGCGGTCGAGCAGACGCCGCATGGCCGCTGCTTACTTGTTGAAGGCGTCGATCAACTGCTTGCCGTCAGGACCGGCCTTTTCCAGCCATTCCTTCAGCATCACGTCGCCCACTTTCTTCATGTCGGCCTTCAACTGCGGGCTGGCAGGCAGGATCTGCATGCCGCCGGCCTTCAGTTTCTCCAGTGATTCGGTGTTGGTGCGCTTGCTCGCCACCAGGCCGCGCACTTCGGCGTCGGCACCGGCTTTCAACAGCGCGGCCTTGCTGGGCGCGTCCAGGGCGTCGAAGGCCGCCTTGTTGACGAAGACCGCGTTCTTGGGCAGCCAGGCTTGCGTGTCGTACCAGTACTTCAGGTGTTCGTAGGACTTGGTGTCCACGCCCGTGCTGCCGCTGGACATATAGCTTTCCATCACGCCAGTGGCCAGGGCCTGCGCCACTTCAGCGGCCTGCACGGTGACGGGCTGGGCGTTGACCAGTTCGGCAATGCGCGCGGTGGCCGGGCTGTAGGCGCGCCACTTGATGCCTTTCAGGTCGGCGGCCGAATTCAGCGGGCGCTTCGAGTAGATGCCTTGCGGCGGCCAGGGCACGCTGTACAGCAGCAGCATGCCCTGCTCGGCCAGCTTCTTCTCCATCAGCGGCTTCTGCACCTTGTAGAGCTTGATGGCTTCGTCGTAGCTGTCGGCCAGGAAGGGCAGGCCGTCAGCGGCATAGATCGGCCATTCGTTGGCCAGGTTGGCCAGCAGCACTTCGCCGATCTGCGCCTGCCCGCCCTGCACCGCGCGCTTGATTTCATTGGCCTTGAACAGCGAGGCATTGGCATGCACGGTGATCTTCAGCTTGCCGGCGGTGGCCTTGTCGACGTCGGCCGCGAACTCGGTGAGGTTGACGGTGTGGAAGTTGCCCGGCGAGTAGGCGGCAGGCAGGTCCCATTTGACTTGCGCCTGTGCCACGACGGGCAGGGCGAGGGTGGTGGCCAGGGCCGTAGCGGCCAGGATCAGGCGGCGGTTCAGGTGCATGGACGCTCCAAGGTGGTTTGGGGTGGCGGGCTAGCATAGGCTGCGCCCGGGGGTGACCCGCCCGGGGCTTCCCCGAACGAGGATCAACACCCATGACCCCGAAACAAGACCGCTGGCAGTTCTGGATCGACCGCGGCGGCACCTTCACCGACATCGTCGGCCGCGCGCCCGATGGCACCTTGCGCACGCTGAAGCTGCTCTCGGACAACCCCGAGCAGTACGCCGACGCCGCGGTTGAAGGCATCCGCCGCTTGCTGGAGTTGAAGGCCCATCAGGCCATCACGCCCGAGCAGGTCGAGTGCGTGAAGATGGGCACCACGGTGGCCACCAACGCGCTGCTGGAACGCAAGGGCGACCGCACCCTGCTGGTCACCACGCAGGGCTTTCGCGACGCGTTGCGCATCGCCTACCAGGCGCGGCCCAAGCTGTTCGAACGCCACATCGTGCTGCCCGAAATGCTCTATGAACGCGTGGTGCAGGCGCAAGAGCGGGTCAGCGCGCAAGGCGAGGTGTTGCAGCCGCTGGATGAGATGCATTTGCGTGAACGCCTGTGGGCCGCGTTCGATGCCGGCATCCGCGCCTGCGCCATCGTCTTCATGCACGGCTACCGCTACACCGCGCATGAGGCGGCGGCGGCGCGCATCGCCCGCGAACTCGGGTTCACGCAAGTCAGCGCATCGCACGAAGTCAGCCCGCTGATGAAGCTGGTCTCGCGCGGCGACACCACGGTGGTGGATGCGTACCTGAGCCCCATCCTGCGCCGCTATGTCGACCGCGTGGCCAGCCAGATGCCGGGCGTGCGTTTGTTCTTCATGCAAAGCAGCGGCGGCCTGACCGAGGCCCACCGTTTCCAGGGCAAGGACGCCATCCTCAGCGGCCCGGCCGGTGGCATCGTCGGCATGGTGCGCACGGCGGTGGCGGCCGGGCACGACAAGGTCATCGGTTTCGACATGGGCGGCACCAGCACCGACGTCAGCCATTTCACCGGCGGTGCGGCAGGCGAATTCGAACGCGCCTTCGAAACGCAGGTGGCCGGCGTGCGCATGCGCGCACCGATGATGAGCATCCACACCGTGGCGGCGGGCGGCGGCTCCATCCTGGGCTTTGATGGGGCGCGGCTGCGTGTCGGCCCGCAAAGCGCGGGCGCCAACCCCGGGCCGGCCAGTTACCGCCGCGGCGGGCCGCTGGCCACCACCGACGCGAATGTGCTGCTGGGCAAGATCCAGCCGGCCCACTTCCCCCAGGTCTTCGGGCCGGCGGCCGATGAAGCGCTGGACGCAGCCGGCGTGCGCCGGCAATTCACCGACTTGGCCGCGCGTGTGCAGGCCGCCACCGGCCGCCCGTCCAGCGCCGAAACGCTGGCCGAGGGCTATCTGCAGATCGCCATCCAGAACATGGCGAATGCCATCAAACGCATCAGCGTGGCGCGCGGTTACGACGTCACGCAATACACGCTGCAATGCTTCGGCGGCGCAGGCGGCCAGCATGCCTGCGGCGTGGCAGATGCGTTAGGTATGACGAAAGTTTTCGTCCACCCGCTGGCCGGTGTGCTCAGCGCTTACGGCATGGGCCTGGCCGACCAGATCGCGATGCGCGAAGCCAGCGTCGAACAGCCGCTGGACGGGTCCGGCTGGGCTGCTGCGGGTGAGCAACTCGACGCGCTGGCCACCGCCGCCAGCGCCGAAGTCGCCGACCAGGGCGTGGCCCGCGCGGCCATCTCGGTGCGCCGCCACATCCACGTGCGCTACCAGGGCACGGACACGGCATTGCAGGTGCCCTTTGCCGCCGTCTCCGATATCCAGCAGGCCTTTGAGTCCGGCTACCGGCAGCGCTTCGCCTTCCTGATGCAGGGCCGGCCGCTGGTCATCGAGGCCGTCTCCGTCGAAGCGGTGGGCGCAGGTGAACGTCACGCCGCTGCGGCCTGGCGCGACGCCGCACCGGCTTACCCGGCGACGCCCGACGCGGCCGTGCGCATGCACAGCGGCCGCTGGCTGGACGCCGGTCTTTTCGTGCGCGCTTCGTTGCGACCGGGTGCCGTCATCACGGGGCCGGCGGTGATTGCCGAACAGAACGCCACCACCGTCGTCGAACCCGGCTGGCAGGCCACGCTGACGGCCGGTGACGCTTTCGAATTGCAGCGCCTGGTGCCGCGCGCGACGCAGCACGCGATAGGCACCGACGCCGACCCGGTGATGCTGGAGGTCTTCAACAACCTGTTCATGAATATCGCCGAGCAAATGGGCCTGCGCCTGCAGAACACCGCCTACAGCGTGAACATCAAGGAGCGGCTGGACTTCAGTTGCGCGCTGTTCAATGCCGGCGGTGAATTGATCGCCAATGCACCGCACATGCCGGTGCACCTGGGCAGCATGAGCGAGAGCATCAAGACCGTCATCGAACGCAACCCGGTGATGCAGCCGGGTGATGTGTACGTGCTGAACGATCCCTACCACGGTGGCACGCACTTGCCTGACGTGACGGTGGTGACGCCCGTTTATCTGGATGCATCGGACGCGCGTCCATCGTTCTTTGTGGCCAGCCGCGGCCACCACGCCGACATCGGCGGCACCACGCCGGGTTCCATGCCGCCTTTCTCGACAACCATCGCCGAAGAAGGCGTGTTGTTCGACAACTTCCTGCTGGTGCGCAACGGCGAAATGCGTGAAGCCGAATTGCTGGGTCGATTGCAATCGGGCGCATGGCCAGCGCGCAACCCGCAGCAGACCATTGCCGATTTGCGCGCGCAAATTGCCGCCAATGAAAAAGGCGTGCAGGAATTGCGCGCCATGGTGGCGCAATTCGGCCGCGCCACCGTGGCGGCCTACATGCAGCATGTGCAGGACAACGCGGAAGAAAGCGTGCGCCGCGTCATCACGGCACTGAAAGACGGTGCGTTCGCGCTGGCGCTGGACAACGGCGCGCAGATCCAGGTGAAGGTCACCGTCGATACCGCCGCCCGCGCCGCCACCATCGACTTCACCGGCACCAGTGCGCAATTGCCGAACAATTTCAACGCGCCCAAGGCAGTCACGATGGCGGCGGTGCTCTACGTTTTCCGCACCCTGGTCGATGACGACATTCCGCTGAATGCGGGTTGCTTGAAGCCTTTGAACGTGGTCGTGCCCGAGGGCTGCATGCTCAACCCGCACAGCCCGGCGGCGGTGGTGGCGGGCAATGTCGAAACGTCCACCTGCGTGACCAATGCGCTGTATGGCGCACTTGGCGTGATGGCCGCCAGCCAGTGCACGATGAACAATTTCACCTTCGGCAATGCCGCGCACCAGTATTACGAAACCATCAGCGGCGGCAGTGGTGCCGGCCCCGGATTTGCCGGCACCAGCGTCGTGCAGACCCACATGACCAATTCGCGGCTGACCGACCCCGAGGTGCTGGAATTCCGCTTTCCGGTGCGGCTGGACAGTTACGAGATCCGCGCCGATTCGGGTGGTGCCGGGCAGTGGCGCGGCGGCGACGGCGGCGTGCGCCGGGTGCGGTTTCTGCAGGCCATGACGGCCAGCATCCTGAGCAACGGCCGCATCGTGCCGGCCTTCGGCATGGCCGGTGGCCAGCCGGGTGCCTTGGGCATCAACCGCATCGAACGCGCCGACGGCCGGCGCGAGGCGCTGGGCCACATCGGCAGCGCCGAAATGGGCGTGGGCGATGTCTTTGTCATCGAGACGCCGGGCGGCGGGGGTTGCGGTGTCTAGGGTGCCGGCCGTGCAGCGCCGCAGTCTGCTGAGCCTGGCGGCTTGGGCAGCAGCAGGCCTGGCGGGATGCGCTGCGCCGACCTTGCAGCGCACCAGCCCGACCGATGCCGCCACCGCCTACCGGCTGGCCAACCGCCTCAGCTGGGGTGCCACCGACGCCGAAATCGAACGCGTGCAGCGCCTGGGCGTCGAGGGCTACATCAGCGCCCAGCTGGCCGCCACGGTCGGTGGGATGCCCGCCGCCGCGCAGGCGCAGATCGCCGCGTTGCGCATCCAGACCACGCCGCCGCTGGCGCTGTGGCAAGAGATCGACGCCGCCCGCAAGCTGGCCGACGCCCTGCCCACCGAGGCCGAGCGCAAGGCCGGGCAAGACGCCTTCCAGACGGCCCACACCCGCCTGGCCCGCGAGGCCATGCACCGTCACCTGCTGCGCGCGCTTTACGCGCCGAATCAGTTGCAGGAACAACTGCAGTGGTTCTGGTTCAACCACTTCAATGTGCACCAGTTCAAGGCCAACCTGCGCGTGCTGGTGGGCGACTACGAAGAACAGGCGCTGCGCCCGCACGCGCTGGGCCGCTTCCGCGACCTGCTGGGCGCAGCCACGCGCCACCCGGCCATGCTGCGCTACCTGGACAACGAACAGAACGCTGCTGCGCGCCTCAACGAAAACCTGGGCCGCGAACTGCTGGAGTTGCACACCCTGGGTGTGACCGACGGCGGCGCGGCCTATGGCGGCTGGGGCGGCTACACGCAACGCGACGTGCAGGAAGTGGCGCGCGTGCTGACCGGCCACGGCGTGAATTTCAGCGACCGCATGCCCGCGGTAAAGCCGGCGCAAGCCGCGCTCTACGTCCGCAACGGCATTTACGAATTCAACCCGACGCGCCACGACTTCAGCGACAAGACCGTGCTGGGTCGGGCCATCAAGGGCCGCGGTGCGGCCGAGCTGGATGAGCTGCTGGACCTGCTGGCCGTGCACCCGTCCACCGCGCGTTTCATCAGCGCCAAGCTGGCCCGCCACTTCCTGGCCGACGAGCCGCCCCGTGCGCTGGTTGACGCCATGGCCGCGGCCTGGTTGCGCAGTGGCGGGCGCATAGCCACCGTGCTGGGTGTGCTGCTGCGTGCGCCCGAATTCACCGCCCCCAGCGCTGCCGCCACGGCCAAGTTCAAGGACCCGATGCACTTCGTGGTGTCGGCCGTGCGCGCGGCCTATGGCGAGCGCGTGCTGCTGAGCACACTGCCGATGCAGGCCTGGCTGAACCGCATGGGCCAGGGCCTGTACAACCGACAGACGCCCGACGGCTACCCGGGCACGGCGGCCGCCTGGACGGGGACCGGGCAGATCGCCGTGCGGCTGGAGATTGCGCGCACCATCGCCAGTGGCAACGCCGGCCTGTTCAAGGGCGAAGACCCGGCGCTGGGCCCGGAACAGCCGGCCTTCCCGCAACTGGCGCGGCCGCTGTATTGGCAGACGCTGCGCCCGCTGATGGCCGCCAGCACGCGCCAGGCGCTGGACAGCGCGGCCACGCCGCAAGACTGGAACACGCTGTACCTGTCGTCGCCCGAATTCATGTACTGCTGAAGGTCACTGCCATGCAAAGACGTCACATGCTGCAAGCCGGCGCGCTGGCTACCCTGGGCGCGGCGGGCCTGTCGGCCAGCGGCCGCCTGCTGGCCGCACCGGCCGGCAGCCCGCGCTTCCTGCTGGTGTTCTTGCGCGGCGGCTATGACGCCTTGAGCCTGCTGGTGCCGGCCGCCAGCCAGGGCAGCTACTACCGCGAGGTGCGGCCCAACATCGCCGTGGTGGCCAGCACGGCCGCAGCCGACAAGCCCGGCAGCGCCACCAGCCCGGGCCCGCTGCCGCTGAACAGCGACTGGGGCCTGCACCCGGCACTGCAGGCCTCGCTGATGCCCTTGGTGGCCCAGCGCCAGGTCAGCTTCGTGCCGTACGCCGGCACCGACGACCTGACGCGCAGCCACTTCGAAACCCAGGACAGCATCGAACTGGGCCAGCCGCTGACCGGCCGCCGCGACCACGGTTCGGGTTTCCTCAACCGCTTGGCGGGTTTGATGCAAGGCGCCTCCGGGGCGTCCAGCGCGTCCGGTGCGTCCGGTGCCGGACGCCGGCCCGCCGGCAGCGACGCCATCGCCTTCACCGACCAGCTGCCGCTGGTCCTGCGCGGCGAACTCGGCGTGGCCAACCTGTCGCTGAAGGTCGAGCCCAAAAGCGGTGACGACAAGCTGCGCACGGCGCTGGCCGGCATGTACCGCGACCACCCGCTGCAAGACCGCGTGGCCGGTGCTTTTGACGTGCGGCAAGACGCGGCGCGGCAGATAGCCGGCAGGGCACCAGCGGCACCGGGTGCGGCACCGGCCGTGGTGGCCGACAGCATGGCCGGTGGCATGGCCGGTGGCATGGGCAGCATGGCGGGCATGGCCATGGGCGCTGCGCCGGCCGGCATGGCGGGCGAGCAGGTCGCGGCCAACCGGGGTGCGATCAACGCCAAGGGCTTCGAGCTGGAAGCGCGGCGCATCGCCCGCCTGATGCGCGAGCGTTACGCGCTGGGCTTTGTCGATGTCGGCGGCTGGGACACCCACGTCGGCCAGGGCGCGGCCACCGGCTACCTGGCTTCGCGCTTCGAAGAACTCGGCCGGGGTCTGGCGGCCTATGCCGACGAACTGGGCCCCGCCGCCTGGCGCAACACGGTGGTGGTGGTGATCAGCGAATTCGGCCGCACTGCGCGCGAGAACGGCAACCGCGGCACCGACCACGGCCACGGCAGCGTGCACTGGGTGCTGGGCGGCGGCCTGGCGGCCGGCCCGGTGGTGGGCGAGCAGCAGGCCTTCGCAGCCAAGACGCTGCACCAGAACCGCGACCTGCCAGTGTTGAACGAATACCGGGCCGTGCTGGGCGGTTTGCTGGCGCGCCAGTTCGCGCTGAGCCCGTCGCAGCTGGACCTGGTGTTCCCCGGTGCGCGGGCGCAAGACCTGGGCCTGGTCTGATGCGCCCTCCAGCCCGCCCGCCTGCCCGCCAGCCCACCTTGTTGCTGACCGGTTTCGAGCCTTTCGGCGGCGAAGCCCTCAACCCGTCCTGGCAGGTGGCGCAGGCGCTGCACGGCGAGCGCATCGCCGGTGTGACCGTGCAGGCGCTGCAACTGCCCTGCGTCTTCGGTGCAGCGCGCGCCGCGCTGGACGCGGCCTTGCTGCCACTGCGCCCGAAGCTGGCCCTGGTGCTGGCCTTGGGCCAGGCCGGTGGCCGCGACGGCTTCACGCTGGAGCGTGTGGCCATCAACGTGGACGACGGCCGCATCCCCGACAACGCCGGCCAGCAGCCCGTCGACGAGCCCGTGGTGTCCGGTGGCCCGGCCGCCTATTTCGCCACGCTGCCCATCAAGGCGATGGTGGCCGCGCTGCAGCAGGCTGGCTGGCCGGCGGCCGTGTCGCAGACCGCCGGCACCTATGTTTGCAACCATGTGTTCTACGGCCTGATGCACAGCCTGCGCCGCCGTCCGGTGCGCGCCGGCTTCATGCACCTGCCCTGGCTGCCCGAACAGGCCGCCGCGCAAGCCGGCCAGCCCAGCCTGCCCCTGCCGGTGCAAATCGCCGGCGTGCGCCTGGCCCTGCAGACCGCGCTGGCCACCGCCACCGCCACCGACCTGCGCGCGCCGGGCGGCGCGGAGCCTTGACAGGCGGCGTCCATCCCGAACGCCGATCCAAATCGCTTTGGCCCTTTCGCGCTTTTTGTCGATTTGGCTTTTTGACCTTTTGACATCTTGACCTTTTGACCTTTTGACCTTTTGACCTTTTGTAAGGTGCCTCGGCCGGCCGCGACTACCCTTGCGTGTGCCGGGCCTGCCGCCTGGCAACAACCTGCCCCGCGACCCGCTGTCAGGCCGGCGCACGGCCTCACCCTCAACCGGAGTTCCCACCATGAACCAACGTCAACTCGTCGCTTCCGCCCTCGCTTCCGTCTTCGCGCTGGGCCTCGTCGGCCAAGCCGCTGCCCAGGACATGTCCAAAGACAAGGGCGGCAAAGAAAAGTGCTTCGGCATTGCCAAGGCCGGTGCCAATGATTGCGCCAACCTGTCGGGCACGCATTCCTGTGCCGGCCAGTCCAAGGCCGACATGAGCGCCGACGAATGGAAGTACGTGCCCAAGGGCACCTGCAAGGACATGAAGGGCCTGACGGCCGAAGAGGCCAAAGCCAAGGCGAAGAAGTAAGCCCCGCGCTGAAGCCCTGCACTGAAGCCACCCAGGAGCAGGCCCATGCTTGAACACACCGGCATCGGCCTGCGCCAGCCGCACGCAGCGGCGCTGCTGGCCGCGCCGCCGGCGCTGGCCTTCGTCGAAGTTCATTCAGAAAACTATTTCGCCGCTGGCGGTGCCGCGCACGGCGTGCTGGCAGCAGCCCGCGCGAACTGGCCGGTCAGCCTGCACGGCGTGGGCCTGGGGCTGGGTTCGGCGGTGGGTGTCGATGCCGCGCACCTCGAACAACTGGCCGCGCTGGTGCAGCGGATCGACCCGGTTCGGGTCAGCGACCACGCCTCATTCGCCCGCGCACCGCGCCACAACGGCGGCCCCGTGGTGCACGGCAGCGACCTGCTGCCGCTGGCCTACACCCCGGCCGCGCTGGACATCCTGGTGGCCAATGTGCAGCGCGTGCAAGACCGCCTGCGCCGGCCCATCCTGGTGGAGAACCTGTCGGCCTACCTGCACTGGGCCGACGACACGCTGGCCGAACCGGCCTTCTTCAACGCGCTGGCCCAGCGCAGCGGCTGCGCCCTGCTGCTGGACGTCAACAACATCGTGGTCAACATGCTGAACGAGCACGCAGACGCCGATCGGGCGGTCGCGGCAGCTTGTGCCTGGGTCGATGTCATCAACCCGGCTGCGGTGGGCGAACTGCACCTGGCCGGTTACGACGACAGCGGCGAGCTCGTCATCGACGACCACGGCAGCCGCGTGCGCGCCCCGGTGTGGCAAGTCTTTCGCCACACCGTGCAGCGCCTGGGGCCGCGCCCGACGCTGATCGAATGGGACACCGCGCTGCCCGAGCTGGCGCTGCTGCTGGAAGAAGCCGCCAAGGCCGAAGCCGTGCTGACTGAAAGCCTGTTGGCATGAACACCGCCAACACCGCCACCGCCACCGCCACCGCTACGGCCACCGACAAGGAAGCGCTGCGCCAGCAGATGCTGCTGCGCGCGTTGTGGGGCGACGCCCGCCCCGGCGTGGTGGCCGGCTGGCTGCGCGACGGCCTGCGCGTGGGCAACGTGGCGCGCGGCCTGGCCGCCTACCGCGCCAACGCCGGCGCGGCCGCTGAACGTGCGCTGGCTGCGGCCTACCCCACCGTGCAGCAGTTGCTGGGCGACGAATCTTTCGCAGCGCTGGCCCGCGCCTGCTGGCAGCGCCACCCGCCCACGGCGGGCGATCTGGGCCTGTGGGGCGACGCGCTGCCGGCCTTCATGGCCGATGCCCAAGCGCTGGCCGGCGAGCCTTACCTGCCCGATGTGGCGCGCCTGGAATGGGCCGTGCACACGGCCGAACGCGCCGCCGACATCGACACCCACGCGGCCACGCCGTCAGGCCTGGAACGGCTGGGCAGCGACGACCCGTCGGCGCTGGCCTTGCGCCTGGCACCGGGCAGCGCGCTGGTCGAATCGAAGCACCCGGTGGTCACCATCTGGCAGGCCCACCGCAGCGACGAAGCCGACCGCTTCGCGCCGGTGCGCGCCGCTTTCGAAGCCGGCGTGGGCGAATGCGCGCTGGTCGCCCGACGGGGCTGGCGGGCCACGGTGCGTGCGCTGCCGGCCGACGAGGCACGCTTCACGCAAGCCGTGCTCGCTGGCCGCTCGCTGGGCGCGGCCCTGGCCGCGGCCGGCGACGGCTTTGCTTTTGATGCCTGGCTGATCGCGGCGCTGCAACAGCAGCGCCTGGCGGCGGTTGAACCCCTGGCCGTCAACACCCCACCGGTATCCATATGACCATTGCCCTGCGCCGAGCCTGGCAACAGATCCGCTACGCAGTCGCGCTGCTGGAAACGCTGCAGCCGCTGGCCCAGCTGGCCGCGCGGCTGTTTGTTGCGCAGGCTTTCTTCACAGCCGGCCTGACCAAGCTGCGCGACTGGGACACCACGCTGGCTCTGTTCGCCGACGAGTACCAGGTGCCGCTGTTGTCACCCGCCGTGGCGGCCGCCGCCGGCACCGCCGGGGAACTGGGCTTGTCGGTCCTGCTGGCCCTGGGCCTGGCCGGGCGGTTGGCGGCGGCGGGGCTGTCGGTGGTCAACGCAGTGGCCGTCATCAGCCTGGCCGAGATCGCACCCGCTGCGCTGCAGCAGCACCAGTTCTGGGGCAGCCTGCTTGTCGGCCTGCTGCTGTGGGGGCCAGGGCGTTGGTCAGTGGACGCGTGGCTGCTGAAACGGCTGGCCTGGCCGCTGCGCAAGCCCTTCAGCGCGGCGCGCCAGTAGCGGCCGGCAGGCTCACCCCCCGGGCCGTCCGCCGGCCGTATGTCAGCCGGGCCCACAGCGCTTCCATGGGGCCGCGCTCGTGTGTCTTCAGCCACCACCAGCTCCAGGGCACCTGCACCGCGAAGAAGATCAGCAGTGACAGCAACAAGCCCCAGGCCGGGCCAACCTGGGCCCACAGGCCGAAGCCCCAGTTGTAGAACAGCGTGGTGCAGATCAGCGTCTGCATCAGGTAATTGGTCAGCGGCATGCGGCCGGCCAGTGCGAAAGGTTTGAACAGCGGCTTGAGCGCATCCTTCTGGAACAGCTGCACGATCAGCAGCACGTAGAAGACCATCACCATCGGCCGCGAGACGTTGTAGCAAAGGCCGGCGAAGGTCTTGATCAGCGACGGCCCGGGCACGCGGTTCATCTGCCAGATCACCTGCGCGACGGCCGACAGCGACAGACCCGCGACCAGCGTGATCCAGGTCAGCCGCTTGATGATGGGCATCAGCTCGGGGATGCGCTGCGCCCACAGCCGGCGGCCGGCCAGCACGCCCAGCAGCAGGGTCAGCGTCATCGACACGTACCAGCCGAACGTGCCCCACAGCGCGTACAGATCGCCGTATTCGTGCGCCATGACGCGCAGGTTCTCGCGCATCGCATCGACGAAGCCACCAGCCCCATACGCGGCATCTGCTGTGGCCGCGAAATCCTTGCCCTGCGCCACGCGGGTGGCCACGAAAGCCTTGCTGACGAAGGCCACGCGCAGCAGGCTGGCCAGCAGCGGATAGACGATGCAGCCCACCATCACCAGCACCAGCCCGCGGTCGCTGACGCGCCGCAACCCGAACAGCAACACGATGCCCAGCACGGCATAGACGTGCAGCACGTCGCCGGTCCAGAACACGCAGGCATGCAGCAGGCCCACCGCGAACAGCACCAGCAGGCGTCGCAGGTAGAGCTTGTCGGCATGCAGCGGGTCGGCCTGCTGCATGCGCGCGAACTGGATCGTGAAGCCCAAGCCGAACAACACACTGAACAGGCTGTTGAACTTGCCCGAGAACAGCGTGTCGCGAACCTCTTCGGCCAGTTGGTCGGCGGCGCCCAGCCAGTAGTGCGAGCCGTCGGATTCATGCCAGCCGCTGTAGCTGAAGCCGGGCATGTTCATGATCAGGATGCCCATCAGCGCGAAGCCGCGCAACACGTCCAGGACGGGCAGCCGATCGGCGGCGGGCAAGGGTGCAATGGAGTCGGGCATGGGCGTGATCCTTTCTGACGCTGTTGTGGATGCACGGTTTCGATGGTGCACCGCTGCGGGTGCGAGGGGCATCCCACATATGGATCAGACGGACAGTGCCAGCCCATCCGGACAGCGCCCGGTTTGGGGCCGGTGCAGCCCCAGCGCACAGAACACCACCGATGGCGATGCAAGAATGAGCCGTCACCACCGGAGCGCACGCTGATCGCCCAAAACCGCAACAAGTTGCTGCTGCTGCTGGCCGTGCTGGCCGCCGTGCTGGTGTTTTTCGCGCTCGACGGGGGGCGCTATTTCAGCTTCGCCCAGTTGCAATCGGTGCAGGCCGAACTGGCCCGCGCCTATGCCGAACACCCGGTGCGCGTGGTGGCGCTGTATGCGCTGCTGTACATCGCGCTGTTCGCGCTGGCTCTGCCGGCGGGCTCGGTGATGACGCTGGCCGGCGGGGCGATGTTCGGCTTTGGCCTGGGGGTGGTGGTGGTGTCGTTCGCGTCCACCATCGGTGCCACGCTGGCCTTCCTGGGCGCGCGCTATGTGCTGGGCGACGCGGCGCGCCGGCGCTTCGGGGCCCGGCTGGCCGAGGTGGACAAGGGCATCGCGCGCGAAGGCGCTTACTACCTGTTCACGCTGCGCCTGATTCCGGTCTTTCCGCCCGCCCTGCTGAGCGTGCTGTTCGGCCTGACGGCGATGCGCACGACCACCTTCTACTGGGTCAGCCAGGTCGGCATGTTTGCCGGCACGCTGGTCTATGTGAACGCCGGCACGCAACTGGCGAAACTGGAATCGGCGCGCGGCATCCTGAGTCCTGCGGTGTTCGGCTCGCTGGTCCTGCTGGGCCTGTTCCCGCTGTTGGCCAAGAAGGCGGTTGATGCTTTCAAGGCGCGCCGCGTCTACGCCCGCTGGGCCGGGCGCAAACCCAAGCGCTTCGACCGCAACCTGGTGGTCATCGGCGCGGGTGCGGCAGGCCTGGTCACGGCCTATGTGGCGGCCGCGCTGAAGGCCCAGGTCACGCTGGTGGAACGCGACCAGATGGGCGGCGACTGCCTGAACACCGGCTGCGTGCCCAGCAAGGCGCTGATCCATGCCGCCAGCGTGGCGCAGCAGATGCGCCACTGCGCTGAAGTCGGCATGGCGCCAGTCGCCGTGCAGGTCGATTTCCCGCTGGTCATGGCGCGCCTGGCGCAGGTCATCCGCGACATCGCGCCGCACGATTCGGTGGCCCGCTACCGCGCGCTGGGCGTCGACGTGCAAATCGGCGCGGCGCGCATCCTCAGCCCCTGGCAGGTGCAGATCACCGCAGCCGACGGCACGCAGCAGGTGCTGTCCACCCGCAGCATCGTCATCGCCACCGGCGCGCGGCCTTTCGTACCGCCCTTGCCGGGCCTCGAGGCGGTGGGCTGCCTGACCAGCGAAACGCTGTGGGGCCTGCGCGAACTGCCGCGCCGCCTGCTGGTGCTGGGCGGCGGGCCCATCGGCTGTGAGCTGGCGCAATCGTTCGCCCGGCTGGGCTCGCAGGTCACGCTGGTGGAGCAGGGCGAACGCCTGCTGGTGCGTGAAGACGCGGATGTGTCGGCGCTGGTGCGTCAGGCCCTGGAAGCCGACGGCGTGACGGTGCACACCGGCCACCAGGCGCTGCGCTGCATGCAAGCGGGCGGCGTGAAAACGCTGGTGGCCGAGCACGCAGGCCGTGAACTGCATCTCGAATTCGATGAACTGCTGTGCGCCGTCGGCCGTGTCGCGCGGCTCGAAGGTTTCGGGCTGGAAGAACTGGGCATACCGGTGGCCCGCACGGTCGTCACCGACGAGGCGCTGCGCACGCTGTACCCCAACATCCTGGCCGCTGGCGACGTCGCCGGGCCCTGGCAGTTCACGCACGCCGCGTCCTACCAGGCGGGCTACGCCGCCATCAACGGTTTGTTCGGCAGCTTCAAGGCCTTCAAGGTCGACACGCGGGTGATTCCTTGCTGCACCTTCACCGCGCCCGAGGTCGCCCGCGTCGGCTTGAACGTGCAAGACGCGGTGGCCCAGGGCGTGGCGCACGAGGTCACGCGCTATGCGATGGACGACCTGGACCGCGCCATTGCCGACGGCCGTACCCAGGGCTGGGTGCAGGTGTTGACGGTGCCGGGGCAGGACCGCATCCTGGGCGTGACCATCGTGGGCGCGCAGGCCGGCGACGCCCTGGCCGAATACGTGCTGGCGATGAAGAACGGCCTGGGGCTGAACAAGATCCTGGGTGCCATCCACAGCTACCCGACGATGGCCGAGGCCAACCGCAACGCCGCCGGTGCGTGGAAGCGCGCGCACGCGCCGCAAGGCTTGCTGCGCTGGGCCGAACGCTTCCACGCCTGGCGTCGGGGCTGAACAGGACGAACGGGCCATGAGCAAGCGCCTGCTGCTGCTGGGCGGCGGCCACGTCCATGTGCATGTGCTGCAGGCCTTCGCGCGCGAGCACCTGCGCAACACCGAACTGGTGCTGGTCTCGCCGCAGGCCGAGCAGTTGTATTCGGGCATGGTGCCGGGGCTGGTGGCCGGGCACTACCACGCGGGGCAGTGCGGCATACCGCTGGCACCGCTGGCCGCGGCCGCCGGTGCGTTGTTCATCCAGGGCAGCGCCGTCGGGCTGGACAGCGTCAACCGGCGCGTCCTGCTGGCCGACGGCCGCCACATCGACTACGGCGTGCTGTCGCTGGACACCGGTGCCGTGATGGAGCGCAACCGCGTGCCCGGCGCGCGCGAGCACGCGCTGTTCGTGCGGCCGCTGGCGCACTTCCTGTCTTTGCTGCCCCAAGTGCTGGCCCTGGCAGCCGCGCGGCCCTTGAACGTGGTGGTGCTGGGTGCCGGTGCGGCGGGTGTGGAACTGGCGATGGCCTTGCAATGGCGCCTGGCAGCGGCCGCTGCAACGTCGGGTGCGTCGGGTGCGCCCACTTCCAGCGTGGTGCTGCTCACCGGCGGCACCGAGCCGGTGGCCACCCACCCGCTGGCGGTGCAGCGCCGCGTTCTGCGCGCCTTGGCGGCGCGCGGCATCGCGGTTCATCGCGAGGCCTGCATCGCGCTGGACGGCAGCGCCGCCGTGCTGTCCAGCGGCCTGCGGCTGGCCTGTGATGTGCCGCTCATCGCAACCGGTGCCGAAGCGCCGGGCTGGTTGCATGGCAGCGGCCTGGCGCTGGACGCGCAAGGCTTCGTGCTGACCGGTGCCACGCTGCAGAGCCACTCGCACGCCGAGGTTTTTGCGGTGGGCGACGTGGCCACGCGCGCCGACGCGCCGCAACCGCGCAGCGGTGTCCACGCCGTGCGCGCCGGGCCGCCGCTGGCGCTGAACTTGCGGCGCTGGCTGGCCGCCGGTGTGCTGCAGGCGCACCGCCCGCAAGCCCGCGCGCTGAACCTCATCGCCTGTGGTGAAAAGCACGCCATCGCCAGCTGGGGCCCGTGGTCTGCCGAAGGGGCCTGGGTGTGGCGCTGGAAAGACCGCATCGACCGCGCCTTCATCGCGCGTTACGCGCCGCCGGCGGGCTGAAAACTAGCGGTCGCGGCGGCTGAAGACCAGCGTCATTTCCTTGGGCACGCGGCCGTCCACATCGCGCGGCAGGGTGCCGGTCTTGTCCACTGCGCGCAGCACCGCCTCGTCCCAGTCCTTGTAGCCGCTGGACTTGGTGATCTTCTTGTTCAGGATGGTGCCGATGGCGGTCGATGCGACGAAGACCTCAGCCTCGGCGCTGTCCGGCACGTTGCCGGTGAAGACCAGTTCGCGGCGGATGCGCGCCGCCACCTTGCCGGCATAGGCCGCAGACGGCGCGGCTTCCTGCGTGGCGCTGCCGCCGCGCCCGGTGGCACCACCGGCCTGGCCCATCATGCGTTTCAGGTTTTCTTCGCGCTGTTTGGCCAGCCGTGCGTCTTCGGCGGCGGCTTCGCGGGCTTCCTTGTCGGCCGCCGCCTTTTCGGTCTGATCGGCTTTCAACTTGTCGGCCTTGGCCTTCTCGGCTTTCAGTTTGTCGGCCTGTACTTTTTCGGCCTGCGCTTTCTCGGCCTGCGCCTTCTCGGCCTGCGCCTTCTCGGCCTGGGCTTTTTCAGCCCGGGCCTTTTCAGTCTTCGCGGCCTCGGCCCGCTTTTGCTTTTCTGCGGCCGCGCGGTTGCGTTCGGCCAGCGCCTCGGCTTCGAGTTTTTGCTTCGCCTGATCGGCTTTCGCCGCTTTCTCGCGGGCCGCCTTGTCGATGGCGATGTCGGGTTCGGGTGCCTTCACGGCGGGCGGCGCGGGCTGTGGCAAGGGCACGGGCGCAGGCACCGGTGCGGGCGGCGGCATCGCGGCCGGCACGGTGGCCATTGGCGGTGGCGGTGGCGGTGGCGCTGGCGTTGGAACGGGTGCCGGCTGCACGGGCGGCGGCGTCTGCACCTCCTCTTTCAGCGGCGCACTTTGCGGCACGCTGGCCCACAGTTCGGCGCTGACCGGTGGCGGCGTCTCGGTGCGCCAGTCGACGGCCGAGGTCAGCGCCACCACCAGGCCCACGTGCACCAGCAGTGCCAGTGCCGCGCCGCTGCCCATGCCACCCGGTGCGCGGGGCAGCAGGGCGTCATGGGCCCGGGCCATGGAAGGGGCGAGCGAACCGGCCGCAGCCATGGTGTTCAGTTTGCAGGGCCCTGTTTCACCGACAGGCCCACGCGGCGCACGCCGGCGCGCTGCAGCGTGTCCATCACGCGCACCACGCTTTCGTAGCGCACGCTCTTGTCGGCGCTGATGACCACCGGCACATCGGCATTGCCGCCCTGCTGCTTGCGCACGTTGGCGGCCAGTTGGCCCAAGGCCAGGCCCACCGGTTCTTGCTGGTCCACCCGAACGCGCAGTTTCTCGTCGCTGCCGACGATGACCTCGATCACCTTGCTGGGCCGCTGCGCGCTCTTGCCCACCGAAGGCAGGTCCACCACGCCGGTGGTGATCAGGGGTGCCGTCACCATGAAGATGATCAGCAGCACCAGCATCACGTCGATGAAGGGCACCATGTTGATCTCGTTGATCGAACGGCGGCCCCGGCTGCTGCGGTGGCTGACAGCAGGCATGTCAGCGGGTTCCCTGAACCACGGTCGTCGTACCGGCTGCCGACACGCCGGCATTGCGCTGCAGGATGTTGCTGAACTCTTCGATGAAGGTTTCCAGCTGGATGGCGATGCGGTCGATGTCGCGCGCAAAACGGTTGTAGGCCACCACGGCCGGTATCGCGGCGAACAGGCCGATGGCCGTGGCCACCAGCGCTTCGGCAATGCCCGGCGCCACGGTGGCCAGCGTCACCTGGGTCATGTTTCCCAGTCCCACGAAGGCATGCATGATGCCCCACACGGTGCCGAACAAACCCACATACGGGCTGACCGAACCGACGCTGGCCAGGAAGCTGAGGTTGCTTTCGATGACGTCCAGTTCACGCTGGAAACTGGCCCGCATCGCGCGCCGCGCACCGTCGAGTTGCGCACCCGAATCCATGCGCTTTTCGCGCAGTTTCAGGAATTCGCGCATGCCGCTGGCGAAGATGCGTTCCAGCGGCGCGGTTTCACTCTTCTGGCCGACGGCGGTGTTCAGTTCGGTCAGGCTGCGGCCGGACCAGAACTCGCGCTCGAATTCGTCGTTGTTGGCGCGCACGCGGCGCAGGCCGAAGACCTTGCCGAAGATCACCGTCCAACTGGTGAAGGACGTCAGGGCCAGGCCGGCCATCACGATTTGCACGACAAGGCTGGCTTGCAGCACCAGGGCGGTGATCGAGAGGTCTTGGTTCATGTCAGTGTTTTTGTCACTTCAATCGGCATGCGACGCGGGCGAAAGTTGACGTCGTCGACGCAGCCGATGCGGATTTCGCCCTCGGCCAGCAGGGTGTCGCCACGCCAGGCGGCTTGTTTGATCTTCATCGACGCGGTGCGGCGTTCTTGCAACTCCACGGTCACGCTCAGTTCATCGTCCAGGCGGGCCGGCGCGCGGTAGCGCACGCGGGTGTCGGTGACCACGAATATCGCGCCCGTGGCCTCGCGCAGCGCCTGCTGGCCCACGCCCAGGTGGCGCAGCCATTCGGTGCGCGCCCGCTCGAAGAACTTCAGGTAGTTGGCATAGAACACCACGCCGCCGGCGTCGGTGTCTTCCCAGTACACGCGCAGGGTGTGCCGGAACGGAAGCAGGGCGGGTGAGGGGCGCGGGGGTGCAGCAGACATCGCTGCCGCAATTATGCGATCCGCGGCAGCCGGCCCCACAGCGCCAGCGTGACGCCGGCGCACACCAGCAAGACCAGTGCGCTGACGCCCAGCCAGGTGCGCAGCGTGTGGCGTGCGCGCCGCCGCTGGCGTTCACCCGGTGCCTGCTTGCGCGGCCGTGCCGATTCCAGCACCTGCGGCTCGGCTGCGTTGTGGCGCTCGATCCAGCGGCGCAATTCCAGCGCCATTTCCAGGGCCGTGGCGTGGCGTTCCAGTGGGTCGCGTGCCATGGCCTTGGCCGCAATGGCCGACAGCGTGCGCGACACGCCTTCGCGCACGTCGCAGGCCGGTGCCGGGTTGTTGTGCACCACGGCGTGGGTGATCTGCTCCGGGCTGTCGCCGGTGTAGGCCTTGCGCAGCGTCAGCAGCTCGTAGAAGACCACGCCCAGGGCGTGGATGTCGGTGCGCGCGTCGGCCGCGCCGCCTTGTAACTGCTCGGGGGCCAGGTAATTCGGCGCACGGGTCAAGGCCACGGCCAGGGCCTTGTTCGGCGCTGCGGGCACCGCAAAGTTCTGCGCGCTGCGGGCCACGCGGGCGATGCCGAAGTCCAGCACCTTGGGGTGGTCGCGCCGGTTCAGGAACAAGGTGGCCGGCTGGATGTCGCCGTGCACGATGCCGCTGGCGTGTGCATGGGCCAGCGCGTCGGCCACGCGGCGCACCAGCAGCGCAGCCTGGGCTTGTGACGGCCGCCAGCCTTCGGCCAGGCGCTGGCGCAAATCGCTGCCGCGCAGGCGTTCCATCGCGATGTACACGCCGTGCGCCGACAAGCCGGCGTCGTAGACGGTGACGATGTGCGGGTGCGACAACGCCGCCGCAGCACGTACCTCGTTCAGGAACATGGTGTCCAGGGCCAGCCGCGCGGGAGCGCCGGTGCCCAGTTGCAGGGTCTTCACGGCCACCGTGCGCGACAGCAGCGGGTCCCAGGCCTCATGCACCTGGCCCAGATTGCCGCGGCCCAGCAGGTTCTTCAGCGCATAGCGGCCGATGTATTGCGTGGTGGGGCTGTCGGCCACCGCCAGTTCGCTGGCCGGCGCGGGCAGGGTGTCGGCACCCAGGTCGGTGTTGATCTCGGTGGGCCGGCTGTCGGTTGGCGACGGGTCGGTGTCAAGGGCCATCAGCAGCGGCTGTGAATCGACAGGCGCAGGCTGTGACAGCTCGGTCTGCGCGAACTGCGTCATCTGGCCATCGCTGCGGCCACGTCGCTGGAAAAGGTTGTAAGCCACGGCGCGAAGCTTAAGCAGATCACGCCGCAGGCAGCGCCGCAAAAAGCCAGGCCTATGCCGGGGAAACCGGCGCTTGGACCGCCGGATCAGTAGGCCCTGCCGGCGCTGCCAGCGCTGTCGGCCCGCGGCCAGGCCTTCAGTTCGCCCGCCAGGCGCCCGGCAGCGGCCTGCAATTGCGGCATCGAACAGGCAAAAGAAAGGCGCACGAAACGTTGGGCCTGCGCGGGCCCGAAATCACGTCCCGGGGTCAGTGCCACGTGGGCGCGGCGCATCAGCGTAAAGCAGAAATCCCAGCTGTCAGCGCTGTAGGCCGAACAATCGAACCAGACGTAAAACGCACCGTCGGGCTCCACCGGAACGGGCAAGCCCATCGCCCGCAGGGCCGGCACGATGAAGTCGCGTCGGCGGCGAAATTCTTCGCGGCGGCTTTCGTATTCGGCCAGCGCCTCGGGTTCGAAACAGGCCAGTGCCGCGCGCTGCGCCAGCGTGCTGGGGCAGATGTACAGGTTCTGCGCCAGCTTCTCGATGGGGGCCACCAGTTCGGGCGGCACCACCATCCAGCCCAGCCGCCAGCCGGTCATGCCGAAGTACTTGCTGAAGCTGTTGATGCTGATGATGTCGGCACCCAGGCCGCCCACTGCGCCGCCGTCCAGCGCCAGCGCGCTGCGGCCGAAAGCTTCGTCGTAGCTCAGACCGAGGTAGATCTCATCGACGATGGTCACCCCGCCGTGATCGCGCACGGTCTGCGCGATGGCGGCCATCTCGCTGTGCGCGATGGAGGTGCCCGTCGGGTTGCTGGGCGACGCCAGCAACACGCCGCGCGTGTGCGCGTTCCAGTTCGCCGCCACCGAGGCTGCGTCCAGCTGAAACCGCGCCTGCGCCGACGCCGGCAACAGCTTGGCGGTGGCCCCCACGGCGGCCACGAAATGGCGGTTGCAGGGGTAGCTGGGGTCGGGCATCAGCACCTCGTCGCCGGGCTCGAACAGGGCCAGGCAGATGAGCTGCAAGGCCGCCGAAGCGCCGGCCGTGACGACGATGCGTTCAGCGGCGATGTCCACCCCAAACCGCGTGCTGTACCAGGCCGCGATGCGCTCGCGCAGGGCCGGCAAACCCGTGGCGTGGGTGTACTGTGTGCGGCCGGCGGCCAGGCATTCGGCAGCGGCCTGCTGCACGCCCGGCACGGCGGTGAAATCGGGTTCGCCGATATTCATGAAGATCATCGGCTCGCCGCCCAGCGCGGGGTCGCACTCGGCGCTGCGCGCCAGCACATCGGCGGCTTTTGCGCATTCCATGACCCAGAAGGGTTCAATGAAATCCAGGCGGCTGGCCAGCTTCATGCCAACACCCGCAAGCGCTGCCATGCAGGCATCGCCACCATCGAAGGCTCAGCGACCAGACGGCCGCGCTTCGTCGGGCCGCAACTCGGCGGCGCATTTGTCGAGCACGCCGTTGACGAATTTGTGGCCGTCGGTGCCGCCGAAAGTCTTGGCCAGTTCCACCGCTTCGTTGATGGCCACGCGGTAGGGGATGTCCACGCAGTTCATCAACTCGTAGACGCCGATCATCAGGATGGCGTGCTCCACCGGCGACAGCAGCGAGGTCTTGCGGTCGACATGCCGGGTCAGCACCGCGTCGATGGCGGCGGCCTGTTCGACACCGCCGTGCAGCAGCGCGTCGAAGTGCACGCGGTCGGCGCGGTCGAAGCCGTCCATGTCCGTCACGTCGGCCTCGGCCGACTTCGATTCACCGCCGGCCAGCAGCCAGCGGTACAGGCCCTGCATCGCGATTTCGCGCGCGCGGCGGCGCGCCGACTTGGGCTGCGAGCGCTTCTTCGGCGGGCGGGGTGCTTCGGCCGCCGAGGGCGGGGTCGAATCGGGCAGGGTCACAGCAGGTCGTCCATCAGGTTGGCCATCTCGACGGCCACGCGGGCGGCGTCGCGGCCCTTGTCTTCGGCGCGGGCCCAGGCCTGCGCTTCGTTTTCGACAGTGAGGATGGCGTTGGCGATCGGGATGCCGCTGTCCAGCGACACCCGCGACACGCCGGCAGCGCTTTCGTTGGCCACCAGTTCGAAGTGGTAGGTCTCGCCGCGGATGACGCAGCCCAGGGCGATCAGTGCGTCGTAGTCGCCGGTGTCGGCCAGGCCTTTCAGCGCCAGCGGAATTTCCAGCGCGCCGGGCACGCTGATGTGGCGGATGTCGCCGGCGTCGACGTCCAGCCGTTCCAGTTCACTCAGGCAGGCCTGAGCCAGCTTGCTGGTCAGCGCGTCGTTGAAGCGGGCCCGCACGATGGCGATGCGCAGGCCGTCACCGGCCAGTTCCCCGGCGGTGCCTTGGTCGGCGTCTTTCATGGCGTGCCTGCTTTCATCAAGTGTGCGCGGCGGTGAAGCCGGTGATTTCCAGGCCGTAGCCCGTCATGCTGGGCATGCGGCGCGGGCTGCCCAGCAGGCGCATGCGGCGCACGCCCACATCGCGCAGGATCTGCGCGCCGATGCCATAGGTGCGCAGATCGAACTGCGTGCTGGTGGTGGACGCGATGGGCGCGGCGGGCTGCGCCGGCAGCACCGCGGACATCATGGCCGCAGCATCACCCGAGCAATTCAGCAGCACGGCCACGCCACAGGGGCCGGCGCGCAGGGTGTGCAGCGCGGCGGGCAGCGGCCAGCTGTGGCCGGTGCCAGCGGCGTCCAGCAGATCGAACGCGGTGAAGGGTTCGTGCACGCGCACCGGCACTTCGTCGCCGGGCAGCCACGTGCCGTGGCGCAGCGCCAGGTGCAGGCCGCCGCTCTTGTCGCGGTAGGCGATGCATTCGAAGTCACCCTGCGGCGTCTGCAGCCGGCGTGAGCCGATGCTGTCGATCAGCGTTTCATTGCGGCTGCGGTAGCCGATGAGGTCGGAGATGGCGCCGATCTTCAAGCCGTGTTCGCGGGCGAAGATCTGCAGGTCGGGCAAACGGGCCATCGTGCCGTCGTCCTTCATCACCTCGCAGATCACGGCGGCGGGCGTCAGCCCGGCCATGCCGGCCAGGTCGCAACCGGCTTCGGTGTGCCCGGCGCGCATCAGCACGCCGCCGTCTTGCGCCTGCAGCGGGAAGATGTGGCCCGGCTGCACCAGATCGGCAGCCTGCGCGTCGCGCGCCACGGCCGCCTGCACGGTGCGCGAACGGTCGGCCGCCGAGATGCCGGTGGTGACGCCGGTGGCCGCCTCGATGGACACCGTGAAGGCCGTGCCGTGCTGCGCGCCGTTGCGCGTGGTCATCGGCGGCAGGCGCAGGCGTTCGCAGCGTTCGCGGGTCAGCGTCAGGCAGATCAGGCCGCGCGCAAAGCGAGCCATGAAGTTGATGGCTTCGGGCGTGACGTGCTCGGCCGCCAACACCAGATCGCCTTCGTTTTCGCGGTCTTCCTCGTCAACCAGGATGACCATACGGCCGGCAGCCAGCTCGGCCACGAGCTCGGGGATGGGGGATATCGACATGCCGAGATTGTAGGTGGCGGGCCCCAAAGCAAACGGCTGGCCCCGTTGGGGGCCAGCCGTTGCTGGGTGGGCTGGGGGCGCAGCCGGGAAGGTCAGGCGCGGCGGGTGCGGCGGGCGGCGAAGCCGGCTGCGGCGAGGGCCAGGCCGGCGAGGGCGAGGGAGGTGGGTTCGGGAGCGGTGCCGCCGGAACTTACATTGGCGTTTCCGACGACGAAGGAATCGAAGCCCAGCACATCCAAAGTCGTGGAGCCCACGGCCTGGGTGATCTTGAAGACGGCTCTGTCGAAAGCCACGTCGCTGGTCACGCCGTAGAACAGCAGGTTGCCGTTACCATCGTTTGCGCCATTGTTGCTGATGCTGGTCGTGGAGTAGATCATCGACGCGCCGCTATACAGCTGCAGCTCGAAGCTGCCATTCAGGTCACCGAAATCGGTGCCATAGAAGCTCAGGGCGGTAATCGCACTGCTGAAGGCGTAGCTGAAATTGGACGAACCCTCCAACCAATGGCCGGTGCCCGTCCCGGCAGTGTCTGGATCAGGCGGCAGGCCAGTGCTCATGTTGTACCGGCCGAGCGTGGGGGAAGACTGCATCACGCCAACGACCGAACCGCCTGTCAAGGTTGCCACACCGCCGGCGTAGCTGAACGTACCGGGGCCCGCGTCAGAGCCCGACTCGAATTCATTGCGACCCAGGGCAGCAATCGCCGTGTTGAACGCGTTGAGCTGAGTGCTCATCCCGACGTTCAAGACCGGGGGCGTCGGATTGGACAGATCCGCCTTCGGCGCTTGCGTTGCAAAGTAGGTGGTGGGAGCAGCTTGAGCTAAAAGGCTCGCCAGTGCGAGTGAAACACCGAGGGCCCCAAGCTTCGGGACTGAGTAGCGGCTGGGCATGGAAAACTCCGGGTAGTTTTTGAGGGTGCATTGAAGACCCGCTTGGATGCTTCCTAGCAAGTTCCGAACCAAAACGAAAAAGTATTTGATTTCAATGACTTGGAAGCGAGATGCGTAGGCGGGGACGTTTGATGTAAAAAAAGTCGACATCGAGGTTGGCCTCAGAGGTCGAAGCGCCGGCCCATGAGCCGAAGATCGCTGCCAACACGCACCACGTCGGTGAAGTGGAATTGCGGCGCGTCTGTCAGCGCTTCGAAGGGCGGCCAAGACACGGCATCTCGGCCTGCACCGATAAGCTTGGGTGCGATGTAGACGAGGATTTCATCCACCAGACCCTGCTGGATCAGCGCACCGCTCAGGATCGATCCCGCCTCGACATGCACTTCATTGATGTTGCGAGCCCCAAGCGCAGCCACCATGGCTGGCAGATCGACTTGGCCGGACGGGCGGCCGCAAGTGAGGATTTCCGCGCCGGCGTGACGCAAGGCCGCCTGCCTGTCGTCGTTCGGGTAGGTGGTGAGCACCAGCACATGTCCCGGCGGCTGAAGGATGCGGGCTGAGGGCGGCAGTCTGAGTCTGGAGTCCAGCACCACACGCAATGGTTGCATTCGTGTGACGACATCCCTGACGTCCAAGCGCGGGTCGTCGGCGAGCACGGTGCCGATCCCTGTCAGCACGGCGCTGGCCCGTTTGCGCCAGGTGTGTCCGTCGGCGCGGGCTTCAGCGCTGGTGATCCATTGGCTGACGCCGTTGTTCAACGCGGTGCGCCCGTCCAGGCTTGTGGCGAGTTTCAGCCGTATCCAAGGTCGCCCACGCTCGTGCCGCGAGAAGAAGCCGATGTTCAATTCGCGGGCTGCAAGGGCCAGCTTGTCTGGCGCCATTTCGACGCGCAAGCCTGCAGCGCGCATGCGATGAATACCCTGACCTGCGACCTGCGGGTTGGGATCTTCGATTGCAACCACCACACGGGCCAGGCCGGCAGCGATCAGCGCATCACAACAGGGTGGCGTGCGTCCGTGGTGCGCACAAGGCTCCAGCGTGACCCACGCTGTGACACCGCGCAGATCCCGCCCAGTGGCCTGCGCTGCACGCAGGGCCATGACCTCTGCGTGCGGACCACCAGCCTCCTGGGTCGAACCGATGCCGAAAATCTCACCGTCGGCAGTTCCCAGAACACAGCCAACGCGGGGGTTCGGGTCACTGATCCCAATCGCTCCCTGGGCGGCTGTCAAGGCCAGATCGAGCCGGGCGGTGTCGAGTGCGTTCAACGGCAGGACCGATCCAATGAGTCTGTCCAACTGCTAGCGTTGTGCTGTCAGGTCGGGTTACTGGGCTGATGGTGCCAAGTGAGACCGTCAACCGGCGTTGCGGCATCGTTATCGGGACAGTCATACGGAGCGCTGCCATTGCCGGCTCGGATGATCAGGAAGTTCTGGTTGATCAAACTGACATCGGCATCCACGTACTGGAAAGGGTGCTTGCCATTGGGTATGGTCGTCTGCGCACGCAGCGCGGTGTACCGGCAGACGCGGTACACACTGGCGCTGAAGTCAGCGATGCTCGCCGCAAAGTAACCGCTGCCTGCGGTTTGCGTATTCATGGTTACCAAAGACTGGCCTGACCATTTGGGAACCGAAGAGGTGACTGGCACGGCGCAGAAGTAGGCCACATAGCTGCTGCTGGTGGTGGCGTCGGTGAAGCAGCTGGTGGTGCTGACGGTTGGCGCGGTGGTGCTGACTTGCACCCCCAGCGTGATGCCGCTCGACCAAGCGCTGGGCGGAGACTCCGAATCAGCCGGTGTGGGTTGGCTGCTGGTCAATGCAAATCGGATGTAGCCCGCCAAAAGTTGCAAGTTGGCGTCCGTGCAAGTGCTTCCTATACAGGTTTTGGTGATGAGTGCGGACTGGTTGTTGAAGATCCAACTCACGCCCGTGGTCGCGCCCGGTGGTACGAACCGGCTGGTGCCGTTGCCGAGATCGACGGCGTTGATGGGTACTTTGAGGTTGCGAGAGCCAGGCTCCTGTGCCGCTGAACCGACCGCAGACACGGCCAGCGCGCCGATGATTTCGGGCGCGGTTCTGGCAATGATGGTGTTCAGCTGAACCCATTGAAGTTCATTGTTGCGGTCGGTCCAACTGACCCTGGTGTTCACGTTCTTGTGCGCTGCGATGTAGTACAGATCGAATTCATTCGGCACCGGGGGTGGGAAGTCGGTGACCTCAACTCTACGGCTGAAGTTCGCGCTGGAGGTATAGCCCGCAAGCGAAACCGCAGCATCCTCGGGTGCAATCTGGGCATACGTTCGCGCGCCGGCCGCGGTTTGCAGCGTTGAGAAAGCGCGCAGTGATTCAACTCGCTCCTGCGCGAATCGAACGGCTTCAGAGCGTTGCTTGGAGACGTCGGAATTGCCTCTCAGTGCCCCTTGCAGGCCCAGCAGGGCCAGCATGCCAAAGGCCATGATGGCCATGGCCACGAGTGCTTCGATCAGCGACACCCCGCGTTGTGTCAAGGTGTGGCGCTTCACGGGAAATCTCTCCAACTTCCAGGAACTCGCACGAAGGAACCGTTCAACTTCTGCAGCTTGGCCAATACGGCAGGGTCGTAGGTAATGAGCGCTGTGCCGGACGCACTGACCGTACTCGCGCTAACCAAGGCACCGCGAATCTCACCCGAATTCAAGTCCGCACTGGCGGCATAAACCAGGCCGACAACTTTGGCACCCGCAGCCAGACTGACTGGGCCTTCGACCACCAATGTCACGGGTTCGAGGGCGGTTCCGATGACAACTGCGGTCGAACTGAGTGTCAACCCGCCAGCGCCTCGCAGCCAGATGATGCTGCCCCGTGCGGCAGCCAGTGCCTTACCGAGCTCGCTGCTCGAAGAGACGCTTGAACAGGTCGTGGAGCAGTCCACAACCACTGCTGCCGGTTGATTTCGAAATGTATCCGGTCGAATCCCGAACACGGCGCTGAACAGGCAATTCGTGCAGTCGTCCGCATCGGCATCAAGGCCAGCCAATGCCGCATCGCCGCTTCGCTTGGAAAACTCAGGCGGTACGCCGGGCAAACTGCCCAAAAACAGTGATGGCAACGGAACTGTGACGCCCCCACCGGAATGAATCGTGATGCCACCCGACGGTTCATCGGTATTCAGTACGCTCAATTGCGTACCACCGACCGATTGCCTGGCCGTGACAGCAGCTGTAGGCGGCAGACGCAAGGCACTGAATTGAGCCAACAGTGAACAGGCGCTCGATTGACACAGCGACGCAGGAATGTCCACCGGCACGCCAGTGATACAGGTCAGGTCGTAGCTGTTGCAGCCGTTGACCTCTATGCGGACCAAGCCGGGTCGTTGCGCGTGATTGACAAAGCGAACGCCAAATGCCGCAATGCCCACCGGCAAGGTAGTGGCCAGGGCTACATCGGGTTGCGGGCAGGAGCAAGACCAATTCGCACCATCAAAGCTGCATGCGGACCACAGATAGGGGGCTCCACTGGGGTTCTGCGTGCGTTGAATACTGCCCGTGCTGGGAATGTAATTCAGGTAGCGCTGGCGAAAGCTGTTTTTGGTTACATCTGTAGTTGGCGCGCAGTTCTCGTCAATCCTTCCGCCGTTCAGCATCGTCAGCGCCCATTCAATGCCAGCCTCGGCCGCTTCGGCGGACTTGGTGGATTGGTACTGATTGATGGAAGTTCGCTGTTCGAAGATCAAATTCCGGCTGGTGTAGGCGGCTGCAAGCGTCACGACGAAGAACAGGATCATCACGACAATTAGTGTCGCGGCTCCACGCTCGCCGCAGCGCTGAAGCCTTCGGCGGACAAGCGATTGAGCAGGTCTGGAGCAGCTGAATCGGCGGTTCATGAGGGGCATGCCTGAGTGGTGCTGGCAGACGGGAGATTAAATTCAACCAAGTCATTGCGCAAACGAACTCTGCTTCGCACACGGCGGGTGACAGAGGGGTCACTCAGTGCCTGCCCGGTGATGTCGATTTCAACCGACCGAACCTTCAGCGTTGGCCAACAGTAGGTGGCAACCGCACCAGGCGGTGGTGGCAGTGGGCACTGCTTGGGACAGGCCAATACAATTGCCGGTTCGTCAACTTGGGTCAAATTGAAAGCTGTGACCTTCATGGCATAGCTGTCGGTCAGAGGCTGCCAGATGCCTGTGGTGGGTGCTTTGGAACTGATCCATGCGGTATTTGCAGTGGTTTCCAGTTTATAGCCGTACTCGCCAACCTGACCGATTTGACGAGGTGAATTAAATCGAATTTCTGAACTGCCCAGACTGACCAACCTATAGGTAAGGTTGGTCTCCGAGCCATTGGTGGAATTCCACACAAGTGTGTTGGCTCCATTAATTGACAAAGCGCCTGTTGCACCAATTCGGCGTATGTCACGCGTAATGATGTCCGCTGTTGCGCGCAGATCCTGTTGGACCTGCAGTTCAAGCAGTAGGCGCCGGTTGTCGACCAATTGCGTTGACACCAAGGTCGCAGCAGCGGCGACCACGAACATGCCCACGGCAATGCCCACCATCAGTTCGACGAGTGAGAGCCCGCGCTGAAGGATACGCAAAGGGTGTCTCTGTTGGATTTGAGTCAGCATGCCGGCACCTGCATGCGCGCCGGATTCGGCGAACAAACGGCCGGTCTGCCGGTGGGCAAAATCTTGTTGCGCAACAGGCGATCAGCGTCGATGCTGGCGTCAATCGAGATCTCAAGGCTGGGCGAAACGTTGGTGTCGGAAGGTATGGACAGCAAGCCGCCTGTGACGAAGTCAAAAGCGAAACCCGTGTTTTGGCCTGTGGGCCAAGTTAGAGCAACCCCACTGGATTGCGGAACCGTGACAGTCTTTAATTCCAGCCGGCCACCACCTGATTCGCAGGCGGACCCGGCGCCCCGTGTGCATTCACAACGACCGACACCATTGCCGTCGGCCAAATACAGCACGTAGCAGGTCTGGCTGCTGTCCGATCCCATGTTGATGCGTACATAGCGACCGCGGGCCACGGCCTCAGCGCGCGCAAACTGAATATCCGTGATCAGCTGTGCGTCTATGCCTCGCAACCGTTGCATCAAGATCATGTCCTGGAACGAGGGCGCGACGAGCACGAGCAGGATCGAGATGATGGCCACGGTCACCATCAGCTCAATCAAGGTGAATCCGCCTGGGCGGCGTTTCAATCGCATCAACGGCTCCAGCACTTGTTGTTCGCCGACAAATCGAATGCGCCTGTTGCTGCAGCCGAACCGTATGTGATGTTGCCGCGCCGCGTCTGGATCAACAGGCGAACGCACTGGCCATCCGCTGCCTGCGAGGTACCCGAACTTGCCGTCGCCAAGGCGTCATAACCCGTTTCTCCGGTGCCGTCCAGCGCAACCGACACCGCGTAGTAGCCGCTGCTGGTGCTGCCAGTCAAGCCGAGCCCGGCAGTGGGCCAGGTGCCGGTGACACTGCTGGTGTAACCGGCGTGATTCGAACGCCAACGCTCTTGGGCGAGTTGCACGGCGCTCAGCGCGGCGAATGCCTCGGCCCGGCGACTTTTTCGGATCGCGTTCTGGTACGCCGGAAAGGCGACAGCAGCAAGGATGGCGACGATGGCGATAGCGATCAGCAATTCGATCAATGTGAAACCCAGGAAGTCGGAGCGGCCCCCTCTGCTGCGTCGGCGTTTCAAATTCCAGATCTCTGTAGATTGCATTCGATGATTATTGAGGAGCTGGCTTCGCGTTGACCAGGAAGGTCGCTGCCGTCAGTCCAGCGTCAGTTGCCGTCTGTCGGCAGAACCCGCATTCGCGGGGGATCAGCAGGCCGTGTACCCGGCAACCCGGGTGGGTGTGCACGAGCGGACCCGACCCATGATGCTCACCACCAAGCGCACTTCATTGTTCTTTTGACCCGTGAAGCGGAAGGTCCCGGTGGGCGTTAGCGTTCCCTGGATCGGGTCAAACACGATGGACGCGACGTTGCTTCGCATCAGCATCGATCCGTCGGCCCTGAATCCTGTGGCACGCAAGGCCTTGGCAGTGCCTCTGCAACTTGAAGTCCCGTCAGGCGTGCAACTGCAGTCACTGCTCCCGCCGGTGTGCACGACATAGCAACTTCCGGCTGCCGTTGAGGAATAGCTCAGTCGAAGGGTGTGATTGCGTGTCACGGCTTCGCTGCGTGCCAGCTGGATATCAGTCTCCAACTGCGCCGAAGCGCCTTCAAGATGACGCCGCTCCTTCGCGGCCTCAAAGCCGGGCAGCCCCGCGCCCAGGGCCAAAGACGTGATTGCCAGGCCGAGCAGGCTCTCCACGAGAGAAAACCCAGTCTGGCGGCGTGCGGTATTGGCTTGGCTTTTCATGTGCGTTCCATCCGTTGAAGGCATGTCCGCACTGTAGAAATCGAGGCCGCCTTGCGCGACCCCAGGGGGAGGGTTCAGACCCCGGCTCTCGCGGGTGCCCCCGCGCCACCCCCACCGCACTCCCCCAGCCGGGTGCCCCCGAAGTCGCTAGCGGTCAGGTATCCCGTTTCGACCACTTGAACGCGGCGTCGGTCTGCCCGCGCAAGCGGCAGCCCCGCCGACGAGATCATGACCTTCTTGCGCGGTGAAGAGGTCATTCCAGACGCTGCCCGCCGTGGCCACCGCTAGTCTCGCGAACTACGACGGCAGCGCCGGCACGCTGGTCGATACCAAAATCTGGATGGACTGCATCGACGCCAACAGCCCTTGGCACGAATGGGCTATCGATCAGTTGCAAGAGCGGAGCGAACGGTCGCCGCTGCACATCAACCTGATCGTCTACACCGAACTGTTGGTACCGGGTCCGGACGTCGATGATCTGGACGGGTTGCTGGACGTTTATGACACGCTGCGCACGGCCATGCCTTGGGCGTGTGCGTCACTGACAGCAGCAGCATTCGCGCTGTACCGCAGCCGAGGCGGGGCCAAGCTGAAACCGCTGCCCGATTTCTACATCGGTGCCCACGCGGCCGTGGCGAACTTGAGCGTGCTGACCCGCGACGCGACGCCCTACAAGAGCCACTTTCCCCGATTGCTCGTCGTCACCCCGTGAATCAGAAATCGAAAATTCAGCTTCAGATATCCCGTATCAACTGCCTGAACGCGTCCACGTCCTCGAACTCGCGGTACACCGACGCGAAGCGCACATAAGCCACCTTGTCGATGCGCTTCAACTCGCGCATCAGCAGTTCACCCAGCCGGGCGCTGGGCACTTCGCGCACGGCGCTGGCCAGCAGTTTGTCCTGGATGCGGTCCAGCGCGGCATCGACCTGTTCCACGCTGACGGGTCGTTTGCGCAGGGCCAGCAGCATGCTTGCGCGCAGCTTGGCGGGGTCGAAGTCGACGCGAGCGCCGTCTTTCTTGACCACCGCCGGCAGGGCGATTTCGCTGCGTTCGTAAGTGGTGAAGCGCTTCTCGCATTTCACGCAGCGCCGGCGGCGCCGGATGACATCGCCTTCGTCTGATTCGCGCGTCTCGACGACTTGCGTTTCGTCGTGGGCGCAGAAGGGGCAGCGCATCCGGCTTGGCTGGGCTTAACGGTAGACCGGGAAGTCGCGCGTCAGCGCGGTCACCTTGGTGCGCACGGCGGCGATGTTCGCAGCGTCGTGCGGCTGGTCCAGCACGTCGGCAATCAGGTGGGCCGTCTGGCGCGCCTGTTCTTCCTTGAAGCCGCGCGTCGTCATGGCCGGCGTGCCCAGGCGGATGCCGCTGGTCACCATCGGCTTTTGCGGGTCGTTCGGAATGCCGTTCTTGTTGCAGGTCATGTGCGCGTCGCCCAGGATGGCTTCAGCTTCCTTGCCGGTCAGGTTCTTGGGGCGCAGGTCGACCAGCATCACGTGGCTTTCGGTGCGCTGGCTGACGATGCGCAGGCCGCGCGCCGTCAGCGTTTCGGCCAGCACGCGGGCGTTGTCCAGCACCTGCTGCTGGTAGACCTTGAAGGCCGGCTCCAGCGCTTCCTTGAAAGCCACCGCCTTTGCCGCGATCACATGCATCAGCGGCCCGCCCTGGATGCCCGGGAAGATGGCGCTGTTCATCTTCTTGGCGATGGCCTCGTCGTTGGTCAAGATGATGCCGCCGCGCGGGCCGCGCAGACTCTTGTGCGTGGTGCTGGTCACCACGTCGGCATGCGGCAGCGGGTTGGGGTAGACGCCCGCAGCAATCAGGCCGGCGTAGTGCGCCATATCCACCATGAAGACGGCGCCGATGGCCTTGGCCACCTTGGCGAAGCGCTCGAAGTCGATGCGCAGGCTGTATGCGCTGGCACCGGCAATGATCAGCTTGGGCTTGTGTTCGTGGGCCAGGCGTTCCATCGCGTCGTAGTCGATGGCTTCATTCGCGTCCAGGCCGTAGCTGACGACCTTGAACCACTTGCCGGACATGTTCAGCGGCATGCCGTGGGTCAGGTGGCCGCCTTCGGCCAGGCTCATGCCCATGATGGTGTCGCCGGGCTGCAGCAGGCCGAAGAACACGGCCTGGTTGGCCTGGCTGCCGCTGTTGGCCTGCACGTTGGCGAAGTTCGCGCCGAACAGTTGTTTGACGCGGTCGATGGCCAGTTGCTCGACCACGTCGACGAATTCGCAGCCGCCGTAATAGCGCTTGCCGGGGTAGCCTTCGGCGTACTTGTTGGTCAGCTGGCTGCCCTGCGCCTGCATCACGGCCGGGCTGGTGTAGTTCTCGCTGGCGATGAGCTCGATGTGCTCTTCCTGCCGGCGATTTTCGTTTTGCACCGCCGCCCAGACGTCGGGGTCGATGGCGGCAAGGGTGGATGTGGAGCGGTCGAACATGGCAGTCCTCTTCGGGAAGAACATCTTGACGAAGGGCCTTCGGGGTCCGGCCAACGGCGATGCCGTCAACGCGGTCGAGGGCTGCCCAGGCGCACGGCAAATGCCGCGACGAAACACTGATTCCGCTTCGCCACAGCCCGCGCTTCCCGGTGGTCTGTCCACCTCGGAGC
>JANMZP010000171.1:0-35925 GCA_031383435.1 Betaproteobacteria bacterium | reverse complement strand
CTTCCAGGCACCACTCGCTGGGCCAGCTTTTGGCGATCGGCGTCAGCACCTCCAGCAGCGTGCCGGCCTCGGCCGCCGTGGCCGCGCTGCCGGTGTTCAGTTCATCGACCAGGCGGGCGCAATACAGTTCCAGCGCCAGGCCGCCTTCGACATAGCTCTTCTGCGCCAGCAGCATGCGCTTGATGTCGGCGTGTTCAATCAGCGCCACCGGCGGCTGCGCGGCGTCTTTGCCAGCGCCGGTGATAGGCCGGCCCTGCGTGCGCTGCCGGGCGTAGTGCAGGCTGGACTCGTAGCCGGCATAGCCCAGCATCACCGCGCCCAGACCGACGCCGATGCGCGCCTCGTTCATCATGTGGAACATGCAACGCAGACCTTCGCCGGGCTGGCCAACGAGGTAGCCGACGGCGCCCGCCGCGCCCTGCACCGGAAACTTGCCTTCGCCGAAGTTCAACAGCGTGTTGGTGGTGCCCCGGTAGCCCAGCTTGTGGTTCAGGCCGGCCAGCGCCACGTCGTTGCGCTCGCCCGTCAATTCGCCTTCGGTGTTGACCAGCTTCTTGGGCACGATGAACAGTGAAATGCCGCGCGTGCCGGGCACCAGTTTGCCGTCGACGCCGGGTATCTTGGCCAACACCAGGTGGATGATGTTTTCGGTGATTTCGTGCTCGCCGCCGCTGATCCACATTTTGTTGCCGCGCAGGCGGTAACGCGGGCCCAGCGGCTCTGCCTCGAAGTCAGCCCCGTCCGGCACGGCGCGCGTGGCCACGTCGCTCAGCGACGACCCGGCCTGCGGCTCGCTCAAGCACATGGTGCCGAACCAGCGGCCGGCGAATTCGTTCTTGGCGAAGACTTCGCGCTGCATGGCGGTGCCGTGGGCCATCAGCAAACCGGCGTTGCCGGTGGTCAGCATGGCGTAGCCGCCTATGGCCACGCTGGCCTGGCTGAAGAAGCTCTTGGCCGCCATCTGGATGACGCAGGGCAGTTGCATGCCGCCCACGTCGTAGTCCTGGGCCGCCGCCAGCATGCCCGATTCCACAAAGGCGGCCAGCGCGTCGTGGGTGGCCTGCGGCAGGTGCACGCGTTCGCCATCAAAGTGCGGCTCTTGCGTGTCGACGAGCCGGTTGAAGGGGGCGAACTTTTCGCGGGCGATGCGTTCACAGGTGTCCAGCACCTGGGTGAACGTTTCGCCCGAGTGGTCGGCGAAACGCGGGCGATCGAGCAGCGCGTTGACGCGCAGCCAGTCGTTGAGCAGGAATTCAAGGGTGTCACGCATGGCCATTTGGGGGCTCAATCCTTTCGGGGCACCAGGGCCATCGTGCCCGAGGCTTTCATCACCAACGTACGCTGGCCCAGTGACTCGGCGTAGACCTCGGCTTCGGTGAAGCTCAGCCGCAGGCCAGCCTTGATGACCACAGCCTCACAGACCAGACGCTCACCTTTCGCGGGGCGCAGCAAGCTGGTCTTCAGCTCGGCGGTGATGACCCAGTGGCTGTCGGGCGCCTGGGTCTGTGCGGCTGCACCCATGCTGTGGTCGGCCATCGTCGCCATCACGCCGGCATGCACTTGACCGGTGTGTTGGAAATGACGGGGCTGTATGGGCAACACAGTGGTTACGCGGCCTTCGGCCACGGCGACCGGTTCCACCCCCAGATCAACCATGAAAGGCGCTGCCTGGAAGAAACCGCGCACGGTGGGCAGATCGATCTGCATGCGGCGCGTCCCGGGTACCGGCGGCGTGTTCAGAGCACTTCGAAGATGGCCGCCGCGCCCATGCCGCCGCCGATGCACATGGTCACGCAGACGCGCTTGGCGCCGCGCCGCTTGCCTTCGATCAGCGCGTGGCCGGTCAGGCGCTGGCCGCTGACGCCGTAGGGGTGGCCCACCGCGATGGCGCCGCCGTTGACATTCAACCTGTCCATCGGGATGCCCAGCGTGTCGGCGCAGTACAGCACCTGCACGGCAAAGGCCTCGTTCAGTTCCCACAGGTCGATGTCGGCCACCGTCAGACCCAGCCGCTTGAGCACCTTGGGCACCGCGAAGACGGGACCTATGCCCATTTCGTCGGGCTCGCAACCGGCCACCGCAAAGCCCAAGAAGCGGCCGATGGGCTTCAGCCCTTTGCGTTCGGCCACGGTCTCGTGCATCAGCACGCAGGCCCCGGCGCCGTCGCTGAACTGGCTGGCGTTGCCGGCGCTGATCAGGCCGCCCGGCAGGGCCGAGCGCAGGTTGCAGATGCCTTCGTAGGTGGTGCCGGCGCGTATGCCTTCGTCGTTGCTGACGCTGACTTCCTTGCTGCGCAAACCCATCACCGGGTCGACCACGCCGGCCGTCACCGTGATGGGCGCGATCTCGGCCTTGAACAGGCCGGCTTCCAGCGCGGCAGCGGCCCTTTGCTGGCTGCCGGCGCCGTAGTGGTCCATGCGTTCACGGCCGATGCCGTAGCGCTTGGCCACCTGTTCGGCGGTCTGCAGCATGTTCCAGTAGATCTCGGGCTTGTTGGCCTTCAACCAGCTGTCTTGCAGCATGTGGGTGTTGGCCTCTTGCTGCACGCAGCTGATGCTCTCGACGCCACCGCCGATGTAGATGTCGCCCTCGCCCGCGATGATGCGTTGCGCGGCCAGCGCGATGGTCTGCAGGCCGCTGCTGCAGAAGCGGTTCACCGTCATGCCGCTGGTGGTGATGGGCAAGCCCGCGCGCAGCACGATCTGACGCGCGATGTTGCTGCCGGTGGCGCCTTCGGGCGTGGCGCAACCCATGATGACGTCATCCACCTCGCCGCCTTCGATGCCGGCGCGTTCGACGGCGGCCTTCACCGCGTGGCCGCCCAGCGTGGCGCCGTGGGTCATGTTGAAGGCGCCCTTCCAGCTCTTGCAAAGCGGCGTGCGGGCGGTAGAGACGATGACAGCTTGGGTCATGGCGGGCGTCCTTGTGGGTCAGCGGGGAAGAAGAAAATCAGCGTGCTGATTGCTCAAGCAGGCGGTGATAGAAACGAGTCATGTCGACCAGTTGCGCGCCCGAGATGCGCTCATTGGTACCGTGCACGCGCGCCAGGTCTTCGGGCTTGAAACGGACGGGCATGAAGCGGTAAACGTCGTCGGCCAGGTCCTGGAAATGGCGCGAGTCGGTGCCCGCCAGCACCAGGCCGGGGGTGACCACGCTGTCGGGGAAGACCTCGCGCACGGTGCGCTCGATCAGGCGGTAGCTGTCGCTGCTGGGGGATGAAACCTTGGACGCTTCAGCGGCCGTGCCCAGCACCTGCACGCTGATGCGCTCGTCGGCCACCACGCGCTGCACATGGGCCTGCACGCTGGTCAGCGTGTCGCCCGGCAGGATGCGCAGGTTCACCACCGCCTCGGCCTTGCCGGGCAGCACGTTTTCCTTGTTGCCGGCGTTGACGATGGTCAGCGCGGTGGTGGTGCGCAGCATGGCGTTGGTGGCGGCACCCTTCTCCAGCATCTTCTCGACCACGGGCCTGAACAGCCACAGGTTGGACATGGCCAGCCGCTGGCCGAATGGCAGTTCGGGCGCCAGGGTGCTGAACATCGCAGACGCCACACCCTGGATGCCGCCGGGCATGCGCTGCTGGTCCAGCCGCGTCAGCGCCGCACTGAGCATGCCGATGGCGCTTTGCCCCGCAGCCGGCGGCGTGGATGAATGGCCGGGTGGCGCCTGGGCCGTCAGGCGCAGGCTGACGCTGCCTTTTTCCGCCAGGCCGATCAGGGCCAGCGGCCGGGCCACGCCGGGCAAGATGCCTTCGGTGACGGCCAGGCCTTCGTCCAGCACATAAGCCAGCTTCACGCCCCGCTGTTTCAGCAAGGCCACCACGCGCACGGCGCCCTGCTGGCCGCCGACTTCTTCGTCATGGCCGAAGACCAGGTAGACGGTGCGGCGCGGCTTGTAGCCGAACTGAATCAAAGCCTCCACCGCTTCCAGTTGGGTGATGAGGTTGCTCTTGTCGTCCAAGGTGCCTCGGCCCCAGACCATGCCGTCGGCCACGTCGCCGGCGAAGGGCGGGTGCTGCCACAGCGATTCGGTACCGGGCGCCACGGGCACCACGTCCTGGTGGGCCAGCAGCGCGAAACCCGGGGCTTCGGCGTCGCTGCCGCGCCAGGTGTAGAGCAGGCTGTGCGCGCCCACCACTTCGCGTTCCAGCGTGAGATGCACCAGCGGATAGCGGCTGCGCAGGTGCGCGTGCAGGGCCTCGAAGGCTGCAGCCTGGCCGCTGGGGTCGAGCAGACCGCTGACTGTTTTGGCGCGCACCGCGATGGCCATGGACTCGACCACCCGCGCCTGATCAACCGCCAGCGGCGGCAGCGCCGGCACGCTCACCTGCCGCGAGCCCTGGCGCAGCGTGTTGCCCGCCAGCACGGTGGCCAGCAACAGCAGCAAAACCAGCAGGCCTATGAGCAGGCGCTTGATCATGGTCAGGGCGAAGACCGCGTCGGTCGCAGCGTCAGGTGAAGCTCTTGCCTTCTGCCGCCAGCTTGGCCAGCAGCGGCGCGGGCTGCCAGAAGCTGGCGTCGTCCAGCGGGTTGGCGGCGAACTTCTTCATGGTCTGCACCACGTTGTACAGGCCCACCTGGTCGGCGTAGCACATGGGCCCGCCACGGAACAGCGGGAAGCCGTAGCCCGTGAGGTAGACCATGTCGATGTCGCTGGCCTTGCTGGCGATGCCCTCTTGCAGGATCTTCGCGCCTTCGTTGACCAGGGCAAAGACCAGGCGGTGGACGATCTCGTCGTCGCTGATCTTGCGCGTGGTGATGCCCAGGCTGGCACGGTGCTTCTCGATCATCTCGACGACCAGCTTCGACGGGATGGCGTCGCGCTTGCCGGTTGCGTAGTCGTACCAACCCGCTTGGGTTTTTTGCCCGTAGCGGCCCATCTCACACAACAGGTCGGCGGTCTTGCTGTAGCGCATGCCGGGCTTGTCGATGTAGCGCCGCTTGCGGATCGCCCAGCCGATGTCGTTACCCGCCAGGTCGCCCATGCGGAAAGGCCCCATCGCGAAGCCGAACTTCTCGACGGCCTTGTCGACCTGCTCCGGCGTGGCGCCTTCCTCGATCAGGAAACCGGCCTGGCGGCTGTACTGCTCGATCATGCGGTTGCCGATGAAACCGTCGCACACGCCGCTGACCACGCTGGTCTTCTTGATCTTCTTGCCCAGGGCCATCACCGTGGCCAGCACATCCTTGGCGGTCTTCTCGCCGCGCACCACTTCCAGCAGCTTCATCACGTTGGCCGGGCTGAAGAAGTGGGTGCCGATGACGTCTTGCGGGCGCTGGGTGAAAGCGGCAATGGCGTTGACGTCCAGCGTGCTGGTGTTGCTGGCCAGGATGGCGCCGGGCTTCATCACTTCGTCGAGCGTGCGGAAGACTTTCTCTTTCACGCCCATTTCTTCGAACACCGCTTCGATGACCATGTCGGCATGGCCGATGTCGGCGTAATTCAGCGTCGTGGTCAACAGAGCCATGCGCGCATCCAGCTTGTCCTGCTTCAGCTTGCCACGCTTGACCTGCGCTTCGTAGTTCTTGCGGATGGTGGCCACGCCGCGGTCCAGCGCTTCCTGCTTCATTTCCAGCATCACCACCGGGATGCCGGCGTTGAGGAAGTTCATGCTGATGCCGCCACCCATGGTGCCGGCACCGATGACGGCGATCTTCTCGATCTTGCGTTGCGGCGTGGTGTCGGGCACGTCGGGAATCTTGCTGGCTGCGCGTTCGCCCAGAAAGGCGTGGCGCAGGGCCTTGCTTTCCGGCGTGTTCATCAGGCCCTGGAAGATGGCCAGTTCGTTGGCCATGCCGTCGTCGAACTTGCGCTTCAGCGCGCCTTCGATGGCGTCCACGCACTTCACCGGCGCAGGGAAATTCTTGGCCATGCCCTTGACCATGTTGCGGGCGAAGCCGATGTAGGCGTCGGGGTTGGGGTGCGACAGCTTCATGTCGCGCACGCGCGGCAGCGGCCCGCCTTTCGTCGCCAATTCGGCGGCCACCTCTTGCGCAAAGGCCACGGCGCCGTCGAGCAGGTTGCCGTCGATGATCTTGCTGAACAGCTTCTGGCCGGGCAGCGTGGCCAGCACCTCGCTCTTCACCGGCTCGCCGCTGACGATCATGTTCAGTGCGGTTTCCACACCCAGCACGCGCGGCAGGCGCTGCGTGCCGCCGGCACCCGGGATCAGGCCGATCTTGACTTCAGGCAGCGCCACCGCAGTGCCCGGTGCGGCCACGCGGTAATGCGCGCCCAGCGCCAGTTCCAGGCCGCCACCCATGGCCACGCTGTGCAGCGCGGCCACGACGGGCTTGGTGGATGCGTCCAGCTGCTTGATCAGCGTGAGCAGGTTGGGTTGGGCACCGGCCTTGGGGCTGCCGAATTCCTTGATGTCGGCACCGCCCGAGAAGGCCTTGCCAGCACCGGTGAGCACGATCGCCGCCACGGCCGCATCGGCCATGGCGCGTTCCACACCGGTGGCAATGCCGACCCGGGTGTCATGGCCCAAGCCGTTCACCGGCGGGTTGTCGAGCGTGATGACGGCGACATTGCCGCGCACTTCGTAATGGGCACCCATGGTGGCTCCTGGTCAGGAAAAAAACGAAAACGAACGGTCGTTCGATTCTAGGAGGCCGCAGCGCGCCGCCGATGTCTCAGCCGCGACAAAACAAAGGGCCGCGACCCAGGCCATGCGCGGAACCGGCTTTGGCGGGCCGCTGCATGAGCCCCCTTGCATGCTGAACGTTGTGGGGTGGCGAAGGCGCGAAGCGACAAGCTCGGGGGCCTGTGTTCACACCTCAAGCCACTCTTTGCGCACGTCGGCATTGGCGCGCAATTCGGCCGGTGTGCCTTCGAAGACGATCTGCCCATGACCCATCACCAGGCAGCGGTCGGCAACCTGCAGCGCGATGGTCAGCTTCTGCTCCACCAGCAGCACGCCGATGCCGCGCCGCTTCAGTTCACGCAGGTATTCGCCCACCAGTTCAACAATCTTGGGTGCCAGTCCCTCGGTGGGCTCGTCGATCATGATCAGTTCGGGGTCGCCCATCAGCGTGCGGCACAGGGTCAGCATCTGCTGTTCGCCGCCACTCAGCACGCCGGCTTCGGTGTGCTGGCGTTCGCGCAGCCGGGGGAACAGCTGGTACATGTCCTCGAAGCCCCAACGCGGGTTCTTCGCCCCGCGCTTTTCGCCCAGCATCAGGTTCTGGTGCACCGTCAACGACGGAAAGATGTCGCGGTTTTCGGGCACGTAACCAATGCCGGCATGGGCGATTTCGAAGGCCGAGCGACCCAGCACCTCGTCACCCTTCCAGTTCACAGAACCGGCACCGTGCACCAGGCCCATGATGGCCTTGACCGTGGTGCTGCGGCCCGAGCCGTTACGGCCCAGCAGGGCGACGATTTCGCCGGGTCCGACTTCAAACTGAACCCCGTGCAGCACGTGGCTCTTGCCGTAATAGGCGTGGACGTCGGTGAGTTTCAGCATCTCAATGCCCCGCTTGTGCAGCCTGCGCGTCGGCCAATACCGAACCCAGATAGGCTTCTTTCACCCGCTCGTTGGCCCGCACCTTGTCGGGGGTGTCGAAGGCAATCACCTCGCCGTAAACCAGCACCGCAATCTTGTCGGCCAGACCGAAGACGACTCCCATGTCGTGTTCCACCGTGAGCAGCGTCTTGCCCACGGTGATCTCGCGGATCAGGTTCACGAAGCGCGCCGTTTCGCTGCGGCTCATGCCAGCCGTGGGCTCGTCCAGCAGCACCACATCGGCACCGCCCGCAATGGTGATGCCGATCTCCAGCGCGCGCTGTTCGGCGTACGTCAGGTTCATCGCCAGGGCGTCGCGGCGGCGGTCGAGCTTGATCATGTGCATGACGGCTTCGGCGCGTTCATTCGCATCACGCGCGCCGGCCAGGAATTTCCAGAAAGCGTACTTGTAGCCCAGGCTCCACAGCACCGCGCAGCGCAGGTTCTCGAACACGCTGAGGCGGTTGAACAGGTTGCTGACCTGGAAGCTGCGCGCCAGCCCCATGCGGCTGATCTCGAAAGGTGCCAGGCCGTCGATGCGCTTGCCGTTCAGCACGATCTCGCCGCTGGTGGCACCGAAGCGGCCGCTGATCAGGTTGAACAAGGTGCTCTTGCCGGCACCGTTGGGGCCGATGATGGCCACGCGTTCGCCGGGCTGCACAACGAGGTTCGTGCCGCGGATGATTTCGGTCTTGCCGAAGGACTTGCGCAAGTCCTTCAGTTCCAGCGCAGGCGCGGTTGCAAGGGTGGGGGCGGCGGTGTGGGCAGTGGGGTGGGCGGTCGTGTTCACAGCGCGGTCTCCTTCGCGCGGATGGCCGCTTCAATCTCGCCCTGCACCTCGCTCCAGCGGTGGGCGAAACGCTTGCGCACCACCCAGAATGCCGCGCCACCCAGCAAGGCCAGCACCGCAGCGCCCACCCAGCTGGCCGGCGACTGCGCGTTCAGCGCCACGCCCATGAAATTCATCACCGGGCCCAGGGCTTCGTTCAATTGCAGGTGGTAGACCATTTCGATCATCGCCGACAGGCCCAGAAAGCCCAGCAGCCCCGTCACCGCCAGGGCGGCGTAGCTGCCCAGCAGGCCTTTCAGCTTGCCGTACATCGCGACCCGCACATTCATCATGATCAGGCTGGCAATGCCGCCGGGCGCGTACATCACCATCACCATGAAGACCAGGCCCAGGTAGAGCAGCCAGGCCTTGGTGAATTCACTGAGCAGCACAAAGGCCACCACCATCAGCACCGCGCCCAGGATGGGCCCGAAGAAGAAGGTGGCACCGCCCAGGAAGGTGAACAGCAGGTAGGCGCCCGAGCGCGCCGCGCCCACCACTTCGGCGGTGGCGATCTCGAAATTCAGCGCGTACATGCCGCCCGCAATGCCGGCAAAAAAGCCGGAGATGATGAAACTGAAGTAGCGCACCCGCTGCGTGTTGTAGCCGGTGAATTCAACGCGCTCGGGGTTGTCGCGCACGGCGTTCAACATGCGGCCCAGCGGGGTGCGCGTGAAGGCATACATGCCAACGGTGCAGACCAGCGTGTACAGCGCCAGCAGGTAGTAAACCTGGATCTGCGGGCCGAAACTGATGCCCATCACCGGCTTGCCGACGACGCGGTTGGCGTTGACCCCGGCCTCGCCGCCAAAGAATTCCGGGACCATCAAAGACATCGCGAACACCAGTTCACCGATGCCCATGGTGATCATCGCGAACGTGGTGCCGGCCTTCTTGGTGGTGACGAAACCCAGCAGCACCGCGAAGCCCAGACCGGCCACGCCGCCGACCAGCGGAATCAGGCCGACGGGCAGCGGGAAGCTGCCGCCGCCCACCGCCTTCAGCGCGTGGATGGCCACGAAACTGCCCAGGCCCGAGTACACCGCGTGGCCGAAACTGAGCATGCCGCCCTGCCCCAGCAGCATGTTGTAGGCCAGGCAGGCCACGATGGCGATGCCCATCTGCGAGAGCATGGTGATGGACAGGCTGCTGGTGAAAATCAGCGGCGCGGCGAGCATCAGCACCACGCCCAGACCCCAGATGACGAGGTCGCGCGCACCGAGGGCGCCATAACGGTTGGAAGCGGCTTGCATCGCGTTCAGCCTTCCCGGTTGCCCATCAGACCCTTGGGCCTGAAGATCAACATCAAGACCAGGAACAGGTACGGCAGGATGGGTGCCACCTGCGCCAGCGTCAGCTTGAACAGGGTGTTGGCGGCGGCGGCCGCCGGCAGGGTCAGGCCCAGGCCAGCCAGTGCCCCGCCCAGCGAGTAGTCCAGCGCCACCGCGAAGGTCTGCAGCACGCCGATCAGCAGGGAGGCAACGAAAGCGCCGGCCAGCGAGCCCATGCCACCGACCACCACCACCACGAAGATCACCGAACCCACGGTGGCGGCCATCGACGGTTCGGTGACGAAGGTGCTGCCACCGATGACGCCGGCCAGCCCGGCCAGGCCCGCGCCCGCGCCAAACACCAGCATGAAGACGCGCGGCACGTTGTGGCCCAGCGCTTCGACCATTTCAGGGTGGGTGAGCGCGCTCTGGATGACCAGGCCGATGCGCGTGCGGGTCAGCAGCAGCCACAGCGCCACCAGCATCACCAGCGCAATGAACATCATGAAACCGCGGGTGGCGGGAAAGGGCGAGCAGACGATGCGCACCGCAGCGTCGGCGCTGCTGCACAGGGCCTGCGGCACCGCGCCGAAAGTCAGGCTCAGGCCGCTGATGGATGAGTTGACGAGCGTGAAGACCGGGCCGCGCAAGACCTCGGGCGGCTGGAATTCAACCGCCGTACGGCCCCAGATCAGTTGCACCAATTCCAGCATCACGTAACTCAGGCCGAAGGTGATCAACAATTCCGGCACGTGGCCGAACTTGTGGACCCGGCGCAAACAGTATTTCTCGAAAACCGCACCCAGGGCGGCCACGACCAGCGGTGCCACGATCAGCGCCGGCCAGAAACCCACCACACGGGCAATGCTGTAGGCCACATAGGCGCCCACCATGTAGAAGCTGGCGTGGGCGAAATTCAGCACACCCATCATGCTGAGGATCAGCGTCAGCCCCGAGCTGAGCATGAACAGCAACAGGCCGTAACTCAGGCCATTGAGCATCGAGATCGTGAAGAACTCCATCGTGGGGCGGTCTCGTCCGGTGGTTGCGCGGCCGGTGGTGCCTGGGGCCTGCGCTGGTCAAAAACAGGGCCCGCCGGGTTGCCCCGGTCGGGCCCACTCAAACACTGAAGCGGTAACTTTTACTGCAGAAAATGGCGCCGGTGCGCCGCGATCAGGACGCCGGGCGCGTCATCTGGCAGCTGGTCGGCGTGCTCGACACATAGGGTTCGTAGGTGGCCACCGGTGCCAGCGTCATGCCGGTGTTCTCGGGCGAATAGGGGTACTTGGCATCGGCCTTCTGCCACACCGTGATGTACAGCGACTGCTGCAACTGGTGGTCAGTCTTGCGCATTTCCGTTTCACCGCCAAAAGCACTCTTGATCTTCAGGCCTTCCATCGCGAAGGCCACTTTCACCGGGTCGGTGCTCTTGGCCTTGGCCATCGCATTGCCCAGGTATTCGAACTGACGAACGATGGAGCCGGTGTACATGTCATCGTTGAACTTGGCCTTGAACTCCTTGCCCCAGGCGTCCATCTGGCCGCCCATGTTGTAGTGGGCGTAAGAGACCTGGAAGACCCGGCCGGCAGCGCTCGTGCCGAGTGCCGACGGCGTGCCGGTGACACCGGTGTAGTAGGTCAGGAACTTGCCGGTGTAGCCGCCATCGTTGGCGGCCTTCACCAGCAGCGCCAGATCGGAACCCCAGTTGCCGGTGATGACGGTGTCGGCACCGCTGGCCTTGATCTTGGCCACGTAGGGCGCGAAGTCGCGCACCTGGGCCAGCGGGTGCAGGTCTTCACCGACGATGGCCACATCAGGGCGCTTGCGGGCCAGGTATTCCTTGGCGAAGCGCGCCACCTGCTGACCGTGCGAGTAGTTCTGGTTCAGCAGGAAGACCTTCTTGACGTCTTTCTGGTCCTTGATGAAGGTGGTGATGGCTTCCATCTTCATCGTCGTGTCGGCGTCGAAGCGGAAGTGCCAGAAGCTGCACTTGCTGTTGGTCAGGTCAGGGTCGACCGCAGCTTCGTTGAGGAAGACGATTTCCTTGCCCGGGTTGCGCTCGTTGTGCTTGTTGATGGCGTCGATCAACGGAATCGCGACCGAAGAGCCATTGCCCTGGATGACGTAGCGGATGCCCTGGTCGATGGCCGACTTCAGCGCATTGAGGCTTTCGGTCGGGCTGAGCTTGTTGTCCACGCCGATGACTTCGAACTTCACGCCGGCCGGGTTGCTGGCACTGAATTTCTCGGCCAGGAACTGCTGGGTCTTCAACTGGTTGGTGCCGACCGGGCCCATCAGGCCGGTGAGCGGGTCGATCCACATCAGCTTGACGGTCTGGCCGGCAAGCGGCTTGGCCTGGGCCCAGGCGGCAGCGGTGCCGAGCGCCAGCGTGGCGGCCACGGTGAGGGTGATCAGGCTCAAAGCGGGGGTCGTCTTCGTGGTTTTCAAGTGTTTCTCCAGAGGGAACAGTTCAGCGCCCGCTAAGGTATCGGAAGACCTGCAGGCGGGGTTACAGGGACTACCCCAAACACCGTGTCGCGCCAGGGACAGCAGGTGCTGGCTAGACTGCAGCGCATGCATGCTGTTGAAACGCCAGTCCACGCGCCGGGTCACCCCACGGAACCGGCCCAATTGCGCTGGGACAACCGCTTCCACGCCCTGGGTACCGAGCACCACACGGAACTCGGTCCCCAGCCCTTGCCGCAGCCGCATTGGGTGGCCATCAGCCCGGCCTGCGCCGAATGGCTGGGTCTGCCGCCCGACTGGGCCGACAACCCGGCCTGGGACAGCCTGGCCGTGCTGGCCGGCAACCGACTGTGGCCCGGCATGCAGCCGCTGGCCAGCGTCTACAGCGGCCACCAGTTCGGCCAGTGGGCCGGCCAGCTGGGCGACGGCCGCGCGCTGATGCTGGGTGAATTGCAAACGCCCCATGGCAACGGCCCCGTCGAAGTGCAATTGAAAGGCGCCGGCCTGACGCCCTATTCGCGCACCGCCGACGGCCGCGCGGTGTTGCGGTCGTCGATCCGCGAACTCCTCTGTTCCGAAGCCATGCACGCGCTGGGCATCCCGACCACGCGGGCGCTGGCCATCGTCGGTTCGCCGCTGAAAGTGCGCCGCGAAACGGTCGAGACCGCCGCCGTGGTGACGCGCGCCGCGCCCAGTTTCCTGCGCTTTGGCCACTTCGAACACTTTGCGCACACGGCCCACAACGTGGCGGCCCTGCAGCGCCTGGCCGACCTGACCATTGCCCACCACTACCCCGAACTGCAAGGCCAGCCGCAGCCCGTGGTGGCCTTGCTGGCGGCCGTGACGCAGCGCACCGCCAGGCTGATGGCCCAGTGGCAGACGGTGGGTTTTTGCCATGGCGTGATGAATACCGACAACATGTCGATGCTGGGCCTGACCCTGGACTACGGGCCTTTCGGCTTCCTGGACGTGTTCGACCCCAATCACATCTGCAACCACACCGACCAGCAGGGCCGCTATGCCTGGTCGCGCCAGCCTGGTGTGGCGTTGTGGAACCTGCATGCGCTGGCCCAGGCACTGATGCCGCTGATCGGTGACAGCGACGCCGCGCTGGCCGCGCTGGAACCCTACAAGACGCAATTTCCGCACCTGCTGCTGGACACCTGGCGCGCCAAGTTGGGCCTGCGGTTCGACGCCGCGCACGAAAGCCCTGCCGACCGCGAGGCCGATCGCCTGCTGGCCGACGGCCTGCTGCGCCTGATGGCCGAACACCGCACCGACTTCACCATCACCTTCCGCCGCCTGGCCTCCTTCAGCACCGCGCCCGGCGCGGCCAACGACGCGCTGCGCGATCTGTTCATGGACCGCGACGCCTTTGACGCCTGGGGCCTGCGTTACGCCGAACGGCTGCGTGCGGAAAACAGCATCGACGCCGAACGCGCCTTGCGCATGAACCGCATCAACCCCAAGTTCGTGCTGCGCAACCACCTCGCCGAAACGGCCATCGAGCAAGCCCGCGCGGGCGATTTCAGCGAGGTGCAGCGCCTGCTGAAAGTGCTGCAGCGACCGTTCGACGAACAGCCTGAATCCGCAGCCGACGCCGGCTTTCCGCCCGACTGGGCGACCCACCTGGAAGTGTCCTGTTCATCATGAGCACCAACAAGCCCCACCCCCACGACGACCCCAGGTACGCCGTCCACAAGACCGACGCCGAATGGCGCGCCGAGTTGGATCCGATGCAATACCAGGTGGCCCGCCACGCCGCCACCGAACGAGCCTTCAGCGGCGAATACTGGGACGAGTTCAAGCCCGGCCAGTACGACTGCGTGGGTTGCGGCACGCCGCTGTTCACGTCTGACAGCAAATTCGACGCCGGCTGCGGCTGGCCCAGCTACAGCCAGCCCATCAACAGCACCGTGGTCGAACGGGTGCGCGACGCCAGCCACGGCATGGTGCGCGTGGAAGTGCGCTGCAACCACTGCGGCAGCCACCTGGGCCATGTCTTCAACGACGGCCCCACGCCGACCGGCGAACGCTTCTGCATCAACTCGGCCTCCATCGCCTTCAAGCCGGAAAGTCAAGCATGACGGCAGATGACATTCGGGCCCTGTTGCAAGCGGCTCTGGCACCGCTGGAGCTGCAGGTTCAGGACGACAGCCACCTGCACGCCGGCCATGCGGGCGCCCAGGAAGGGCGGCACTTTTCAGTGCAGATCAGCAGCGCCCGCTTCACCGGCCTGAGCCGTGTGGCGCGGCATCGCCTTGTGTATGATTCTCTGGGTTCACTGGCCGCCCACGGCGTGCATGCCCTGGCCATCGTGGCGCGGGCGCCGGGTGAATCCTGATCACCAGGCTGCCTGCTTCGCGGCGAACCGCAGCCCCATCCCGAGCCGCCTTCGGTGCGCGGCTCTCACCCCCAGAAAGTTCCCCTTCATGAAGCTGATGATCCCTGCCGCTCGTTCGGCCCTGGCTGTTGCCCTTGCCGTTACTGCCGCCACCGGCGCACTGCTGCCGCTGTCGGCTGCGGCGCAGAACATCGCCACCGTCAACGGCAAGGCCATCCCCAAGGCCCGCGTTGACCTGCTGCTGCAGCAGGCCGCACGCGGCGGCCAGGCCATCACGCCCGAGATGCAGGCCCAGGCCAAGGACCAGGTCGTGCTGCGCGAGATCTTCGTGCAGGAAGCCACCAAGCGCGGCATGGCAGCCGGCAAGGACTACGCCGAGCAGATGGAACTGGCCAAGCAAAGCATCCTGATCCGCGAGCTGTTCGAAGACTTCAAGAAGAAGAACCCGATCGGCGACGCTGAAGCCAAGGTCGAATACGACAAGTTCAAGGCCCAGGCCACCGGCACCGAGTACCGCGCCCGCCACATCCTGGTGGACAAGGAAGACGACGCCAAGGCGCTGATCGCGCAGATCAAGGCCGGTGCCAAGTTCGAGGAACTGGCCACCAAGAACAGCAAGGACACCGGCTCGGCGCAGAACGGCGGCGACCTGGACTTCGCCAAGCCCGAGTCCTATGTGCCCGAATTCGGCGGCGCGCTGACCAAGCTGAAGAAGGGTGAGATGACCGACACGCCGGTGAAGAGCCAGTTCGGCTTTCACATCATCCGCCTGGACGACAACCGCGACGCGGCCTTCCCGGCTTTCGACGACGTGAAGGCCCAGATCAAGCAGCGCATCGAGCAGGTCAAGATGCAGGGCTTCCAGGAAGAACTGCGCACCAAGGCGAAAACGGATTACAAGTTCAGCGCCAAGTAGGTCGGCGGGCCACTGGGCCGACGACAAGAAAAGGGGACCTCGTGGTCCCCTTTTTCATGGTCGATCGGATCGTGAACTTCAGGGCATCAGCACCGTGCAGCCCGTCGTCTTGCGCGCTTCCAGGTCGCGGTGGGCCTGGGCCACGTCGGCCAGCGGGTAGCGCTGGTCGATGCGGATTTTCACCGCGCCACTCAGCACCACGGCGAACAGGTCGTCGGCCATCTGCTGATTGGTCTCGCGCGTGGCAATGTGGGTGAACAGGGTCTGGCGCGTCACGTACAGCGAGCCCTTCGCACCCAGCATGCCCGGCGCGAACGGGGCCACCGGGCCCGAGGCGTTGCCGAAACTGGCCATCAAGCCGAAAGGCCGCAGGCAGTTCAGGCTGCCTTCCCAGGTGTCTTTGCCCACCGAGTCGTAGACCACCTTCACGCCCTTGCCGCCGGTGATGTCCTTGACCCGGGCGGCGAAGTCTTCTTTCGAATAATCGATGGCGTGTGCCGCGCCGTGTTCCAGCGCCAGCGCGCATTTGGCGGCGCTGCCCGCGGTGCCGATCAACTGCAGACCCAGCGCCTTGGCCCACTGGCAGGCGATCAGGCCGACACCGCCGGCCGCCGCGTGGAAGAGCACGAAATCACCCGGCTCCAGGCCTTCAACGGGCAGCGTGCGCTTGAGCAAATACTGCGCGGTCAGGCCCTTCAGCATCATGGCCGCGCCGGTCTCGAAGCTGATGCCGTCGGGCAGCTTGCACACATTCTTCGCCGGCATCACGCGGGCTTCGCTGTAGCTGCCGGGCGGGTTGCTGGCATAGGCCGCACGGTCGCCAGCCTGCAGGTGCATGACGCCCGCGCCCACCGCCTCGACGATGCCGGCACCTTCCATGCCCAGGGTCAGCGGCAGCGCGTTGGCGTACAGGCCGGTGCGCTGGTAGACGTCGATGTAATTCAGGCCGCAGGCGTGGTGGCGGATGCGGATTTCACCGGGGCCGGGCTCGCCCACCGGCAGGTCGACGAGTTGCAGTTGTTCGGGGCCGCCAAAGGCGGTGATCTGGATGGCGCGTGGCATGGTGTCTCCTGCTGGTTGTTTAGGGCGGGCACGAGGTTAAGCGAAGGCGCACAGCCACGCTGGGCGGGCCCGCTTGGGCCGGGGTTGTGGCGCTGGGTGGGCGCTGGGTGGGCGCGCATTCGTGGGACGATCAAGCGACCCATGAAGCGCCTGTTGCAAGCCCCCAACCTCGCCCTGGCCACGCTGTGGGTGGACCAGTTGCAGGCCGCCGGCATCGCCGCGAATGTGCAGCGCGCCTATGCCAGCGGCATCGCCGGCCAGATACCGCCCGACCAGGCCCTGCCCGAGATCTGGGTCGTCGAAGCCAGCGAACACGCGCGCGCCACGGCGCTGCTCCACGAATTGCAGCACCGCCCCGCGCGCCACTGGCTGTGCCTGGCCTGTGGCGAAAGCGTCGACGGCCCGTTTGACCAGTGCTGGAACTGCGGCGCGATGGCACCCCCGCTGACATGAAATTGACCCCGCGCCTGCTGGTGCTGCTGACCGTGCCGCCGCTGCTGTGGGCCGGCAATGCCGTGGTCGGCCGCGCGATGGTGGGCCAGGTGCCGCCGATGACGCTGAACCTGCTGCGCTGGGCGCTGGCCGCGCTGATCCTGCTGCCGCTGGGTTGGCGCGCGCTGCGGCCGTGGTCGCGCATCGCGCAGCGCTGGCCGTACCTGATGGCTGTCGGCCTGTTCGGCGTGGGTCTGTTCAATGCCTTGCAGTACCTGGCCCTGGTGACGTCGACGCCAGTGAACGTGACGCTGGTGGCGGCCAGCATGCCGGTGTGGATGCTGGCGGTGGGTGCACTGTTCTTCGGTGAACGGCCCCGGCCGCAGCAATTGCTGGGCGCGGTGCTGGGCTTGAGCGGCGTGTGCGTGGTCATCGCCCGCGGCGCGGTCCACACCCTGCGGACGGTGCAGTTCGTGCCGGGCGACTGCTACATCCTGCTGGCTGTCATCGGCTGGGCTTTCTACAGCTGGTTGCTGGCCCGGCCACCGGCCCACATGCAGGGTGGGCTGCGCCCGGGCGCCGAGGAGGGCTGGGACTGGGCCGGCCTGCTGCTGGTGCAGACGCTGTTCGGCCTGGTCGCGGCCGGCGTGTTCAGCGCCGGCGAGCAACTGGCCGGGGCCGCGCCGATACGCTGGAGTGGGCCGGTGGCCGGCGCGCTGCTGTACGTGTCGCTGGGCGCGTCCATCGCGGCTTACCGCTGCTGGGGTCTGGGCGTGGCCGAAGGGGGCCCCACGCTGGCCGCCTTCTTCAACAACCTGACACCCTTGTTCGCCGCGCTGCTGTCAGCCATGCTGTTGGGCGAAGCGCCGCAGCCGTTTCACGCGCTGGCGTTCGGGCTGATCGTCAGCGGCATCGCGGTCAGCATGTGGCGGCCGAAAGGCGTCACCGCCAACTGACGGCGGCCCCGGTTTCAGAAGGTGCCTGGATAGGCCCCACCGTCCAGCAGGAAGTTCTGCCCGGTGACAAAGCCGGCCTGCGCGCTGCAGACGAAGGCGCAGAAGGCCCCGAACTCGGCGGCGGTGCCGAAACGGCGTGCCGGTGACAGCAGCTTGCGGGCTTCGGCGATGGCCTCGACCGACTGGCCACTCTTGGCGGCGGCGCCGGCCATCGTGACCTTCAAACGGTCGGTGTCGAAGGCACCGGGGAGCAGGCCGTTGATGGTGACGTTGCTGGATGCCAGCTTGGGCTGGCGCGCCAGCCCGGCGACGAAACCGGTCAGGCCGGAACGTGCGCCATTGCTCAGACCCAGGATGTCGATGGGCGCCTTCACTGCGCCTGAGGTGATGTTAACGATGCGCCCGAAACCGCGCTCGGCCATGCCGTCCACCGTGGCCTTGATCAGCTCGATGGGCGTCAGCATGTTGGCGTCCAGCGCCTGGATCCAGGCCGCGCGGTCCCAGGTGCGGAAGTCGCCGGGCGGCGGACCGCCGGCGTTGTTGACCAGGATGTCAACTCGGGGGCAAGCCGCCAGCGCGGCCGTGCGGCCTTCGGGCGTGGTGATGTCGCCAGCCACGGCCACCACCTGCACGCCCGGGCCAGCCAGGGCACGCAACTCAGCCGCCGTGGCCTGCAGCGCTTCAACGCCGCGCGCCGTGATGACCACGTTCACGCCCTCTTGCACCAGCGCCTGCGCACAACCCTTGCCCAGGCCCTTGCTGGCCGCACACACCAGCGCCCAGCGCCCGTTGATACCCAAGTCCATGTTTGCTCCTGTTCACTCAATCGTCACAAACCGACGGTCAGAACCCGACGGCCTGCCCGTCGCGGCGCGGGTCGCTGGCGGCGGCGTAGCCTTCAACCGCCGGGTCGCCGGGCCCGCCGTCGGGGCTGTCCAGGCGCCAGATGAATTGGCCGGCACCGTAGTCCTGGTAGCTGTCGTCGAAACCCTGCACCGTGTGGCCCAGGTCGCGCAGGCCTTGCGCGGTGGCCGGGTCGAAACCGGGTTCGCAGTTCAACACGCCGGCGTTCCAGCGCCAGCGCGGCGCATCGCAGGCGGCTTGGGGTTGCTGGTGGTAGTCGAGCATGCGCACAACGGTCTGCATATGGGCTTGCGGCTGCATGTCGCCACCCATGATGCCGAAGCTCATCTGCGGCCGGCCGTCCTGGGTCATGAAGGCCGGGATGATGGTGTGAAAAGGCCGCTTGCCGGGGCCGACGAGGTTGTCGCTGTCCGGGTTCAGCGTGAAGCCATGGCCACGGTTCTGCAGGCTCAGGCCGTAGCCCGGCACCACGATGCCCGAGCCGAAACCCATGTAGTTGCTCTGGATGAAGCTGACCATCATGCCGCTCTCGTCGGCGGCCGTCAGGTAGATGGTGCCGCCCTGCGGGCCGTGGCCGGGGCCGAAGTCCTGGGCGCGCTTCGGGTCGATCAGCTTGGCGCGGCGGGCCAGGTAGCTGTCGTCCAGCATCTGCGCAGGCGTCATGCGCATGGTCTTGGGTTCGGCGACGTATTGGTAGACGTCGGCGAAGGCCAGCTTCATGGCCTCGATCTGCAAGTGCTGCGAGGCCAGGCCATCCACCGGCAGGCTGGCCAGATCGAACTGGTCCAGGATGCCCAGCGCGATCAGCGCCGCAATGCCCTGCCCGTTCGGCGGGATCTCGTGCACTGTGTGGCCGCGGTAGTCGCGCTGGATGGGGGTGACCCATTCGGGGCGGAAGTTCGCGAAGTCGTCGGCCGTCATCACGCCGCCGTGGGCTTTCGAATGGGCTTCGGCGGCGGCGGCCACTTCACCGTTGTAGAAGGCCTCGCCGGCGGTCAGCGCAATCAGGCGCAGCGTGCGCGCGGCTTCGGCGAAGGTGAAGCGTTCGCCAACGTGGGGCGCACGGCCGCGCGGCATGAAGGCCTGGGCCCAGCCGGCCTGCGCATTCACTTCGTCCAGCGCCGCAGCGGCCGCCCACTTGCCCTGCACGATGACTGGCACGGCGTAGCCGCGTTCGGCGATCTCGATGGCCGGTGCCATCAGGTCGGCGAAAGGCAGTTTCCCGAAGCGCTCGCTCAGCGCCACCCAGCCGGCGACCGCGCCGGGCACGGTGACCGAATCCCAGCCGCGCTTGGGCGGCGTCTTGGCGTCGGGGCCGTACTTCTTGTTGAAGTACTCGGGTGTCCAGCCCTGCGGCGCGCAGCCGCTGGCGTTCAGGCCGTGCAGGGCCTTGCCGTCCCACAGGATGCAAAACGCATCGGAACCCAGGCCGTTGCTGCAGGGCTCGACGATGGTCATGACCGCTGCGGTTGCAATGGCGGCGTCAACCGCATTGCCACCGTTCTGCAGCACGCGCAAACCGGCCTGTGCGGCCAGCGGGTGCGAGGTGGAAACCAGGTTGCGGGCAAAGACGGGCGAGCGGCGGCTGGCATAGCCGGTGCTCCAGTCGAAGGCGTGTGTCATGGGTGGTGGCTGTGGAACAGCGAGTGAAGGTGATGAAGGTGATGGACGGCGGTTCAAGTATCGCCTTGCGCGTCGGCCACGTAGCGCCGCAGCACCGGCGGCTCGCTGCCGATGTGAAAGACCAGCCGCTGCCCGCGCAGGTCGGCGTCGAAGGTCGTGAAGCGTTCCAGACGGCGCTGGTGTTCGACCCAATTCTCATCCACGAAATACTCGACGTAGCGGCCCGGCACAGCCACATCGCGGAACAGCCCCCAGGACAGCGCGCCCTGGCGCAAACGGGCGCGCCGGGTGCGCTGCATCACTTCGGTGAAGGCCGGTGCCTGCAGCGGGTCGATCTGGTATTCCACGGTCACCATCACCGGGCCTTCTTCGGGCCCGATGGCATAGGCCGGCTCGGGTGCCAGGTTGACGGCGGCGGGTGAGAAATCCGGGCCCGCGCCGCCTTCCACCGACAGCCGGCGCGTCAGCGCCACCACCAACAAGCCGAAGGCCGCTGCGGCCAGCACCGCGCCCTTCACGCTGACCCAGTCGGCGACCTGGCCCCACAGCAGCGAACCCGCCGCCGAGCCGCCCATCAAGGCCATCTGGTAGATCGACATGCCGCGCGCGCGCACCCAGTTCGGCATCGCCACCTGGGCGGCGATGGTCAGTGAATTGGCCACTGAAATCCAGGCCATGCCGGCGATGAACATGGCCGGCAACGCGACCCAGATTTCCGGCACCAGCACGATCAGGGTCGACATGCCGGCGTGGATCAGGGTGCCGCCCAGCACGAAGTGGTCGCGGTTGAAACGCTCGCGCAGGCGCGGGAAATACAGCGCTGCGGTGATGGCCCCGGCACCCACGCAAGACAGCATCACGGTGAAGGTGCCGGCACCGCCGCCGTGCAGGCCACGCGCGATCAGCGGCAGCAGCGCCGTCAAGGCGGTGGCCTGCAGGAAGAACAGGAAGATGCGCAGCAAGATCAGCTTCAGCCGTGGTGACTGCATCGCGAAGACCATGCCCGTGCGCATGGCCCCGAAGAAGCGTTCGCCGGGCAAGGTGCTGGCGCGCGACTCGCTCTTCCAGCGCAGGATCAGCACGAAGGCCACACCGGCCAGCAGCGTGTTCAGCACGAACACCGCCGCCGGGCTGAAGGTGGCCAGCAGGGCACCGGCCAGGGCCGGGCCGATGACGCGCGACAGGTTCATCGCGATGCCGTTCAGTGCCAGCGCGGCGGGCAGTTCGTCGCGGCTGACGATGCCCGGCACGATGGCCGCGAAGACCGGCCAGCGCATCGCCAGGCCGATGCCGTTGCTGAAGGTCAGCAGCAGCAACAGCGGCGCGGTCAGCAGGCCGGCCAGCGACAGGCCGGCCAGGATGACCGCGTTCAGCGAAACCCACAGTTGCGTGGCTGCGAAGTAGCGCCGGCGGTCCAGGATGTCGGCCAGCGCGCCGCTGGGCAGGCCGAGCAGGAAAACCGGCAAGGTGGAGGCCGTCTGCACCAGCGCCACCATCACCGGGCTGGTGGTCAAGGTGGTCATCAGCCAGGCGGCCGCCACGTCGTTCATCCACATCGTCATGTTGGCCGCCAGCCAGGCGAACCACAGGCCGCGAAAGACAGGGCCTTGCAGGGGCGCTAGAGCGGCGGGTGTGGGCATGCGGTCGAGGCTAACGCAAGCAAGAAGAAGGGCCCCGACGTGCGGGGCCCCTGCATCCGGAGAACGGCCGGGCCGCTTACTCTTCCTGGAATGCCTCTTCGCGCTTGCTCTTGATCGACGGCAGCATCACCACCACGATCATCAGGAAGGCCGCCGCCAGCAGGCTGGCCGACAGCGGACGGGTCGCGAAAGTGGTCCAGTCACCGCGCGACAGCAGCAAGGCGCGGCGCAGGTTCTCTTCCATCATCGGCCCCAGGATGAAACCCAGCAGCAGCGGTGCCGGTTCGCAGCCCAGCTTGTAGAAGGCGTAACCGACGACCGCGAACAGGGCCCCGGCATAGACGTCGAAAGAGCTGTTGTTCAGGGTGTACAGACCGATGCTGCAGAACACCATGATGGCCGGGAACAGGAAGCGGTAAGGCACCGTCAGCAGCTTGATCCAGATGCCGATCAGCGGCAGGTTCAGGATCACCAGCATCGCGTTGCCGACCCACATCGAAGCGATCAGGCCCCAGAACAGCTGCGGGTTGCTGGTCATCACTTGCGGGCCGGGCTGGATGCCCTTGATGGTCATCGCGCCGACCATCAGCGCCATCACGGCGTTGGGCGGGATGCCCAAGGTCAGCATCGGGATGAAGCTGGTTTGCGCGCCGGCGTTGTTCGCCGATTCAGGACCGGCCACGCCGCGGATGTTCCCTTGACCGAACGGCACCTCGCCTGTCTTCATCGGCATCTTCTTTTCCACCGTGTAGGCGGCGAAAGAAGCCAGCAGCGCACCGCCACCGGGCAACACGCCCAGGATGGAGCCCAGCGCCGTGCCGCGGATCACCGCCGGCCAGGCCATCTTGAAGTCGTTCCGGGTCGGCCACAGGCCCTTCACGTCCTTCGTGAAGACCTCGCGGCTTTCGGCCGGCTGGCCCAGGTTGGAGATGATTTCGCCGAACCCGAAGACACCCATCGCAATGGCCACGAAGCCGATGCCGTCGGTCAGCTCGGGCACGTCGAAGCTGAAGCGCGGCACGCCCGAGATCACGTCGGTGTTGATCTGGCCCAGCAGCAGGCCCAGCAAGATCATCGAGATGGCCTTGACCAGCGAACCCGAGGCCAGCACCACCGCGCCGATCAGGCCCAGCACCATCAGGCTGAAGTACTCGGCCGGGCCGAACTTGAAGGCCAGTTCGGTGAGCGGCGGCGCGAATGCCGCGATGATGATGGTGCCCACGCAACCAGCGAAGAAGGAACCCAGGCCGGCGGCCGCCAGCGCGGCACCGGCGCGGCCTTTGCGGGCCATCTGGTAGCCGTCGATGGCGGTCACCACCGAGCTGGATTCACCCGGCACGTTGATCAGGATGGCGGTGGTGGAACCGCCGTACTGCGCGCCGTAATAAATGCCGGCCAGCATGATCAGAGCGGGCGTGGCGTCCAGTGCATAGATGGACGGCAGCAGCATCGCGATGGTGGCCACAGGGCCCAGGCCGGGCAGCACACCGATGAGCGTGCCCAGCACCGCGCCACCGAAGGCGTAAGCCATGTTCTGCAGCGTGAAGGCGACGCCGAAGCCGAGGATGAGGTTGTTGATCAGGTCCATGCGGCTGTCCTCAGCTAACCAGGAAAGAAGGCCAGAGCGGAATCGTCAGCTTCAGGCCCCAGATGAAAATGACCCAGCTGAAAACCGTCAACACCACGGCGTTGATCAGGGCGTCTTTCCAGTGGAATTCGTCGCCAGCCAGCGCCGCAATGACCACCAGGATGGGCAGCGCGATGAACATGCCCAGGTGGGGCAAGGTCCAGCCGAAGATGGCCACCGTGCCGGTGATCATCAACAGCGGCTTCCAGGCCCACGGGCCGATCGGGTCGCCGCCTTCAACTTCCAGTGTGAGGGCCTTGAACAGCACCATGGCACCCAGGATGGACATCAGCACCCCCAGACCGAAGGGGAAGTAGCCCGGGCCGGGCCGGGCCGAAGCGCCCATGCTGTAGTAGGTGGAGCCCCAAGCAAAGGCAACCCCCACCACAATGAACATGAGGCCGGACCAGAAGTCCTTTTGGCTCTTGATTTTCAAGGCTCGTCTCCACCTGACATTGCGTTGCCGCGAATTCTAGGTAGCCCGCCTCAGGGCTCTGCTGTGGTTTCCACGTAAGGCCGGACCATGCGCAGCCACTTGCGCGCCGGCAGCCCAAGCGGCCCGAAGCGGTCTTCAATGGCCGCTGCGCGCAGGGTCAGCGCCTCGCGCTCAGGCACCACCACACCGCGCCCGGCCACCACCACGGTGTTGCCTTCGCGCGTGGGCCGCAGGCTCCACACCTGGTCAGCGCCGAAGGCTTCCGCGATGCGCGCGATGCTGCGCTCGAAACTGGCGTCGCGGCCGAACAGGTTGACGCTCATCACGCCGCCGTCTTCCAGCGTGGCGCGGCAGGCGGTGTAGAAATCCACGTCGTCCAGCACGGGTGCGGCGGCCTCGTGGTCGTACAGGTCCACCTGCAGCAGGCGCACGCTGCCGGGCGTGGCTTGGGCCAGCCAGTCGGCCGCGTCGCCCCGCACCACCTCGGCGGCGGGCGGCAAGGCGAAGAACAGGGCGTTGGCCTGGACCACATCGGGGTTGATCTCGACCACCGTGGTGGCCATCTTCAGCGCGCCCGCGGTGAAACGGGTCAAGGCACCGGCACCCAGACCGAGCTGCACCGCCAGACCCTCGTGCAGCGCGTCGGTGGGCAGCCACAGCAGGCCGGCCAACATGCGCTGGATGTAGTCCAGCTCGACCTGTTGCGGCTGCTTGATGCGCATCGCGCCCTGGATCCAGACCGTGCCCAGGTGCAGGTAGCGCACGCCGGCATGTTCGGAAATCGTCACGCCGGGCAGGTCTTGTTCGGCCTTGCGGGCGGCCTTGCGGGCCAGCGGGGTTGAAGCGTCAGGGCTGGGTTTTTTCACCGCGCGACGATAGCGCCGATGCCGGCAGCGCCAGGCCTGCGCCGACGGCCGCAGCCCGCCAGGCGTTCAGCTTGCGCTCGAAGGACCAGCTGGCGTTGGCCGGGCTGCTGGACGGCAGCTTGAACACTGGCAGGCCCAGCGCGCCGGTGAACCGCAGGGCACGCGCCGATTCACCACCGTTGTGGGCGATGGCGGCCAGCGCCGGCGCGTGCAGGCGCAGGCCGCCCAGGTCGTTGAACACGGCGTCGCGGATGGCCGAGTCCAGGCTGCCCACACGCCGACACGTCGCATACACGTCCCACAAACCGACGCCGTGGGCCAGCAACCAGGCGACCCGTTCGGCGTAAGGCACGCCCTGCAAGTCGACCTGCCACAGCGCACCGACCAACGGCCAGAAATGGTTGCGCGGGTGGCCGTAGTACTGCTGCGCCTGCAGCGAGGCCACACCCGGGAAACTGCCCAGCACGACCAGCCGCGTGCGCGGGCCGATGACCGGCAACAGGCCGTGCAGCACATCGGTCACGGCAAGGCCGCCAGCCAGGCCAGGCGCGGCAGGGCGACGCGGGCGTTGGCCGATGTGGTCAGTGCGGTGTGTTCCAGCGTCCAGCCGCGCAAGCCCGCCAGCACCGCCGCGATGCGCGGCAACTCGCCCGGCTCGTTGCGGCTGCTGGCACCGGCGGCCCGCTCGGCGGCCGTGCGGTACAGCCAGTGTGGCGGGATGTCGGGCGCGTCGGTTTCCAGCACCAGCGCGGCGGCCGGCAGCGTGCGGGCCAGCGCGCGGATCTGCAGCGCGCGTTCAAAAGTCAGCGTGCCGCCAAAGCCCAGCTTGAAGCCGCGAGCCACGAAGTGCTGCGCCTGCACCGCGCTGCCGTTGAAGGCGTGCGCGATGCCGCCTGGCACGGCGATGCGCCGCAAGCCTTGCAGCAGTTGGTCGGCCGAACGCCGCACGTGCAAGATAACCGGCAGCCCGGCGTCGCGCGCCAGCTTCAGCTGCGCCGTGTAGAAGCGCGGTTGCCGTTCGCGGTCCAGCCCGGGCACGAAATTGTCCAGCCCGATCTCGCCCACCGCCACCAGGCGCGGGTCGTCGCGATGGTCCTGCAGGGCCTGCTGCAGGCGTTCCAGATCGGCGTCTTCGGCGCGGTCGGTGACCAGCGGGTGGATGCCCAGCGCGTAGGCACAGCCGATCTCGTTGGCCAGCTTGCGCACCGTGTCGAAGTTGGCCACGGCAACGGCCGGCAGCACCAGTTGGGTGACCCCGGCGGCGCGGGCGCGCCCCACCACGGCGCTGCGGTCGGCGTCGAATTCGGCGGCGTCCAGGTGGCAGTGCGTGTCGGTCCACATGACTGGATGATGGCCCAGGCCTTGCACCCTGGCGCGGCGCTGGCTTGCGCGGCGTGATACTGTCTTCACGCACCCACCCTGCCCCGCATGAACAAGGCTCCGCTGTACAGCCGATCGCCCCGCCGCAAAGCCGCCAGCCCGGCTGCGGCCGGACCGTCTTCGCCCACCGCGTCGGTGCCGGAAACGGCGGCAGCCACTGGCGCTGCCCTGCTCGCGGTTGCCGCTGCCGCCGTGCCGGAGCAGGGCCGGCGGTCAGCCTGGAGCCAGCGCTTTGCCGCGCCGCTGTGGGCCCTGAGCGGCGCCCTGCTGGCCTTGGCCCTGATGGTCGGCACCTCGCTGTGGCGCCCGGGTGCCCACGCCCTCACGCAAGAGGACATCGACGCTGCGGTGCGTGAGTCCCTGGAAAAAGAGCCGCTGCCCTCGCAGGCCACAGCCGCCTACCAGGCCATCCTGCCCTCGGTGGTGCGCGTGGTCGGCCTGCTGGACGAGAACGACAACGGCGAAGACAAGCCCGAGCAGCGCGCCATGGAACGCAGCCTGGGCACGGGCGTGGTGATCATCGACAACGGCACCATCCTGACCAATCTGCACGTGGTGTCGGGTGCCAAGAAGATCCGGCTGCGCTTTGCCAACGGCCACGAAAGCGACGCCATGATGATCGGCGCGCAACCCGAACACGACCTGGCCGTGCTGAAAGCGCTGACCCTGCCCGATGACCTCGAGGCTGCCACCATGCGCAGCACCAGCGACCTGCGGCCGGGCGACCACGTGATCGCGGTCGGCCACCCATTTGGTATCGGTCCATCCGTCAGTTACGGCGTGGTGTCGGGCCTGAAGCGCGAATTCCGCACCCCCGACGGTGCCAAGCTGCTGAACAACCTGATCCAGTTCGACGCCGCCGCCAACCCCGGCAATTCAGGCGGCCCGCTGGTCACGATGGACGGCCAGGTGGTCGGCATCGTCACCGCCATCCTCAACCCCTCCGAGCAACGCACTTTCATCGGCATCGGCTTTGCCGTGCCCATCGAAAGCGCCGCCGCTGCGGCGGGTATGCCGCCGTTCTGAAACGCCTTCCGAAGCGAGCCCCCGATGCAAGAACCTGCCACCGAAACCGCGCTGTTGATGGAGCGCCTGCTGTACCAAGTCAAGCGCGTCGTCGTTGGCCAAGACCGCTTCCTGGAACGCGTACTGGTGGCCCTGCTGGCGCAGGGCCATCTGCTCGTTGAAGGTGTGCCCGGCCTGGCCAAGACGCTGACCATCAAGACCCTGGCGCGCACCGTGCGCGGCAGTTTCAAGCGCATCCAGTTCACGCCCGATCTGGTGCCGGCCGACCTGATCGGTACGCGCATCTACAACCAGAAAAGCGGCGAATTCGGCACCGCGCTGGGCCCGGTTTTCGCCAACCTTCTGCTGGCCGACGAGATCAACCGCGCGCCGGCCAAAGTGCAGAGCGCACTGCTCGAAGTGATGCAGGAACGCCAGGTCACCATTGCCGGTGAAACCCACAAGGTGCCCGACCCGTTTGTGGTGATGGCCACGCAGAACCCCATCGAAACCGAAGGCACCTATCCGCTGCCCGAAGCGCAGGTCGACCGCTTCATGATGAAGGTGCTGGTCGACTACCCGACCGAGGAAGAAGAGTTCGTCATCGCCCAGCGCGTGACCGGCCCGACGGTGGACGTGAACGCGGTGGCCGACACCCACCAGTTGGCCGCACTGCAGCGCGAATGCCGTGCCGTGTTCTGCGACCCCGCGCTGATGCAGTACGCCGTGAAGCTGGTGGGTGCCACGCGCCGACCGGCGCAGCACGGCCTGGCCGAGATCGCGCCCTACCTGACCTACGGCGCCAGTCCGCGCGCCACCATCGGCTTGATTGAAGGCGCCAAGGCCCTGGCCCTGATGCGCGGGCGGCGCTATGTGCTGCCCGAAGACATGGTCGACCTGGTGCCCGACGTGCTGCGCCACCGCCTGGTGCTGAGCTACGAGGCGCTGGCCGCCGACATCACGCCCGATGCGCTGATCCAGCGCATCCTGCAGGCCGTGGTCAAGCCCGACAAGCCACTCGCCCATCTGGCCGACACCGTCCCCGGTGTGGCGGCCTTGCGCTGAGCGGGCTGACATGGCCGACAACGCCGCTCCCGACCAACTGCTGCGCCGCCTGGAGTGGACGGTCATCCGCCGCCTCGACGGCCTGTTGCAGGGCGACTACCGCACGCTGTGGCGCGGTGCCGGGGTGGACCTGGCCGACCTGCGCGAATACCAGCACCACGACGATGTGCGCCACATCGACTGGAACGTCACCGCGCGACTGCAGCAGCCCTATGTGCGGCAGTTCCTGGAAGACCGCGACCTCAGCGCCTGGTTCCTGCTCGACCTGTCAGGCAGCGTCGATTTCGGCAGCGGCGACACCACCAAGCTGGCCGTGTCCAGCGGTTTCGTGGCCACGCTGGCGCGCGTCATCACGCGCCACGGCAACCGCGTCGGGGCGATGTTCTACGGCCAGCGGGTCGATGGCCTGATGCCGCCGCGCGCTTCGCGCCTGCACGTGCTGGAACTGCTGCAGCGCATGCGCGCACCGCGCCCCGCGGCGCCCGATGGCGCAGCCAGCCCGGGTGCTGCCAGCAGCGGCACTGCGCTGGCCACACTGCTGAATGCGGCGGCGTCCACCATCCAGCGGCGCAGCCTGGTTTTCGTGGTCTCGGACTTCATCAGCCAGCCCGGCTGGGCCGAGGCACTGGCCCGCTTGTCGCGCCGGCATGACGTGGTCGCCGTGCGGTTGTGGGACCCGATGGAGATGGAACTGCCCGATGTCGGCTTGGTCACCGTGCAAGACGCCGAGACCGGAGAGCAGCTCTTCATCGACGCCGCCGACCCGGCTTTTCGCGAGCGTTACGCGCGCATCGCGCAGGAACAGGAAACCGCCCTGTTGCAAGGCCTGGCCAGCAGCGGTGCCGACGTGCTGGAACTGGCCACCGACGACGACTTGCTGGCGGCGCTGATGCGCTTCGCTGACCTGCGCCGCCAGCGCGCGCGGCTGAAAGTGCCGCTGCGCTTTCCGCGTTCGATGCAGCGTGGCGCGACGATGGGCGAGGCCGCCGCATGAGCTTCATCTGGCCGAACATGCTGTGGTTGCTGGCGCTGTTGCCGCTGCTGGTGGCGCTGTACTTCTGGGTGCTGGCGCGCAAGCGCAAGACCACCGTGCGGGTGGCCAGCATCGGCATCGCCAAACTGGCAATGGGCCAAGGCCCGGGCTGGCGTCGCCACGTGCCGCCGCTGCTGCTGCTGCTGGCCCTGGCCACGCTGCTGCTGGCCGTGGCCCGGCCCACCGCCACGCTGACCCTGCCGCTGGCCGAGCGCACCATCATGCTGGCGATGGACGTTTCAGGCAGCATGCGCGCCGAAGACGTCAAGCCGAACCGCCTGGTGGCCTCGCAGGAAGCGGCCAAGACCTTCGTCAACAAGCTGCCGCGCGAGGTGCGCGTGGGGGTGGTGGCCTTCGCCGGCACCGCCGCCGTGGTGCAGGCACCCACCACCAGCCGCGACGACGTCATCAAGGCCATCGACCGCTTCCAGCTGCAGCGCGGCACCGCCACCGGCAGCGGCATCATCCTGAGCCTGGCCACGCTGTTCCCGGAAGACGGCATCGAGATCCAGCACGTCACCGGTCAGCGCAACTTCCCCGGCAAGCCCCTCACGCCCAAGGCCGACGCACCCAAGCGTGCCCCGGTGGCGCCGGGCAGCTACAACTCGGCGGCCATCATCATGCTGACCGACGGCCAGCGCACCACCGGCCCCGACCCGCTGGATGCCGCCAAGATGGCCGCCGAGCACGGCATCCGCGTCTACACCGTGGGCGTGGGCACCAAGGCTGGCGAGACCATCGGTTTCGAAGGCTGGAGCATGCGCGTGCGGCTGGACGAAGAGACGCTGAAGAACATCAGCGTGCTGACCCACGGCGAGTACTTCTACGCCGGCACCGCCGAAGACCTGAAGCAGGTCTACGAGAGCCTGTCGTCGCGCATGGTGGTGGAGCGCAAGGAAACTGAAGTCACGGCACTGCTGGCCGCACTCGGCGCACTGCTGGCGCTGCTGTCGGCCGGGCTGTCGCTGTGGTGGTTCGGGCGCGTGGCCTGAGGCCCGCACGCCCCAGATTCAAGCCGGGCCCCGAACTCAGGGCGTCACGCGCAGCAACTGGCCGTGGGCACCGTCGGTCAGCAGGTAGATGGTGCCGTCGGGGCCCTGCCGCACGTCGCGGATGCGGCGCTTCAACTCGGGCAGCACGCGCTCTTCGGCGGTCACGCTGCGGCCCTGGATGGTCAGGCGCACCAGGGCCTGGCCGGCCAGCGCGCCCACCAGCATCTGGCCCTGCCAACCCGCATAGCGCGTGCCGGTGACGAAGGCCATGCCGCTGGGCGCGATGGACGGCACCCACACCTTCAGCGGCTGCTCGAAACCGGGTTTGGGGCCTTCTTCGCCGATGCGCGTGCCGCTGCCGTAGTTGCGGCCGTAGGTCAGCAGCGGCCAGCCGTAGTTCTTGCCGGCTTCGGGTGCGTTGATCTCGTCGCCGCCCTGCGGGCCGTGTTCCACCGTCCACAGCACGCCGGTGTCGGGCTGCAGCGCCGCGCCCTGGATGTTGCGGTGGCCCAGGCTCCAGACTTCGGGCGCTGCCGGGTCCAGCTTGGGGTTGTCGGCCGGGGCTTTGCCGTCGCGCGTGATGCGCACCACCTTGCCCAGGTGGTTGGCCGGGTTTTGCGCCTGGTCTTTCTGGCTGAAACGGTCCCCCAAGCCCACAAAGAGATGGCCGTCGCGGCCGAACACGATGCGTGAACCGCAGTGGTAGCCACTGGCCACTTTGGGCTTCTGGCTGAAGATGGTGCGCACCTCGGTGAGCTGGTCGCCGACCAGCCGGCCGCGGGCGACGGCGGTGCTGTTGCTGCCGTTCTCACCGGGTTCGGCGAAGGTCCAGAACAGCAGGCCGTTCTTGGCGAAATCGGGGTCGACCACCAGGTCCAGCAGGCCGCATTGGCCGTTCGCCGAAATGGCCGGCAGGCCGGCCAGCGGCACCCCCAATTTGCCGTCACGGCCGACAAAGCGCAGGCGGCCCGCCTTCTCCGTTACCAACATGCGGCCGTCCGGCAGAAAGGCCAGCGCCCAGGGGAATTCGAGACCTGTGGCGACGACCTCGGTGCCCAGCGCCTGCGCGGTCTGGGGCAACAGTGCCGCGCTGCCGACCGTGAAGGCCAGGGCCACAGTCGTGCAGGTGGCGCGCTTCAAAACGCCGCCTCGACCATCATCTGCACGCGCTGCTTGCCGTTCCATTCGTCGATGCTCAAGCGGTAGGCCAGGCGCGCCGTGGTGGGCAGCGCTTCGGTGTGGCTGAACCAGATCGCGTCGCGTTCGGTGCCCTGGTGGCGCAGTTTCAACTTCATGTGTTTTTCCCCGACCAATCGTTGTTGCAGCACCTGCACCTCGTCGCAGAACACCGGGGCTTCGAAGCCCTGGCCCCAGACCTGCGCGTCCAGCAAGGCCACGGTCTGCGCGTTGAACCATTCCAGCGGCAAAGGGCCGTCGGTGCGCAGGGTGCGGGTCAGCGTGGCGGCGTCCAGCCATTCGGTGGCGACGGCACGCAAGGCGCTGTCGAACAAGGCCAAGGGGCCGTCATCACCCACATCGCCCAGCGTGCAGCCGGCCGCCATGGCGTGGCCGCCGAAGCGCAGCAACAGGCCCGGGTGGCGCTTGGCCACCAGGTCCAGCGCGTCGCGCAAATGGAAGCCGGGGATGGAGCGGCCCGAACCTTTCAAATGGCCGTCGGCACCGCGCGCGAACACGAAAGTCGGCCGGTGCAGCCTGTCCTTGACGCGGCCGGCCACGATGCCGACCACGCCTTCGTGGAAGCTCTCGTCGAACAGCGCCACCGAGGGCGGCGCGGGTGGCGCGTCGGCCGTGTCGTCGGCCGGCATCAGCTGCAGCAGCGCCAGCTCGGCCAGTTCGCGCATGCCGGCTTCGACATCGCGGCGTTCGCGGTTGATGGCGTCCAGCTGCGCGGCCAGTTCGTGGGCCAGCACGGCGTCGTCGGTGGTCAGGCAGGTGATGCCCAGCGTCATGTCGGCCAGCCGCCCGGCGGCGTTGATGCGCGGGCCCACAGCGAAACCGAAGTCGAAGCCGGCGGCCTTGCTGGCGTCGCGCCCGGCGGCCTGGAACAGCGCCGCGATGCCCGGCTGCATGCGCCCGCTGCGGATGCGCTTCAGCCCTTGCGCCACCAGGCGGCGGTTGTTGGCGTCCAGCTTCACCACGTCGGCCACGGTGCCCAGCGCGACCAGGTCCAGCAGCGCGTCCAGCCGGGGTTGCGTGGCCGCGTCGAAAGCACCGCGCGTGCGCAGTTCGGCCCTGGTCGCCAGCAGCACGTAGAACATCACCCCCACGCCCGCGATGGCCTTGCTGGCGAAGTCGCAGCCGGGCTGGTTGGGGTTGACGATGACATCGGCGTCGGGCAATGAAATTGCACCGCCGATGACCGCCGGCAGGTGGTGGTCGGTGACCAGCACCTGCAGGCCGCAAGCCCGCGCGTGGGCCACGCCGGCGTGGCTGGCGATGCCGTTGTCCACGGTGACCAGCAGGTCCAGCCCTTGCGGGTGGCGGGCGCGCGCCAGGTCGACGATGGCCGGCGTGAGGCCGTAGCCGTGCACCGCGCGGTCGGGCACGACATAGCCGACTGCGCCCGGCGCGGCACCCAGCAAGGCCAGGCCGCGCAGGGCCACGGCGCAGGCGGTGGCACCGTCGCAGTCGTAGTCGGCGACGATGCAGATGCGCTTGCTGTGGGTGATCGCGTCGGCCAGCAAACGGCCCGCCTCGGCGCTGCCTTTCAGCGTTTCAGGCAGCAGCAAACGGGCCAGGCTGTCGTCCAGTTCTTCGGCCGCGCGCACGCCGCGCGCGGCCAGCAAGCGGGCCAGCAGCGGGTGCACGCCGGCTTGTTCCAGCGCGTAGGCGGTGCGCGGCGAGACCTCACGGGTTTGCAGGATCACAGGCTCTCCAGCAGCGGCTGCACGGCCGGTGCGGCAAACAGTTGGCGGGCGCGCTGCAGCAGGCTGCGCGGCGTGGCTTCGAAGGTGGCGGCGCTTCGCTCGCCGCACAGCGTCAGGCGCGCGGGCTCGCCGCGGTCGGCGCGCTGCAGCAGGTCGGCCAGCGGGTCGGCGTCCAGGGTGTCCCAGGCCTTCACCCAGGCGGCCCAGTCGTCGGCCAGGGCGGGCGCACGGAGGCGGGCGTCGGTGGTCGGCTCGGTGCCCGTGACGGCCTGCGCCACGCCGCAGCCGCTGAGCCAGAAGGAATTGACCGGCAGCAGGCCCTGCGCCTCACGCTGGTCGTTCAGCGGGTGGGTGTACAGCAGCATCTGGATCTCGCTTTGCAGGCGGCGTATGGCTTGCAGCGCGGGTGCGGTGCCCAGCCAGGCGTCGACGTTGCGGCCGATCACGCGGTCGAGTGAGGCGGTGGCCAACGAGGCCAGCGATTCATGCGCCATGTACCAGCGCAGCGGCGCAGCGCCGTGCAAGGCATAGCCCGCGCTGGTGAACAGCGGCTGCACGGCATCGAAGACCGCCTGCGATGCAGCGGCGTCCAGCATCAGCGCGTTCGGGTCCAGCAGGCTGACCTGGTCGGTGCCCAGGTGCCAGTGCGTGGGCGTGATCAGACCCCAGGCGAGGTCGCCCACCGCGATGCCGTCGGCTTGCGCCTGCAGCGCTGCCCAGGGCAGTTGCCCGCTGCCGCCGCGCAGGCCCAGTGAGCGGGCCCGGGCGCGCTCGTGTGGCGGGCTCAGGCTCCATTCGTCGGCGCTGTCGCGATCGACCTCGGTCCAGCGGACCAGCAGCGCCTGCAGGTGGGGCAGGCGCAGCGTGGCGCTGGCTTGCCGGCCGGCTTCGGACAGCGGCGCAGCGTACGGAATCATCAAATGCATCGCCGGATTATCCGCAGGGCCCTGCCCGCCAGCACACAGACGGCGTGCACACCGGTCCGTTAGCATCCGCGCGCCATGAATCGAGCTTTGAAAATCACACCTGCATGAACTTGCCGACATGAACCTGCCGTTCGAGTGGCAACTGGGCTGGCGCTACACGCGCGCCGGCCGCGCCGGCCGCCGCAACGGCTTCATTTCCTTCATCAGCGGTGTGTCGATGCTGGGCATTGCGCTGGGCGTGGCCGCGCTGATCATCGTGCTCAGCGTGATGAACGGCTTCCAGAAAGAGGTGCGCGACCGGATGCTCAGCGTCATCGCGCACATCGAGGTTTTCGACGCCAGCGGCGGCGCATTGCCCGACTGGCAGGCCACCGCCTCTGCTGCACGCAAAGACCCGCGCGTCATCGGCGCAGCACCTTTTGTGGCGGCGCAGGCCCTGGTCGGCCGGGGCGATGAATTGCGGGGTGCCGTGGTGCGCGGCATCAACCCCGAAATGGAAGGCCAGGTCACCGACCTGGCGAAAACGCAAGCGCCGCTGCTGGCCCAGTTGAAGGCCGGCGAATGGAACATCGTGCTGGGCGTGGAGTTGGCGCGCATGCTGGGCGCGCGCCCTGGCGACAAGGTCACCATCGTCGCCCCCGGCGGCCAGACCACACCGGCCGGCGTGGTGCCGCGCCTGAAGCAGTTCACCCTGGTCGGCACCTTCGAAGCCGGGCATTACGAATACGACAGCGGCCTGGCGCTGATCCATGTCGACGACGCCGCGCGGCTGTTCCGCGTCGAAGGCCCGATGGGCGTGCAACTGCGCTTGAGCGACGTGCAAGGCGCACGGCAGATCGGCGGCGAACTGCAGCGGGGCCTGGGCTCGGCCGTCATCGTGCGCGACTGGACGCGCACCAACCGCAACTGGTACGACGCGGTGCAGATCGAAAAACGCATGATGTTCATCATCCTGACGCTGATCGTCGCGGTGGCCGCCTTCAACCTGGTCAGCACGCTGGTGATGACGGTCACCGACAAGCGCGCCGACATCGCCATCTTGCGCACCCTGGGTGCCAGCCCGCGCAGCGTGATGGGCATCTTCATCGTGCAAGGCGCGATGAGCGGCATCATCGGCACGCTGTCGGGCGTGGTGCTGGGGCTGGCGGTGGCCTTCAACATCGACGTCATCGTGCCGGCCATTGAACGCGCTTTGGGCGTGGCCTTCCTGCCAGGCAGCATCTACGTCATCAACCACATGCCCAGCGAGCCGCTGGCCAGCGACATCGTGCCCATCACCCTGATCTCGCTGGTGCTGGCCTTCGCGGCCACGCTCTACCCCAGCTGGCGCGCCAGCCGCGTCAACCCGGCCGAGGCGCTGCGTTATGAATGAAGTGATCCTGCGCTGCCAGGGCCTGCACAAGCGCTTCCAGGAAGGCCCGCTGGACGTCACCGTGCTGAAGGGCGTGACGCTGCAGGTGCAGCGCGGCGAAACGTTGGCCGTGGTCGGTGCCTCGGGCTCGGGCAAGAGCACGCTGTTGCACCTGCTGGGCGGGCTGGATGCGCCCACTTCCGGCATGGTCGAATTGATGGGCCAGGCCTTCGCCGACATGAACGCCGCCGCGCAGGGCCGCTGGCGCAACCAGCACCTGGGTTTCGTCTACCAGTTCCACCACCTGCTGCCCGAATTCAGCGCGCTGGACAACGTGGCCATGCCGCTGCGCATCCGCCGTTTGCCGCAGGCCGAAGCGCGGGCTGCCGCGCAGCGCGTGCTGGCCAGCGTGGGCCTGGCAGGGCGCGTGCACCACCACCCGGCGC
>JANMZP010000169.1:0-12093 GCA_031383435.1 Betaproteobacteria bacterium | reverse complement strand
GTGCAGCGCGTCAGGCGCGTGCCGAAGACGAAGGTTTCGACGCGCGCGTCCGCATGGCCCAGGGCGTGCGTGAAGTGCAGCAGCATGCGGCTGTAGCGGCTCATCGAACCCGAGATGTCGGCCAGCACCACCAGCGGCGCGGGTCGGCTGCGCGGGCGTTGCCAGCGCATTTGCCAGACGTCGCCGCCCGTGCGCGCCAGGGCCTGCAGCGTGGCGCGGCCGTCGGGGCGGCCGGGGTGGGCGGCGCGTTCGCTGCGCCGCGTGCGGATGGGTTCGAACAGCGGCGCCATGCGGCGCAGCAGAACCTGCGCGGCGCGCCATTCGTCGGCCGTCAGGGCGTCGAAGTCGGCCTTGCGCAGCAGCTCGCGGTCGTTCCAGGTCAGCGCCGCGTCAACCTCGATCTGCTCGGGCGGCGGTGGCGGGTTCGGTTGATGGGGCTGGTGCGGGAACAGCGCGTCGCCGAGGCGCCGGTTCTCGGGCACGGCCGGCTGTTCGGTCTTGGCCTGCACGCGCGGCAGCAGCATCGCCATCATGCGGCCGGCGATGTCGGGGTCGCGCCAGAAGAGGGCGAAGGCCTGGTCGAAGAGTTCGCGGTGTCCCACGCGGTCCAGCAGGCAGGCGGCCAGCGTATCGTGGAAGTCGCGCTTCGATTCCAGGCCGGCGAACTGCAGCGCGGTCAGTGCCAGCTGGATGCGTTCGGTGGGCAGCGGCAAACCGGCCTGGCGCAGCACCCGGCCGAAGTGCATGACGTTGTCGGCCAGGTGGCCCGGCAGCGCAGGCTGCATCTCAGTCCAGGCTGATGTTGCCGGCCTTGATGATGCGACTCCATTTTTCGGTGTCGCGCTGCACCCAGATCTGCACTTCTTCCGGCGTGCTGCCCAGCAGTTCCACGCCGTGCGGCTCGATCTTGGCGGCCAGTGCGGGGTCTTTCAGTGCCGTTCGCAGGGCGCTGTTGATGCGGTCGACCACGGCTTTGGGCGTGGCCGCCGGCGCGTACATCGCGTACCAGGTGGTGTATTCGAAACCCGGCAAGGTGGCGCTGACCTGCGGCAGCGCGCGCGTGCTGGGCGAACTGCTGGGGGCCGTCACGCCGATGACGCGGACCAGCCCTTTGTCGGCCAGCGCCTGCAAGGAAGGCAGGCTGCTGAACAGCGCGCTGACCTGGCCGGAAGCCAGGTCGTTCACCGCGCCCGAACTGCCCTTGTAGGGCACGTGCAGCACGTCGGTGTGGCTCAGCATCTTGAACATTTCCATGCCCAGGTGGGCGGTGCCGCCGGTGCCGGCCGACGCAAAGCTGACCTTGCCCGGGTTGGCCCGTGCGTAGTCGACCAGTTCCTTCACGTTCGTCACTGGCAGCTTGGCCGACACCACCAGCACGTGTGCGCCGGTGGACACCAGCGTGATGGGCCGCAGCTTGGCGATCAGGTCGGCGCCGCCGTTCTTGCTGAGCAGCGGCTGCAGCACCACATTGCCCAAGGCCGGCATGTAGAGCGTGTGGCCGTCGGGCTCGGCGCGGGTCACGGTGGTCAGCGCGGGCAGGCCCATGCCGCCACCCTGGTTCTCGACGACGACGGTTTGCTTGATCTGCTCGCCCAGGCGCTGCGCCAGTTCGCGCGCCACCACGTCGGCCGGGCCGCCGGCGGCGTAGGGCACGACGATCTTCACGGTCTTGCTGGGCCAAGGAACCTGCGCGTTGGCCGGGGTGCTGACCAGGTTGCTCGCCAGGCCGCTGACCGTCAGCGTGGCGGCGGCCAGCAGGGCAGCGTGGAAGGATCTGCGTTGCACCATGTTCTGCGCTTTCATCGCGGCCCGGCCGCTTCGGTTTTCAATTGGGTCAGCAGCCGCGCGGCTTCACTGCCCTGCACCCGGGCGATGTCGTCCTGGTACTTCAGCAGCACGCCCAGTGTGTGGTTGATGGTCTCGGGGTCCAGCACCCCCTTGTCCAGTTCCATCAGCGCGCGCGTCCATTCGATGGTCTCGGCGATGCCGGGTAATTTGTAGAGTTCAAGGCCGCGCAGCTTCTGCACGAAGGCCACGATTTCGGCCGACAGCCGGGCCGGCGCACCGGGCACGCGGCGGGCCAGGATCTCGGCCTCGCGCGCTGCGTCGGGGAAGCCCACCCAGTGGTACAGGCAGCGGCGCTTCACCGCGTCGTGGATCTCGCGCGTGCGGTTGCTGGTCAGCACCACGATGGGCGGGTGCACGGCCTTCACCGTGCCGTACTCGGGGATGGTGATCTGGAAGTCGCTCAGCACTTCCAGCAGAAAGGCTTCGAAGGGTTCGTCGGCGCGGTCGAGTTCGTCGATCAGCAGCACCGGTGGCACCGGCTGGGCCGGATCGATGGCCTGCAGCAGCGCGCGGCGGATCAGGAAGCGGTCGCTGAACAGCTCATCGGCCAGCGTGCCACGGCCTTGGCCTGCAGATTCGGCCAGGCGAATTTCGAGCATCTGCCGCGCGTAATTCCATTCGTAGGCCGCACCCGCCAGGTCCAGGCCTTCGTGGCATTGCAGGCGGATCAAAGGTCGGCCCAGCATGGCGGCCAGCGTCTTGGCGATCTCTGTCTTGCCGGTGCCGGGTTCGCCTTCCAGGAACAGCGGGCGCTGCAGTTTCAGCGCCAGGAAGACGGTGGTGGCCAGCGCGCGTTCGGGCACGTAGTCCAGCGCCAGCAGGCGGGCGGCGGTGTCGTCGATGCTGGTGGGCAACGCGGGCTGGGTGGACGTGTCGTTCATGCCGACGATTCTGGCAGCAAGCCCCGGGATGGACCCCGTGTCGGCGCGTGCCTTGCACTGGAACACTCGGCCCTTGGACGCCCCCGCTTGCGGCGTCAGGGCCATCGCAAGGAAAACCGACCATGACCGCCACCAAGACCATCCTGGACCACGTCTACGACCATGAAGCGGCACAGCCCGACCACGTTTTCATGACGCAGCCGGTGGGCGGCGGCCCGGTGCTGGATATCACCTGGGGCCAGGCGGTGGACGAAGCGCGACGCATGGCGGCGCACCTGAAAGCAGTTGGCCTGCAGCCGGGCGAGATGGTGGCGATGCTGGCCAAGAACAGCGCCCACTTCATCGTCGCCGAGCTGGCCATCTGGATGGCCGGCGGCACCACCGTGGCCATCTTCCCCACCGAGACGGCCGACAACATCCGCTACGTGCTGCAGCACTGCGCGGCGCAGCTGCTGTTCGTCGGCAAGCTCGACGACTGGGCGGCGCAGCAGACCGCCGTGCCAGCCGGGTTGCCGTGTATCGCGCTGCCGCTGGCCCCCGCCGCAGCCCAGGCCGCCTTCGACACCTGGGAGGCCATCGTGGCGCGCACCGCGCCCCTGCCCGGGCGGCCCGCGCGCCACAACGACGACCTGGCCATGCTGCTCTACACCTCGGGCTCCACCGGCCAACCCAAGGGCGTGATGCAGACCTTCGGTTCGGTGACGGCCGCCGCGCAAGGCATCGTCGATTACGGCCTGGAACAAGACGGTGGCGTGCACATCGAACACCGGGCCTTGTCTTACCTGCCGCTGGCGCATTGTTTCGAGCGCGCCTGGGTTGAATGCCCGGCCTTGTTGAGCGGCCGCGGCCACCTCTACTTCACCGAAACACTGGCCACCTTCATGGACGACCTGAAGCGCGCCCGGCCGACAGTTTTCGTCTCGGTGCCGCGCCTGTACACCAAGTTCCAGCAAGGCGTGTTCACGCGCCTGCCGGCGGCGCAACTGGACGCGATGCTGGACAACCCGGCAATGGCACCGGCGGTGGGCAAGCAGGTGCTGGCCAGCCTGGGCCTGGACGCCGTGGTGCGCGCCGGCACCGGTTCGGCCCCCATGCCGCCAGCGCTGATGACCTGGTACAGCCGTCTCGGTCTGGCGCTGTACGACGGCTACGCGATGACCGAAGACTTCGCGTATTCGCACAGTTCCACCGCCGCCGCCCACGCACCCGGCCGCGTCGGCCGCCCCAACCCCGGCGTGCAGACGCGGCTGGCCGATGACGGCGAGATCCTGGTCAAGTCGCCGGGCCAGATGAAGGGCTACTACCGAGACCCCGAACTGACCGCCGACAGCTTCACGGCCGACGGCTACTTCAAGACCGGCGACCTGGGCACCTACGACGCGCAAGGATTGCTGCAACTGACCGGCCGCAAGAAGGAACTCTTCAAGACCGCCAAGGGCAAGTACGTGGCACCGGCGCCCATCGAAGGCCGCTTGAGCGCCCACCCGATGGTCGAACTGGCGCTGGTGGCCGGCTCGGGCCAGGTCGCAGCGCACGCCTTGGTGATGCTGGACGAGAACCTGCGGCCGCGTCTGGCCGACCCCGGCGTGCGGGCGCAGGTGGAAAGTGAAATGGCCGCCCTGCTGGCCCAGGTCAACAGCGCCGTGGCCAGCCACGAACACCTGCAGTTCATCGCGGTGGCCACCGACCCGTGGACCATGGCCAACGGCTGCCTGACGCCGACGATGAAGATCCGGCGCAGCCGCATCGAGGCCAGCGTGGCCGCAGCGGTGGCCGGCTGGTACGACGCGCCGGGGCCGGTGGTCTGGGCCTGAGCCGCCGTTCTCAGACCGCCGGCCGCGCCCGCACTTGCAATTGCTGGCGCAGGTCGGCCAGCAGCGTGCGCGCTGGCAGCGACAGCGGGCGGTCCTTGCGCCACACCAGGTGCCACATGCGGCGCAGCGGGAAGCCGCTGACCGGCAGCACCACCAGACCGTCGGTGGCCGGGTCGGCGGCCAGCGTGTGGCGTGACAACACGGCCAGGCCCAGACCGGCACGCACCGCGTGCTTGATGGCCTCGTTGCTGCCCAGCGCCATGCGCGGCGGCCACTGCAACTGGCGCTCGGCCAGCAAGCGTTCCAGCGCCAGGCGGGTGCCCGAACCGGCTTCGCGCACCAGCAGCGGCTGATCCAGCAACTGCGCCAGCCCCAGCCGCTTGTGCGCTGCCCGCGCAGCCAGCGGGTGGCCGGCGGCGGCCACCACCACCAGCGGGTTGGCCAGAAAGGGCCAGCGGTGCAGCGGCAGGTGGTCGGGCGGCAGCATCATGGCCGCCAGTTCGTCACTGCCGCTGGCCAGGCGCGCCACCACGGCGTCGCGGTTTTCCACCGCCAGCTCGATCTGGATGCCCGGGTGGGCCCGCGCGAAAGGGCCCAGCAGGTCGGGCAGGAAGTATTCGGTGGTGGTAACGGCCGCCAGTTGCAGACGGCCCCGCTTCAGCCCCTGCAGTTCGGCGCAGTGCTCTTCAAAGCGTTGCCAGGCCGCGAACATCTCGCGCGCCGCTTCGGCCAGGTGTTCACCTTGTGGCGTGGCCACCAGGCCGCGGCCCTGCGGCTGCAACAGCGTCATGCCGGTGGCGGCGGCCAGTTCCTTGATCTGCGTGGACACCGTCGGCTGCGCCAGGTTCAAGGCCTGCGCCGCGCGGCCCACCGCGCCCAGGCGCACCACGGCTTCAAAGCTGCGCAATTGCACCAGCGTGGCACGGGGGGCGCGGTCCATGCCTGATGGGGCGGATTTTTGCATTGGCAAACCCGATCTTTCGTATCAAAAAACATCATTTTCCATGATGAACGGGTTTGCGGAAACTGCGCCACCCATGAGCAAGCTCCTCGATCCTTCCATCCTGTTTTTTGTCTTCGGCCTGCTGGCGGGTGCGTTGCGCTCGAATCTGGAAATTCCGCAGCCCATCTCGCGTTTCCTGTCGCTGTACCTGTTGATGGCCCTGGGCCTGAAGGGCGGCTTCGCGCTGGCCCAGTCGGGCCTGACGGCTGAAGTGGCGCAAAGCCTGGCCTGTGCGCTGCTGCTGGCGGCGGTGGTGCCCGGCATCGGCTACGTCTTGCTGCGGCGCTGGCTGAACGGCTTTGATGCCGCCGCCGTGGCGGCCACTTACGGGTCGGTCAGCGCTGTCACCTTCATCACGGCCGTGCAGTACACCGAAAACCAGGGCCTGGCACCTGGCGGACACATGGCGGCGGCCATGGCGCTGATGGAGTCCCCGGCCATCATCATGGCCGTGGTGCTGGCCAACCGGGTGCGCCACCGTCAGGGCACGGCGGCGCAGGCCACGCCGCTGCGCAAGGTGCTGCACGAATCGCTCACCGACGGCGCGCAGCTGCTGCTGCTGGGCGCGATGGTCGTCGGCCTGCTGACGGGCGAGGCCGGCCAGCGCGCGATGCAGCCCTTTTCGGTCGACCTGTTCAAAGGCATGCTGGCCTTCTTCCTGCTGGACATGGGCCTGCTGGCGGCGCGCAGCGCCGGCGCACTGCGCCAGGTCTCGCCCTGGCTGATTGCCTATGCCCTGCTGGGGCCGCTGGTGCATGCCACGCTGGCCCTGGCGCTGGCGGCAGCCGTGGGGCTGTCAGCGGGCAACGGCGCCTTGCTGATGGTGCTGGCGGCCAGCGCGTCCTACATCGCCGTGCCGGCCGTGCTGCGCCAGGCGATACCCGAGGCGCAGCCGGCGCTGTATTTCGGCATGTCGCTGGGCTTGACCTTCCCCTTCAACATCCTGCTGGGCATACCCTTGTACGCGGCCGTGGCGCAGCGGGTGCTGTAGCGCCCCCTCCCTGTCTGGAGCAGGTCTCAGTCGCGGCGGCGTCGGGCCACCCAGGCCAAGCCCAGCAGGCCGGCCATCAGCAGCGCGTAGGTCTGTGGTTCGGGTACGCCCACCACGGTGCGCGTGAAGGCGCAAGCGGCCTCTTCACCAGCCGGGCAGGTTTCACCCAGGGTGTAGTAGCTGAAGATGTTCTGGTCCGTCGCGTCCAGACCGGTGAACAGCAGCGTGGCACCCGTGCGGTAGAAGGTGTAGGTGCCGTCGGCCACCGTGCCCACGGGCGTGAAGGTGCCGAACAGGTAGCTCATGCTGGCACCGGGTGCCAGGTTCAGCGCGGGCAGGAAATTGAAGCTGGGCTGGCCCGGCAGGTTGTTGGTGTGGAAGTCGAAGGCGTAGGCACCGGGACCGCAGGAGTTGGTGAAGGTGCCGCTGCAGCCGTAGTAGGTATTGGTTTGCAGGAAGTTGTAGGACGCGAAGTCGCTCAGCACGCCGTCGTTGTTCTGGCCCTGCACCGGCAGGTCGGCGGGGTTCAGGCCGAAGGGCACGCCCAGCGCTGCGTCGAAGATCAGCGGGCTGCTGTTGGGCTGCACGGTCAGCGTGACCCAGACTTCGATCACATCGGTGGCACCGACCACGCCGGCGGCTTGGGTGAAGCTCATGTCCACGGTGGGCAAGGCGGCCAGGGCCGACAGGCTGGCCGTCAAACCGGCCAGACCCAGCGCCTGGCGCACAGGGTGGGCAAACAGGGCGGGGCGCTGGGTCATGTCGATCTCCGGATGGAACTTCAGAAGGACTGTGCGCCGCAGTCGCGCTGCGGGGCACCCTGCGGATCGGGTGTGCCGGCCAAAGCCGGCCGTTAAACTGTTACATCATGAAACAGCGCGCCCGGCCAGCACCGGGATCAAGGCGGCGCGATAAGCCGCGCTGCCGTGCAGGTCGCTGTTCAGGTCGTCGGCCGGCACCGTGGCACCGGCCAGCGCGCTGGCGCTGTAATTCGTGGCGAGCTTGACTTCCAGGCCGGTGGCGCGGAACACGCCGCCGGCACCGGCCCCCGTCACCGCCACGCGGACTTCACCGCCAGAAGAAGCCGGGCCTTTGCTGACGAACACCCCCACCAGGCTGAAGCGCGAGGCCGGTTGCTTGAACTTCTGCCAGCCGGCCTTTTCCGGGATGGGGAAGCTGACGGCGGTGACGATCTCGCCTTCGTTCAAGGCAGTGGTGAACATGCCCAGGAAGAAGTCGTCGGCGGCAATCTTCCGTTGGTTGGTGTGCACCGTGGCACCCAGGCCCAGCACGGCCGCCGGGTAGCAGGCGGCGGGGTCGTTGTTGGCCAGGCTGCCGCCCAGCGTGCCGCGGTTGCGCACCTGGCGGTCGCCGATGTGGCCGGCCAGGTCGGCCAGCGCGGGGATGGCGGCCTGCACGTCTTTCGACGCAGCCACGTCGGCGTGGGTGGTGCCGCCGCCGATGACGATGGCATCGCCTTCGCGGCAGATGCCCTTGATCTCGCTGATGGCGGCCAGGTCAATGACGGTGCTGGGCGCGATCAGGCCCAGCTTCATGGACTGCAGCAGCGTTTGCCCGCCGGACATGTACTTGGCGTCTTCCTCGGCCGCCAATTTCACGGCGTCGGCCAGGGTGCTGGGGGTGGCGTAGGCGAAGGCTTGCATGGTGTGGTCCTGGCTGCTGGTCGAGACGGCGTTGCGGCGCATTGTGCGTGGCAGCGCGCTTGCCGTCTGGCACCCTTCAGTCGGCCTTGGTTTTGCGAAAGGTCCACCAAGGCAGCGCGCGGGTCAGCGACAGCACCTCGCCGGGCTGGGCCAGGCTGTAGCCGTGCAGGGCACTCACGGCCCGTTGCCACGCCGGGTCATGCAGGGCCCGGCGCAGGGCCTGCACGGCGGGCAGTTCCAGCGCGTCGACCAGGCAGACCAGGAAGTAGTCGTCTTCGGCCAGCGGCACGAAGTCCAGGCCATAGGCGCGGGCGGCGGCTTCGATGGCGATGCCGGTGTCGGCCATCCCGCCGGCCACGGCCGCAGCGATGGCCGTGTGGCTGTCTTCGGTGCGCGCCACGACGATGCGCACCGGATCGATGGCGGCCTGCGCCAGCAGGTGGGTGGTCAGCAGGCGTGTGGCCGAACCGGCCTGGCGCTGGGCAAAACGCGCCCGCTGCGCGGCCACGTCAGCCAGGCCCTTCAAGGCTTGCGGATTGCCCGCCGGCACCACCAGCCCCTGGGTGCGCCGCGTGCAGCCGATGAGCTTGTGACGCCCCGGCTTCAATAGAGGTTTCAGACTCTCGGCAAACAGCGCCGCGCCTTCGGTCAGCGGCGGCACGTGGAAGCCGGCCACGGCGCAGCGGCCCTCGGCCAGTGCACGCAGGGCGTCGATGCTGCCGGCGAAGCGCAGGTCGATGTGCAGGCGTTCGGCGTCGCGCGCCGTCTCGCGCAGCGCGGGCAGGGCCAGGTCGTGGCTGGCGTAGACGGTCAGCACCTGCTGGCTGCCGTCCAGCGCCTCGGTCAGCACGCGTTCCAGGTCGGCGCGCAGGGCTTCGATGTGCGGCGTCAGGCGCGCCCGGGCATGGGTCTCGGCCCACAGCAGGCGTTCGGCGAAAGGCGTCAGCCGTGCGGGGTGGCCCTGGCTCCAGCTGACCAGCGCTTCGCCCAGCACGTCTTGCCAGTGCTTCAGCGCGCCCCACACGTGGCGGTAGGACGCCCCGGTGGCCGTCGCCGCGCGCTGGATGGAGCCGTGTTCGTGGACCGCCGACAGCAGGTCGAAAAGCGGGTTCTGCACGACGGCACCGCGCTGGCCCTCGGGCTGGAAGGTGTACTGCAGGTGGACGCCACGGGCTTTCATCCGGCGGGACGATAGTCCAAGGCGCTCAGCCGCCGCCGCGCTGCAGGTAGAGGTCGAAGTAGCGCATGAACGCTGCGCGTGCTTCCAGGCTGACGCCGTTGAATGCGAAGGTGACGGCCATGCGCGGCATGCGGATCAGGGCGAACTGGCGCGGCGGCAGCACGGTCCAGCCCAGCTGCAGTTCACCACCGTGGATGGCGATGCAGGCTTGCCCCGGCGTCAGGCTCAAGGTCCCGTCGCGCACGGCACCCGGCAGCCAGCGCAACCACTCGGTCTCGGTGCAACCGTACTCGCGTTCGAAGCGCTCGGGCATCCAGCCCGACTCAGCCACCCGCGATGGGCGGCCAGATGGCCAGCACATCGCCCTCGACGAGGGCCCGCGTTGCCCGGGCTTCAGGCGCGATGTAGTGCCCGTTGATCAGCACCAGGTGCACCATCTTCATCGGCAGCTGGAAGGGTTCGATGATCTGCGCAATGGTCGCGCCTTCGGCCACGTCCAGCGGCATCTGGTTGCCGTTGCGGTGGGCTGGTGGCAGGTAGTCGGTCAGGCTGGCGTAGAGCTTGAAGGTGATTTGCACGGCGCGTCAGACCAGCGCGTGTTCATCCTGCGCCTGCGCGCGGGCCAGGTAGGCGGCCATCAGCAGCGTCGGGTCGGCCAGCAGTTTGTCCTTCCACGGGCCCAGGCTGATCTGCCCTTCCACCAGACCGCGCATCACGCCGACATGATGGGTCCAGCCGATGCTGTTGCAGCCGATCAATTTGTCGGCATCGAACTGCAGGCTCAAGTGCCGGCGGGCCGCCAGGTCGGTCAACTCGACATGCTGGCCGCCGGGCACGCCGTTCCACAGGCCGAAGCTGGCGCTGATCAGGCCCAGCGTGTCCAGCACGTTGATCTGCGTCACGCCGCGCAGGCTGGTGCGCTGGCCGACCATGTTCAGCGCGGCCACGCGCGCTTGTTCAGCGGCGTTGGGCTGGATGGCGCTGACGATGGTTGTGCCGCTGACCTTGTCGAAAGCCTCGGCGCAGTCGCCGGCGGCGTAGATGCCGGGCACGTTGGTCTGCAGGTGTTCGTCGGTCAGCACGCCCACCAGGCAGCGCACGCCGCTGTATTCCAGGAAGCCGATGTTGGGCTTGACGCCGGTGGCGCTGATGATGAGGTCGGCCTCCAGCACGGCACCGCTGGACAACTGAACCTTCATGGCCGGGCCGCTGCGGTCCACCGCGTCGACGCGGGCGCCGGTGTGCACGGTGACGCCCTTCGTCAGGCACCAGTCCTTGATCATGCCGCCGGCTGTCGGACCCATCATGCGCGGCACCATGCGGTCGCCCATTTCGACCACGCTCAACTGCACACCGCGCGAGGCCAGCGCCTCCATGATGATGCAGCCGATGAAGCCCGCGCCCATCTGCACCACGCGTGCGCCGGGCTGGGCCAGGGCCATGATGGCTCGGGCGTCGGCCAGGGTCCAGCAAGGGTGCACGCCGGCACCGGCCAGGCCCGGGATGGGCGGCGTGGCGGGTGATGAGCCGGTGCAGATCAGCAACTTGTCGAATGCAAGCGTGCTGCCGTCTTCCAGCGTCACCGTGCACGCCGTGGTGTCCACGCGCACCGCGCGGCCCCGCCGCTGCGTGATGCGCAGCTTCTCGAAGTGGCCCGGCGTGTGGCGCAAATGCGTGCCCTCTTCGCCGATGTTGCCCATCAGCAAATATGGAATCGCCATCCGCGAGTAGGGCGCTTCGGGCTCGTCGCCCAGCAGCACGATCTCGTCATGCGGCGCTTGCTTGCGGATGGTTTCGGCGGCGATCACGCCGGCCGGGCCGGCGCCCAGGATCAGGTGCTTCATCGGTTGGCTGCAGGCAGGCACTACAGGCTCAGACGCTCGCGCGTTTCGGGCTTCAGCTGGCCGTCGCTGTCCCAGCCGCGGATGTCGTAGTAGATGGGCAGCATGGTGCCCAACTCGCTGACCTTGCCCTTGGCCGGGCCGCTTTTGGCGGCTTCGGTCAGCAGGCGCTTGGGCAGGCTGTCGTCTTTCGACGTGAAGCCGGCGCGGTTGTTGAAATCGCGTTCCAGGTTCCAGATGCGCTCGCCGATCAGGCTCAGGTTCTCCAGCGTGAACTCGTCACCGCAGGCGGCGGCCACTTGCGGCGCCACGTCGGCCAGGCCCCAGGCGAAGCTGGTGAAGATGCAGATGCCGGCCGAGTCGAAGGCGGCGGTGGCGTCCTGGAAGGCTTTCACCAGTTCGGGTTTGCCGGCGCTTTCCAGCGGGTCGGTCTTGACCGGGATGCCCAGCACTTCTGACGCGATGGTGTAGCCGCGCAAATGGCAGCCGCCGCGGTTGCTGGTGGCGTAGGCCAGGCCGATGCCCTGGATGGCGCGCCCGTCGTAGGCCGGGAATTCCTGGCCCTTGCTGCTCATGCTCAGGTCGGGGTGGCCGTACTTGGCGGTCAGGCGCTTGCTGCCCTGGCCGATTTCCTTGCCGAAGCCTTCGCCCTTGGCCGTGATTTCGGCGAAGTAGGCCAGCGCCTGGGCTGAGCCGAACTGCGCGTCGATGCCGATCTGCTCTTTCGTCAGCACGCCCATGTCGTAGAGCTCCATCACCGCACCGATGGTGGCGCCGAAGCTGATGGGGTCCATGCCGTGTTCGTTGCACAGCACGTTGGTGTACTGCAGCGTGTCCAGGTCCTTCACGCCGTTGGCGGCACCCAGGGCCC
>JANMZP010000166.1:0-38483 GCA_031383435.1 Betaproteobacteria bacterium | reverse complement strand
GCACCTACAACGCGGCGGCCGGCACGTTCTCAGACACCTTCCTCGTCAATACCACCACGGCGGGCAACCAGTACGAACCCAGCGTGGCCACGCTGGCCGGTGGCGGCTTTGTGGTGGTCTGGCGCGACGACAGCATCGACGCCAGCAGCGCAGCCGTGGTGGGGCAGTTGTTCAATGCCGCCGGGGCCAAGGTAGGCGGCGAATTCCTGGTCAACGAAACCACCGCCGGCGGCCAGTACCAGCCGGCCGTGACGGGCCTGTCCACTGGCGGTTTTGTCGTCAGCTTCTTCAACGACAACTACGACACCACGGGTGCCGGCACCACCGCCGACACCTACATCCGCGAGTACGACGCCAGCGGCAACGCCATCGACGGCCAGCGCAAGCTGATCTCTGGCAGCAACAGCCAGGAATACCTGCCTGCCCTCGCCGACCTGGGCGGCGGCAATTTCGTGGTCGCCTACAGCGACTACAACACCGCGGCCAACGGCGGCAACAACACCTACGACATCGTCCAGCAAATCTTCGGCAGCGCTGGCGCACTGGCGCGGCAAAGCAACCCGCAACTGGGCGACTTCACCGGCACCGTTACCTTCGGCGAAAACCTGGTCAACGCCACGCCGCAGGTCATCGACGCGGCCGTTAGCCTGACCGACCTGGATTCGGCCGACTTCGCTGGCGGTGCCATCGACCTGTATCACGTCAAGGGCCAAGACGCCGGCGACCAGTTGGGCGTGAAGAACGGCGGCGTCGGTGTCGGCCAGATCGGCGTGGCCGGCAGCACCATCACCTACGGCGGCGTGGCCATCGGCACGGTGGCAGCCATCGCCAATGGCAGCAATGGCAGCAACCTGCACATCGACCTGAATGCAGCGGCCAGCGTCGAAGCCGTCGAGTCGCTGATCCAGAACCTCACCTACGGCAGCACCTCGTCGCGGCCCGATGCGCAGCGCACCGTGGGCATCCGCGTGTCCGACGGCGACGGTGGCAGCAGCAATGCCGGCACCGTTGTCATCAACGTCACGTCTGAACAGGACGGCTCGCCAGTGGTGTACGGCGAATCGCCGGTCAGCACCTTCGTCGAAGGCACCCAGGACGACCCCGAGATTGCCGTGCTCGCTGACGGCAGCTACGTCATCGTCTGGACTTCCGATGTCCAGGACGGCAGTGGCGACGGCGTTTACGGCCAGCGCTTCAGTTCGGCCGGCGTGGCGGTGGGCAGCGAATTCCGCGTCAACACCACCACCGCCAACATCCAGAACTACCCCCATGCGGCGGCGCTGTCCAACGGTGGCTTCGTGGTGGTCTGGCAAGACAACGCCACCGACGGCAGCGGCTACGGCATGTACGCGCAGCGCTATGACGCCAGCGGGGTGGCCCAAGGTGCCAACGCGCTGGTCAACACCACCACCAGCAGCACCCAGTACCACGGCGTGGTGGCCGGCTACACCGGTGGCTACACCGTGGCCTGGTCCTCCTTCAACAACGCCGGTGGCAACGGCTACGACATCTACATCCGGCGCTTTGACAACGCCGGCAACCAGGTCACCGCAGAAACGCGCGTCAGCACCACGCCGGGCGCACCGGCCAACCCGCAGGTGGGCACGCAGGAACTGCCGGACATCGCCGCGTATGCCAATGGCAACCTGGTCATCGTCTGGCAAGACACCAACGGCAACGACGGTGCCAGCAACGGCGTCTATGGCCGCACCTACAACGCGGCTGCCGGCACCTTCTCGGACAGCTTCCTCGTCAACACCACCACCGCCGGCCCGCAGTACGAGCCCAGCGTGGCCACGCTGGCCGATGGCGGCTTCATCGTCGTCTGGCGTTCAGACAACCAGGACGGCAGCAGCGCCGCCGTCTACGGCCAGCGCTACACCGCAGCCGGTGCCAAGGCCGGGGCTGAATTCCTGGTCAACGAGCAGACCAACGGCGGCCAGTACCAGCCGGCCGTCACCGGCTTGTCCACCGGCGGCTTTGTGGTCACCTGGTACAACGACAATTACGACGTCACCAACGCCGGCACCACCAGCGACACCTACATCCGCGAATACAACGCGGCGGGCGTGGCCATCGACGGCGAACGCAAGTTGCTGTCGGACAGCAACAGCACCGAATACCTGCCGGCCATCGCCGACCTGGGCAATGGCAATTTTGTGGTCGCCTATGCCGACTACAACACCGCAGCCAACGGCGGCAACAACACCTACCAGATCGCGCAGCAGATCTTCGGCACCGCCGCCACCCTGGCGCGCAGCACCGCGAACCCCTTGCTCGGTGACCTGCGCGCGCAGACCATCCTGAGCAGCGCCGTGGCCAGCCCGCTGTATGCCGGCACGGCCCAGTTGCTGGACGGCGACGTGTCGGTCCGCGACAGCGATTCAGCCGATTTCGGCGGCGGGCAATTGCTGGTCAATCTGCTGTCGGGCCTCAGCGCCACCGACGTGCTGGCGGTGCGCAACCAGGGCGTCGCTGCGGGCCAGATCGGGGTGGCCGGTGCCAACGTCAGTTTTGGCGGCGTCGTCATCGGCACCGTCAGCGGCGGTGGTGCCGGCGTGGGCACGCTCACCGTCACATTCAACGCCAGTGCCAATGCGGCTGCCGTGCGCGCGCTGGTGGAAAACATCACTTACCAGAACACCGCGCCGCCGGCCGGCACGACCAACCGCTACATCAGCGTGCGCATCACCGACGGCGACGGCGGTGCCAGTGACGCCAGCGTGGTGCAGCTCACCATCCAGGCGGCCTACACGCCGCCGGTGCTGCTGCTGGACAACGTCACCAGCAGCATCGACATCAGCGAAACCGCAGCCCGCGCGGGCGTGCTGGTCGACGATGCGGTGGCCCTGAACTACACCGGCAGCACCGGCTTTGCGGGCGGCCATTTCAACGTGACCTACGCCAGCAGCACCGGCCGCAGCACCGACCAGCTCAGCATCCGCAGCGAAGGATTCGCTGCCGGGCAGGTGGGCATCGTCGGCACCGACGTGCAGTTCGGTGGCGTGTCCATCGGCACCCTCAGCGCCACGCTGAATGGCGTGAACGGTGCCGCGCTGGACATCACCTTCAAGGCCGCTGCCACCGACCAGGCCATCGAGCGTGTGGTCGAAAGCCTGCAGTACCTGACGACATCAGGCGGCCCGCTGGCCAGCCGCACCCTCACGCTCAACGTCACCGACGGTGCCAGCGTTTCGGGCACCGCGCGCAGCGTCGTCGTCGGCATCACGCCAGTGGCCGACGCGGGTGCCGTGGGGCCCTTGTTTGGTGAAAATCAGGTCAATACCTACGAGCCCGGCCAGCAGATCGACCCCTCGGTGGACCGCCTGCAAGGCCCCAATGCCGGCGGCTACGTCATCGCCTGGACCAGCCAGGGCGCGCAAGACGGCAGCGGCTACGGCATCTACGCCCAGCGCTACGACGCCAAGGGCGCGGCCGTGGGTGCCGAATTCCAGGTCAACACGCAGACCCTGAGCAACCAGGACGCAGCCACCGTGGCCGGCCTGTCCAGCGGCGGCTATGTGATCGCCTGGACGTCCACCAGCCAGGACGGCAGTGGCAGCTACGGCGTCTATGCGCAGCGCTATGCCGCTGACGGCACGGCCGCTGGCGGCGAATTCCTGGTCAACACCACGACCACCTCCAACCAGTACCAGCCCACGGCGGTGGGCCTCAGCGACGGCAGCTTCGTCGTCGCCTACTACAGCGACTATTCCAACGCGGCGGCCACCTACACCTATGACGTGCTGGCGCAGCGCTACGCGGCCGACGGCACGCCGCTGGGCACCGAGTTCACGGTCAATGTGGCGGGCGGTGCCACGCAGTCCGAACCGCGTCTGGCCGCGCTCAGCGGCGGCGGCTTTGTCGCCACCTTCAGCGACAGCACCGGCGACGCCAGTGGATATGGCGTCGAAGCGCAAATCTTCACCAATGCCGGTGTGAAGCTTGGCGCGCAGATTGCGGTGAACACCACCGTCACGGGTCAGCAGTCCGGCCCCGATGTGGCCACGCTGGCCGGTGGCGGTTTCGTTGCCGTCTGGTGGTCGACGGGCAGCGTGGTCTATGCCCAGCAGTTCGACGCGCTGGGCGCGAAAGTGGGCGGCGAGATTGCGGTCAACACCGCACTCGACTCGCCCGCCAACCAGACCAACTTCGCCCGGGTGGCCGGGCTGGAATCGGGTGGCTTCATCGTCACCTGGGACGGCTACCCGAGCGCTTCGCTGGGTGGCAGCAGCCAGGACGTGATGGCGCAGCAGTTCGATGCCGCCGGCAACAAGGTCGACGGCGTCAAGCTCATCAACACCACCACCAGCAGCACGCAGTACGTGCCTGACATCGTGGGCCTGACCGGTTCCAGTGCCGTGGTCACCTGGGCCGGCTACAACCAGGAAGGCAGCGTCAGCAGCAGCTACGGCGTTTTTCAGCAGTTGCTGGGTACGCCAGGTGCCATCGTGAAATCGGCAGCGCCGGTGCTGGTCGACATGGCCCCTTCGGTCACCTTCGCCGAGAACCTGCTGAATGCCACGCCGCAAGTCATCGACAGCGGCGTCAGCCTGACCGACGCCGACAGCGCCAACTTCGACGGCGGCCACCTGTGGGTCAGCACCATCACCGGCTACGGCAATGTCGGTGTCACCCCGCTGACCGACCTGCAACCCACGCAAGACCAGCTCGGCATCCGCAACCAGGGCAACGCGGCCGGCCAGGTCGGCGTGGTCGGCGCCAGCGTGTCGTATGGCGGCACCGTCATCGGCACCATCGTCACCAGCGGTGCGAATGGCGGCAGCCTGGATGTGGTGTTCAACGCCAGCGCCACGGCGCAAGCGGTTGAAGCCGTCATCGAGAACCTGACCTACGCCAACACCTCGTCGGCGCCGGTCGACTCGCGCACCGTGAGCATCAGCGTCAGCGACGGCGACGGTGGCACCAGCGTGCCGCGCACCGTGGTCATCAACGTCACCCCCGACGCCGACGGCGCGCAAGCCTTGTTCGGCAACGAGCAGGTCAACACCTATGTGCCAGACACCCAGGACACGCCAGTGATGGCGCGTCTGGGCGATGGCGGCTACATCACGGTGTGGTCTTCGGCCGGGCAAGACGGCTGGGGCCAGGGCGTTTTCGCGCAGCGCTTCGACAGCAAGGGTGTGCCGCTGGGCGCTGAGTTCCGCATCAACACCTACACGCCCGCCGGCCAGTACGAACCCACGGTGACCGCGCTGACAGGCGGCGGCTACGTGGTGGCCTGGCGTTCCGACGGCCAGGACGGAAGCGGTACGGGCGTCTATGCGCAGCGCTTCAGCATCGACGGTCTGGCACAGGGTGGCGAATTCCGCGTCAACACCGACACCGACCAGAACCAGTACCAGCCCAACATCACGGCCACCGCCGACGGCGGCTTCGTGGTGGCTTGGTATGACGATTACTACACCAACCCCACCAACACCGAATACCGCGACATCTTCTTCCAGCGTTACGACGCGGCCGGGGTGGCCCAGGGCGCGAACACCCGCGCCAACCCCAGTGGTGAAGGCACCACGGCCCAGCAAGACCCGGCCCTCGTGGGCCTGGCCGGCGGGGGCTTCGTGGCGGTGTGGGAAGACACCACCAAGGACGGTAGCAGCTCGGGCGTCTACGGCCAGCGTTTCGACGCCGCAGGCAACGCCGTGGGTGCTTCTTTCCGCGCCAACACCTACACCAGCGCGGACCAGTTCCAGCCCGCCATTGCGGCGTTGAACGACGGCGGCTATGTCGTCAGTTGGTCGTCCAACGGCCAGGACGGCAACAGCTGGGGCGTTTTCGCCCAGCGCTACAACAGCAGCGGGGCGACAGTAGGCACTGAGTTCCGCGTCAGCACCGACAACAGCGGCAACCAGTCGGCACCGGCCATCACGGCACTGAGCAACGGCGGCTTCGCCGTCAGCTACTACTCGAACGCGCGCACCTTCGTGCAGCAGTTCGACGTGAACGGCACCCGCGTTGACGGCGAACTGCTGGTTGACACGCGCGACAACAACGCCAACGGCGGCCAGAGCAGCATCGTGGCGCTGGACAACGGCGGCTTCGTGGTGGCCGTCACCGACTACGACTACAGCCTGGGCAGCTACAACGTCTACCAGCAGGTGTTTGGCAACCCGGCCACGCTGACGCGCCAGGCCAACCCGGTGTTGGTGGACGTGGCCAGCACGGTCACTTTTGCCGAGAACAGCGTCAACGCCGCGCCGCAACTCATCGACAGCGTGGTGGGCCTGTCTGATGCCGATTCGGTGGACTTCGCCGGCGGCACGCTGGAGGTGAACTACCTCACCGGCTACAGCCTGCAGAACCAGTTGGGCCTGGCTGGCCTGTCGGCGCAAGACCAGTTGGGCATCCGCAACCAGGGTTCGGGCGCGGGCCAGATCGGCGTCGCGGGCAACGTGGTCAGCTTCAGCGGCACGGCCATCGGCACCATCACCAGCAACGGCGTCGACGGCAGCAAGCTCACGATGCAGTTCAACGCCAATGCCTCGGTGGTGGCCGTTGAACGCGTGATCGAGAACCTGACCTACGCCAACTCCTTCTCCGACCCCAGCGCCACGCGCAGCATTTCCATCCGCGTCACCGACGGCGACGGCGGTGCCAGCATCGCGCAGCAGGTCACCCTCAACGTCACGCCCGAATACGACGGTGCGCAGCCACTGTTCAGCAACGACCGGGTCAACACCTACGAGCCGGGCACGCAAAGCGCCGCTGCGACGGCGCTGCTGAACGATGGCAGCTACATCACCGTGTGGCAGTCTGAGACCGCGCAAGACGGCTGGGGCTATGGCGTCTACGCCCAACGCCACAGCGCGCAGGGCGTGCCTGTGGGCACCGAATTCCAGGTGCACAGCTACACGCCGGGCAACCAGTACGAACCGGCGGTGGCGTCGTTGAAGAACGGTGGCTACGTGGTGGCCTGGCGTTCCGACAGCCAGGACGGCAGCAGCGCCGGCGTCTACGCGCAGCGCTACACCAACGACGGCGCGCCACAGGGCAGCGAATTCCTGGTCAACACCAGCACCGACAACGGCCAGTACCAGGCCAACATCATCGGCACCGCCGACGGCGGCTTCGTGGTGGCTTGGTATGACGATTACTACACCAACGCGGGCAACACCGAATACCGCGACGTGATGTTCCAGCGCTACGACGCAGCCGGCGTGGCACAAGGCCCCGAGACGCGCGCCAACCCGGCTGGCGAAGGCACAACGGGCCAGTTCGACCCTGCATTCGTGGCCTTGGCCGCTGGCGGTTTCATCGCCTTCTGGACCGACGACACCAAGGACGGCAGCAGCAACGGCATCTACGGCCGCCGCTTCGACGCCAGCGGCAACGCCGCCGGCGGATCGTTCAAGGTCAACACCTACACCACTGCCGATCAGAGCGAACCCAGCGCTGCCGCGCTGAACGATGGCGGCTATGTGGTGGTGTGGACCTCCAACGGCCAGGACAGCAGCGGCTATGGCGTCTACGGCCAGCGCTACGACGCAGCCGGCACGGCCGTGGGCGGCGAATTCCGTGTCAACACCGACGTCAGTGGCAACGAATACCAGGCCCAGGTGTCCGGGCTGTCGACGGGTGGCTTCGTCGTCACCTGGAACAACAGTTCCACGACCAGCGTGCAGCAGTACAGCGCGGCCGGCGTTCGGGTAGACGGCGAGATCCGCGTCGACAACCTCGACAACAACAACACCGCCTCGGTGCCCGACGTGCTGGGCCTGGCCAACGGTGCCTTCGTGGTCAGCTGGACCGACTACGACTACACCCTGGGCAGCTACAACGTCTACCAGCAGGTCTACGGCAACCCGGCCACGCTGACGCGGCAGGCGAACCCGCAGCTGGAAGACGTGAACAGCAGCGTCAGCTTCGGTGAGAACCTGCTCAACGCGGTGCCGCAGTTGCTGGACGCCGGCGTCGGCCTGATCGACACCGACTCGGCCAACTTCGCCGGCGGCACGGTCGAAGTGAACTACCTCACCGGCTATGGCGCGCAGGACGCGCTGGGCCTGCAGGGCCTGGACACGCAAGACCAGCTGAGCATCCGCAACCAGGGCACGGCCGACCGCCAGATCAGCGTGGCCGGCAACACCGTCAGCTACGGCGGCGTGGTGATCGGCACCATCACCAGCAACGGTGCCAACGGCAACAAGCTCACCGTCACCTTCAACGCCAATGCCACGGCCGATGCGGTCGAGCATGTGATCGAGAACATCAGCTACGCCAACACCGTCAGCAACCCGATCGCCAGCCGTACGGTCAGCATCCGCGTCACCGACGGCGACGGCGGTGCGAGTGACCCGCGCAACATCGTCATCAACGTCACGCCCGAAACCGACGGCGCTGTGAAGTTCGGCATCGAGAAAGTCGTCAACACCACCGTGGCCGGCAACCAGCTGGAGCCCGCCGTGGCACGCCTGGCCGATGGCGGTTACGTCGTGGTGTGGGAAGACCAGTCGGCAGCCGACGGCAGCAGCTATGGCGTCTACGGCCAGCGCTACGACGCCAACGACAACCCCATTGCCGGCGGCCAGTTCAGGGTCAACACCTTCACCACCGGCGCGCAGTACGAACCGCAGGTTGTGGGCTTGGCGGGCGGCGGGTATGTCGTGGCCTGGCGCAGCGACAACCAGGACGGCAGCGGCACCGGCGTGTATGCCCAGCGCTACAACGCCAACGGCAGCACCACCGGTGCAGAGTTCCGCGTCAACACGACCACCAGCTCCAACCAGTACCAGCCGACATTGGACGCCACATCCGACGGCGGCTTTGTCGTGGCCTGGTATCACGACTCGCAGAACCTGCCGATCACCGACTACTACGAGATCTACTTCCAGCGCTACAACGCCAGCGGCGCGGCGCTTGGAGCGGAAACGCGCGCCACGCCGCCCATTGCAGGCAGCCAGTTTGCGCAACAGTCCCAACCCAGCCTGATCTGGTTGAAAGACGCCGACGGTGGCTTCGTCGTGACGTGGACCGACGACACCCGCGAGGGCAACAGCACCAACGGCGTCTACGCGCAGCGCTACACCGCAGGTGGCGCGGTCGAGGGCAGCGTCATCCACGTCAACAGCTATATCTCCAGCACGCAGAGTGCTGCCGCAGCGGCCGCGCTGAAGGACGGGGGCTTCGTCGTCACCTGGGCATCGGAAGGCCAGGACCTGTCCAGCACCGGCATCTACGCCCAGCGCTTCGATGCGGCTGGCGCGAAGAGCGGTGCCGAATTCCGCGTCAACACCACCATCAGCAGCACGCAAAGCCAGCCCACCGTCACGGCGCTGGAAAACGGCGGCTGGGCCATCAGCTGGTACGACGCCAACAACGGCGAAGTCATGGTGCAGCAGTTCGACGCGGGCGGCCGCGCGGTGGACGGCGAAACCCGCGTCAACACCTACATCTACAGCACGCAGCAGATGCCCGCGATTGCCGGCATGGCCGACGGCGGTTTCGTTGTTGCCTATGCTGGCTACATCGCCAGCGGCGACGGCAACGGCGACGGCGTGGGCGACGGCGGCAACGACACCTACGAAATTCGCTTGCAACGCTTCAGCAACACCGCGCCCACGGTGTCCAACGTCAACGTCAACGGCCTGGAAGAGGCGGTCATCGCGCTGCCGAACACGCTGTTCGAGGGCGGCTTCATCGATCCCGAAGGCCAGTCGCTGCAGGCCATCCGCATCATCACGCTGCCGGCTTTCGGCACGCTGAAGCTGAATGGCGCCGATGTCACCGCGAATCAGGAAATTCAGCTCGCCGACCTGCAGGCCGGCTTGCTGACCTACCAGGGCCATGTCGACTACTTCGGCAACGACCAGTTCCGCTGGACCGGCAGCGACGGCATCGCCTTCGCCACCGTGCCGGTGTTCACCAACATCGTGCTGTCCAACGTCAACGACGGGCCGCGCCTGGGCAACCTGAATGACGCCATTGGCAGCGAAGGCTCGTTCTTCAGCCGTTCCATCGTCATCGGCGACCCCGACCCCGAAGGCCACCAGGTCACCGTGAACTGGGGCGACGGTTCGGCCAACACGGTGTTCACCACCGGCTCGGCCACGCCCAGCATCGGCCACACCTATGCCGACAACGCCAGCTACGGCGTGACGGTGACGGTTGACGACCAGCAGGGCCAGGCCAACAGCGTCGAAACCAAGTCCTTCAACGTCGCGGTGGGCAACATCGCGCCCACCCTGAACCTGTCCGGTTCCACATCGGCCACGCTGGGCGAGACCTACAGCCTGACACTGGGCAGCCCATTCGACCCGGGTACCGACACGGTGAACCAGTACAGCGTGGACTGGGGTGACGGCAGCCCCATCGAGACCTACACCCCGGCGACCTTGCCAGTGGGCCGCGTGGTCACGCACGTCTTCATCGCACCCGGTGCTGAAACCATCATCGTGGGCCTGCGCGACGAAGACGGCAGCTACAGCAACGCCGGCAGCAAGACCATCACGGTGCAGGCACCGGCCGAGGTCATCGTTGTCAATGCCGGTGCCGACGTGGCCGCCATCGAAGGCACCTTCTTCAGCAAGACCATCACCTTCAACGACCCCACCGACCAGGGCGCCGCAGGGCGCAGCTACACGGTGGATTGGGGCGATGGACTGACCAGCAGCGGCTTCATCGGTGCCGGTGCCACCAGCTTCAACATCGGCCACAGCTACGCCGACAACGGCGGCCCGTACACCGCTTTGGTCACCGTGGACGACAGCGGCACGGTCACCCAGCAGGGCAGCGACAGCTTCCTGGTGACCGTGGCCAATGCCGCGCCCACCGTGGGCATCAGCGGGGCGGGTTCGGTGGCCGAGGGCAGCGTCTACACCGTCACCCTGAACCCGAACGACCCTGGCACCGACACCATCAGCCTGTACGTCATCCACTGGGGCGACGGCACCGACCAGACCTACACCGCCGCCACCTTGCCGGCCAACCGCCAGCTGACCCACACCTACGCCGACGGCAACACAAGCTTCACCATCAGCGTGGACGTGACCGACGAAGACGGCAACTTCAACAACGCCGGCCAGTCCAGTGTGTTCGTCGCCAACGTGGCACCGGTTGCGCCGGTGACCGGTGCCAACACCGTCAACGAGGGCAGCCTCTACACCCTGAACGTCGGCACCGTCACCGACCCCGGCACCGACACCCGCAGCGGCTACAGCATCAACTGGGGCGACGGCACTCCCACCGACAACTTCACACCCGCCGAATGGGCGGCGGCACAGGCTGCCGGCGGCAATTTCACGCATACCTTTGCCGATGGCGGCAACGGCGGCACGGGCCGCACCGTCACCGTCTTTGCGGCCGATGAAGACGGCAGCTTCATACTGGGCAGCAAGGTGCTGACAGTGGCCAACGTGGCACCGTTGCTGACCTTGACCGGCGCGGCCAACACCAACGAGGCGGCCAGCTACACGCTGACCATCGCAGCCAGTGACGCGGCCGGCGCGGCCGACCCGCTGAACTACAGCGTGGACTGGGGTGACGGCAGCGCGGTGCAGAACTTCACCGCCGCGCAACTCACGGCCCTGGCGGGCAACGTCACCCATGTCTACGCTGACGACGAAGACGGCGCGGTGAACAGCACGCCGTTCACCATCGTGGTCACGGCCAACGACGGCGACGGCGGCATCGCCACGCAGAACAAGGTCGTCAATGTCGACAACGTGGCACCCACCGCGCCACTGAGCGGCGCGGCCAGCGTCAGCGAAGGCGGCAGCTATGTGCTGACCGTGGGCAGCGTGGTCGAACCGGGCCCCGACACCCGCAGCGCGTACAGCATCAACTGGGGCGACGGCAACACCAGCAGCTTCACGGTGGCGCAGTGGCTGGCGGCCGCCGGCAGCTTCAACCACGTCTACAGCGACGGCCTGAGCACGCCGACCATCGTGCTCAGCGCGACCGACGAAGACGGCACTTTCGTGCTCGGCAGCAAGGCCATCACGGTGGTCAATGTGGCACCCACCCTGGCCCTCAGCGGCAACGCCAACACCAATGAAGGTTCGAGCTACAGCCTGGGCATCGTCGGCGGCGACGTGGCGGGCGTGGCCGACCCGCTCAGTTACAGCATCGACTGGAACGACGGCAGCGCCGTGCAGGTGCTGACGGCGGCGCAATTGGCCACGCTGGGCGGCACGGTCGCCCACGTCTACGCCGACGACCAGGACGGCGCAGTCAACAGCACGCCGCGCACCATCAGCGTCACCGCTGACGACGGCGACGGCGGCCTGACGACCCAGACCCTCGCGCTCAACGTCAACAACGTGGCACCCACCGCGCCGCTCGGTGGCGCAGCCAGTGTCTTCGAGGGCAGCGTGTATACGCTGACCGTGGGTGCCGTGGTCGATCCGGGCGCTGACACGCGCACCGGCTACAGCATCAATTGGGGCGACGGCAACACCAGCAGCTACACGGTGGCGCAATGGCTCGCTGCGGCGGGCAGCCACACGCACACCTATGCCGACGGCTTGCTGACCCCGACCATCGTGGCCAGCGCCACTGACGAAGACGGCACCTTCACGCTGGGCAGTCTGGCCATCACCGTCAACAACCTGGCACCCACGCTGGCGCTGGGTGGCAACGCCAACACCAATGAAGGCAGCAGCTACAGCCTGGGCATCGTGGGCAGCGACCCGGCCGGCAGCGCCGACCCGCTGACCTACAGCGTGGACTGGGGCGACGGCAGCGCCGTCGAGTCCTTCACCGCCGCGCAGTTGCTGGCCTTCGGTGGCGTGGTCTTGCACACCTACGCCGACGACCAGGACGGCCTCGTGAACAGCACGCCGCGCACCGTCACCGTCACGGCCAATGACGGCGACGGCGGCATCACCACCCAAACCAAGACGGTCACCGTGGACAACGTGGCACCCACTGCCGTGCTCGGCGGCGCGGCCACGGTCAACGAAGGCAGCGCCTACACGCTGACCGTGGCGGCCGTTGCTGAACCGGGCACCGACACGCGCACCGGCTACAGCATCGACTGGGGCGACGGCAGCACCAGCGCCTTCACGCCAGCTGAATGGCTGACGGCGGCCGGCAGCTTCAGCCACAGCTATGCCGATGGCCTGAGCACACCAACCATCGTGCTCAGCGCCACCGACGAAGACGGCAGCTTCACGCTGGGCAGCAAGGCCATCACGGTCGTCAACGTGGCCCCCACGCTGGCCCTCACGGGCAACGCCAACACCTCGGAGGGCGCCAGCTTCAGCCTGGGCATCGTGGGCGGCGACGTGGCCGGTGCGGCCGACCCGCTGGTCTACCGCATCGACTGGAACGACGGCAGCGCCGTGCAGGTGCTGACGGCCGCGCAACTGGCGGCCGGCGGCGGCAGCGTGGCCCACGTCTATGCCGACGACCAGGACGGCCCGATCAACAGCACGCCCCGCCTCATCAGCGTGACCGCTGACGACGGCGACGGCGGCCTGACCACGCTGACCCGCACGGTCAACGTCGACAACGTGGCCCCGACTCTGAACCTGGGTGGCGGCAGCGGCGCGCAGGTCAACCAGCCCTACACCCTGATCCTGGGTGCCGTGGCCGACCCCGGCCAGGACACCGTCAGCAGCTACGCCGTGAACTGGGGCGACGGCAGTGCCGTGCAGACCTTGACGGCGGCGCAGGCGGCAGCCCTGGGCGGCAACGTACCGCACACCTACACCGCAGCCGGTGGCGTCGCCATCAGCGTCAGCCTGGTGGACGAAGACGGCACCTACGCCAACGCCGGCACGCTGGGCGTGACGGTCAGCGCGGCGGTACCCACGGTGGGCATTGAAGCCGGCCTGGACGCGGCGCTGAGCGAAGGCGGCACCTTCAGCCGCAGCATCGCCTTCAGCGACGGTGCCGACAACGGCGCGGCCGGCTGGACCTACAGCATCAACTACGGCGACGGCACCGTCGTCAACGGCAGCACGCTGGTCAGGAACATCGACCTGAGCCACGTCTACGCCGACGGCGACGCCACGCGCAACGTGGTCGTCACCGTCACCGACGTGCCGGGCGAAAGCGCCAGCGATGGCTTCGTGGTCACCGTCAACAACGTGGCACCCATCGCAGGGGTGGGCGGCGCGGCCAGCGTCAACGAAGGCAGCGCCTACACGCTGACCGTCGGCGCGGTGGCCGACCCGGGGCAGGACACGCGCACCGGCTACAGCATCAACTGGGGCGACGGCAGCACCAGCAACTACACGCCTGCTCAGTGGGCCGCGGCGGCAGGCAGCTACACCCACACCTATGCCGACGGCCTGCTGACGCCGACCATCGTGGTCAGCACCACCGACGAAGACGGCAGCTACACCTTGGGCAGTCTGTCCATCACCGTGGTCAACGTGGTGCCGAACCTGACCCTGAGCGGCAACGCCAGCAGCAACGAAGGTTCGGCCTACAGCCTGGGCATCGTCGGCAGCGACGCAGCCGGCGCGGCCGACCCGCTGACCTACAGCATCACCTGGGGCGACGGTTCGGCCGCGCAGGTGGTGACGGCGGCGCAACTGGCGCTGGCCGGCGGCACCATCACCCACGTCTTTGCCGACGACCAGGACGGCCCGGTCAACAGCACGCCGCGCACCATCAGCGTCACCGCCAACGACGGCGACGGCGGCGTGACGACGCAGACGCAAACCGTCAACGTGGACAACGTCGCGCCGACCCTGGCCTTGTCCGGCGGCGGCACGGCGCAAGTCGCTGCGCCCTACACCCTGGTGCTGGGTGCCATCACCGACCCCGGCCTGGACACCGTCAGCAGCTACCAGATCAATTGGGGCGACGGCAGCGCGCTGCAAACGCTGACGGCCGCGCAGGCCGCCGCCCTGGGTGGCAACGTGCCGCACACCTACGCGGCGGTGGGCCCCGTGACCATCTCGGTGGCCCTGGTGGACGAAGACGGCACCTTTGCCAACGCCGGCACACAGGCGGTGACGGTCAGCGCCTCCACGCCCACCGTGGCCATCGACGCGGGTGCCGACGTGTCGCTCAACGAAGGCGGCCTGTTCACCCGCAGCATCGCCTTCACCGACGGTGCCGACAACGGCACGGCCGGCTGGACCTACAGCATCAACTACGGCGACGGCACGGTCATCAATGGCAGCACCTTGGTGAAGAACATCGACCTCAGCCACCTCTACGCCGACGGCAACGCCACGCACACCGTGACGGTCACCGTCAATGACGACATCGGTGCCACGGTGGTGGACTACCGCAATCGCGGCGCTGCAGGCGTGACCGGCGAAAGCGCCAGCGACAGCTTCGTCGTCACCGTGAACAACGTAGCCCCCACCGCTGCGCTCAGCGGCGCGGCCACGGCCAATGAAGGCGCGGCCTACACGCTGGGCGTGGCCGCGGTGGTCGATCCGGGGCAAGACACGCGCACCGGCTACACCATCGCCTGGGGCGACGGCAGCACCAGCAGCTACACGCCCGCGCAGTGGGCGGCGGCTGGCGGCAGCTTTGTCCACACCTATGGCGACGGGCCGAGCGGGGCCACCATCGTGGTCAGCGCGGTGGACGAAGACGGCACTTTCATCCTGGGCACCAAGACCCTGGCCGTGGGCAACGGCGCGCCCACGCTGGGCCTGAGTGGCAACGCCAACACCAACGAAGGCGCGGCCTACAGCCTGGGCATCACCGGCAGCGACCCGGCCGGCACCGCCGACCCACTGGTCTACCGCATCGACTGGAACGACGGCAGTGCGCTGCAGACCGTGACGGCGGCGCAACTGGCCGCTTCGGGCGGTGCGGTGGCGCACGTTTTTGCCGACGACCAGGACGGCCCGATCAACAGCACGCCGCGCACCATCAGCGTCACCGCTGACGATGGCGACGGCGGGCTGACCACGCAGACGCAAACCGTCCATGTCAACAACGTGGCACCGACGATTGCGCTGGGCGGCACCGGCGCGGCCACGGTGGGCCAGGCCTATTCGCTGAACCTGGGCGCCATCACCGACCCCGGGCAGGACACGGTCGGCAGCTGGCTGGTGAACTGGGGCGACGGCGGCCCGCAGCAGGTTTTCCTGGCCGGCGGCTTGGTCACGCACGCTTACGCCACGGCCGGCAATGCCCAGATCACCGTGTCGCTTGGCGACGAGGACGGTGTCTTCGCCAATGCCGGCGTGCAGGATGTGGTCATCAGCGCGGCCGCGCTGTTCACCGTGCGCATCGGGGATGCGCCGGTGCGGCAGTCGGGCCTGGGCGGGCAGTGGGCGGCGGCTTGGACGCATGCCGGCATCAGCGCGGTGCACAAGGCCGACTACACCAACGCAGGCACACCGTGGACAGCCGTTCAGTACAACGGCGTCAGTGCGCAGCTGCTGGCCGGTGGCGATATCTTCTCTGGCGACCTGGGTGTCAGTGCGCAGTCGGCACTGACCAGCAGCATCCGCCAAGAAATCGACGGCAAGGAAGCGCTGCGCTTCAACCTCGACCAGGCCGCGCAATCGGTCAGCCTCAAGCTGAGCAACTTCTTCCTGAATGACGACGGCGGCGTCTTCGTTGAAGCCGGCCGGCTGCGCCTGATCGACAGCAGTGGGCAAGTCGTTGGCGAGACCACTTTCCAGGCCGCCTCGGCACTCGGCACGCAGCTGGTCACGGCCACCGGCAGTGCCGCGTTTGTTGCGGTGGAGTTGATGGCTGGTGCCTACAACGGCAGCGACTTCGTCTTCGGTGCCTACGGCGATGGACAAGGCGGTTTCGGCACACCGATCACCACCGACAGTGCCGGCAGGGCACACGGCAGCGACTACCTTGTCGACTGGGTCGAATTCAGTTTTGCTTCAGCGCCCACAGTGGCCGAGGTTGCACCACTCTTCGAGGATGCGCAGCTCGTCGGCATCCCCGAACGCGGCCTGCACGGCTCGTACATCCACTACACCTGAATGCAGGAGTGACATGCAAACGCACCCCTCTCAGAATGCATTCGCAGCGCAACCAGGATCAGCCATGCGTAACCCCTTGAAGAGTTTTGCCGCCGTTGCCTTGTGTGCCTGGGCCGGCGCATCCAGCGCTGCGGTGTTGGCCGGTTTCAGCCCCTACGGCACGGCGCTCAACGGTGCCGAGGCCGACACGAGCACCGCGGCCTACTCGCAGGCCTTCTCTGCGCCGTCGGGTGCCACCCTGGACAAGATCGTCTGGTGGGGCTATCGCCTGAACGAAGCGGCTGGTGGACCCCGCGCCGACGACTTCACTGTGCAGCTGGGTGCCGTGACGCAGACCGGTGCCCTGACGACGGCGGTGGAATCGGTGATCAGTACCGTCGACCTGGTGCGCTACACGCTGGACGTGACCGACACGCTGCTGACCGCCACGACGCTGACCATCGTCAGCAATGCGCTGGATTTCGAGTGGTACTGGCAGTCCACAGACGCCACGGTCTTCGGCAACCCCGACTACCGCGTCGCCTTCAACCTGCTGGGCAGCCTGCCCACCGGCACCACGCCCGAGCCCGGCAGCCTGGCGCTGGTGGCCTTGGCCGGCCTGGCCTTGTTGGCCGCGCAGCGCAAGCGCCCGGTTTGAACGCGGCCTGAGCACCACGCCTGAGCACCACAGCCCGCGCTGCTCGCACGGTGCGGGCGGCGCAGCCCCCTTGCTGACATGACCCTCCTCGGCCCCGCAGCCAGCATCGACACGCCCATCGGCCGCGCCATGCAGGCGGTGCGCCAGACGCTGGGCGCGGTGGCCTTCTTCAGCTTCTTCATCAACCTGCTGGCGCTCACCGGTTCGGTGTACATGCTGCAGATCTACGACCGCGTGCTGTCTTCGCGCAGCGAAGCCACGCTGCTCGGTTTGACCGTTTTCGCGGCGGTTTGCCTGCTCACTCTGGGCGGGCTGGAACTGGTGCGCTCGCGCTTGCTGGTGCGCATGGGCGCGCGTTTCGACGCGCAACTCTCGGGCCTGGTGTTCAGCCGCACGCTATCGGGCGGGCGCAACGCGCAGGGCCTGCGCGACCTGGACACCGTGCGCGGCTTCGTCACCGGCGGCACCATGCTGAGCCTGCTGGACGCGCCGTGGATGCCGATCTACATCGCGCTCATCTACCTGCTGCACCCCTGGCTGGGTCACGTGGCTTTGGCCGGTGGCGTGATTCTTTTCGTTCTGGGTGTGTGGAACGAACGCAGCACGCGCGGCCCGCTGGCCGAAGCCGGCAAGGAGATGGCGGCCGGCGCGCGCTTCACCGAAACCTCGGCGCGCAACGCCGAAGTCATCCGCGCCATGGGCATGTTGCCGGGGCTGACCAAGGTGTGGCGGCTGCAGCATGACTTCGGTCTGGGCCTGCAGGGCGTGGCCAGCGACAAGGCGGCCAATGTCGCGGCCATCGCCAAGGCCTTGCGCCTGTTCCTGCAAGTGGCCATCCTGGGCGTCGGCGCGGTCCTGGTCATCAACCAGCAGACGACGGCCGGCGTGATGATCGCCGCCAGCATCGTGATGGGCCGCGGCCTGGCGCCGCTGGAAGCGGCCATCGGCGGCTGGCGCAGTTTCCTGACGGCGCGCGAAAGCTACCGCCGGCTGGCCGCCGACATCGGCAAGCAGATCGACCCTGTCGAACACATGCCACTGCCGGCACCCGCCGGCGCGCTGAGTTTCGAGATGGTGGCCGCCGGCCCGCCCGAGGCCCGCAAGCTCACCGTGCAGGGCCTGAAGTTCGAACTGAAGCCCGGTTCCTGCCTGGGCATCACCGGGCCCAGCGCGGCCGGCAAGTCCAGCCTGGTGCGTTTGGCCGTGGGCGTCTGGCAGCCTGCCAGCGGCGTGGTGCGGCTGGACGGTGCCAACATCGCCGACTGGAAGCGCGAGGAACTCGGTCCGCACATCGGCTACCTGCCGCAAGACATCGAACTGTTTCCCGGCACCGTGGCCACCAACATCGCGCGCTTCGGCGCGGTGGACGCGCAGCAGGTGGTGGAAGCCGCGCAACTGGCCGGCGCGCACGCCATGATCCTCAGCCTGCCCGAGGGCTACGACACCGTCATCGGCCCGGCCGGTGCCAACCTGTCCGGCGGGCAGCGCCAGCGCATCGGCCTGTCGCGCGCTTTCTACGGCAATCCGGCGCTCATCGTGCTGGACGAACCCACCAGCAACCTCGACGCCGAGGGCGAAACGGCGGTGCGCCAGGCGATGGAAGAACTGCGGTTGCGCAAGCGCACGCTGATCGTCGTCGCCCACCGGCCGGCGCTGCTGGGCGGCACCGACCAGTTGATGGTGATGATGAACGGCCAGATTGCCAAGCTCGGCCCCACCGCCGAACTGATGCCCCAGATCACGCGCCGCGTGATCGCTGCGCCCGATGGTTCGGTGCAGGAAGTGCCCGGAGCCAGCCGTGGCTGAAGCCGCCACCGCCGCCGCCACGCCCTCCGCCGCCAACGCGCTGCGCGAACGGGCCATCGCCAGCATGGTCGTCGGCGAGGCCCGCGCCGAACAGGAAACCAGGCGGTGGACCCGCCTGGGCATGGCCTTGCTGGCGGGCACCGTGGGCGTCGGCCTGCTGTGGTCGGCGCTGGCACCGCTGTCCAGCGCGGTGGTCGGTTCGGGCGCGCTGAAGGTCGATTCCAGCCGCAAGAAAATCCAGCACGGTGAAGGCGGCATCGTCAAAGCTATCCTGGTGCAAGACGGCGCATCCGTGAAGATGGGCGATGTGCTGGTGCGCCTGGACGAAACCCGTGCCGGCGCAGCGCACGGCGTGGTGACCAGCGGACGCGACGTGGCCCTGGCCTCCATTGCGCGGCTGCAGGCCGAGCGCGACGAGAAGCCCGCCATCAGCTTCCCGCCCGATCTGCTGGCGCGGGCCGGCACACCGCAGGTGGACGAAATCCTGCGCGCCCAGAAGTCCATCTTCGACGCGCGGCGCAACGCCAGGCTGGGCGAACTGAACATCCTGGAACAACAGGTCGGCGCGCTGCGCTCCGAGATCGCCGGCTATGAATCGCAGCAGCGTTCGAAAGAAGAACAACTGGCCAGCCTGAAGCGTGACCTGGAAGGTTTGATGGATCTGGACAAGGTCGGCATGGTGGAAAAAACGCGGCTGCGTGCCACCGAACGCGACATCTCGCGGCTGACCGGCGAGCGCGATGAACTGGTGTCGCGCGGCGCGGGCACGCGCACCGCCATCAGCGAAAAAGAGCTGAAGAAATTCCAGGTGCGCAAGGCCTTCCAGGAAGAGGTGGCGGCCGAGTTGAAGAAGACCCAGTCCGACAACTTCGAGCTGATCGAACGCCAGAGCGCCACCAAGCGCACGCTGGAATTGACCGAGCTGCGCGCGCCGGTGGACGGCACCGTCACCGACCTGAAGATCCACACGCCCGGCGGCAGCATCGCGCCCGGTGAAGTGGTGCTGGAAATCGTGCCCAGCGCCGACCGCCTGGTGGTGGAAGTGAAGGTGTCCACGCACGACATCGACCGCGTGGTGGCGGGCCAGCCGGCGGGCATCAAGGTCAACGCCTTCAACTCGCGGACGGCACCCGAACTGAATGGCCACGTCACCTATGTCGCGGCCGACGCGGTGGTCGACCCGCGCACCGAGCTGGCCTATTTCATCGTCAAGCTCGATGTGCCCGCGACCGAGCTGGCGCGCCTGGGTGACAACAAGGTGCAGCCCGGCATGACGGCCGACGTCTTCATCCGCACCGGCGACCGCACCTTCTTCGGCTACCTGATGCAGCCATTGACCGAAACCTTCCGCAAGGCCTGGCTGGAACGCTGAGGCCCGCTTGCGCGGGCCCGAACGCGGCGCGGTTCACATGCCCTTGAACAAGCCCGTGTAGCTGCGGCTGACTTCCAGTTTCTCGTTGTGGCCGCGCACGGTCACGATCTGGCGGCCGCGAAAGTCGCGCGTCACGCCCGATATGCACTTCACATTGACCAGCGTGCTGCGGTGAATCTGCCAGAACAGCTGCGGGTCGATCTCGTCGACCAATTCCTTGATCGGCTTCCTGATCAGCGCTTCAACCTGCACCGTCTGCACCCGCGTGTACTTCTCGTCGCTGATGAAGAACAGCACCTCGTCCACCGGAATCATCTGGATGGCTTGCCCCACGGTGGCCTGTATCCATTGCAGGTAGTGGGGCGCGCCGCCCGGGTTCAAGCGCGAGGACAACTGGTGCAGCAACTGCTGCATGTTGGGCCCCGGTGGCGCGGCTTCGGCTTCGGCAGAGCCAGGCCCGAAGCGGCGTGCGGCCAGGCGCTTGCGGATGCGGTCCACCGTCAGTTGCAGGCGGTCGCGCTCGGCCGGTTTCAGCACGTAGTCGGCCACGCCGTGCTCGAAGGCTTCCACCGCGTCCTGGTCGTAGGCGGGGAGGAAAACGATCTCGGGCAACAGCTCGTCGTCGTCGGGGTCGGCCGACGCGTTGGCGTCGCCTTCCTGCGGCGAGCGCGGGGCCAGCTGGGCGATCTGCCGCGCCGCTTCCACGCCCGTCAGGCCGGGCATGCGGATGTCGAGGAAGACGATGTCGGGCCGGTGCTGGTCGACCAGTTCCACCGCTTCCAGACCGTTCTTCGCTTCGGCCACGATCTGCAGTTCGGGCCAGACCTCGGCCAGGCGGGCGCGCAGCTGTTCGCGCATCAGGCGTTCGTCGTCGGCCAGCACCGCAGTGGTGACGCGGGTGTCAGGGTTGGCGGGGCGGGCGGGCTGCGGGGCTTGCGGCGTGTTCATGCGGCCATCCTAGCGTTGGGGGTGTCGTTGCGAGGGCTACGCCTGCGGAAAATCAGCCACAGCAGCAGCCCCAGACCCCACAGCGGCGACAGCGCCACAGCGGCCACCAGGCCCACGGTGCCGACCGTCGCGGCGAGCCCGATGGCCAGCCCCAGCAAGCCCAGCAGCAGCGCCAGCAGCACCGTGAAGGGCACCACCAGCAGCACCACGAGCAAGATCACCAAGGCGGCGACGACCGCACCCAGGCTCGCCACCAGGCCGTGGCGTGGGCTCAGTTCCCAGTCGGTGCCGTCCCAGGCATCCCAGCCCTCCCAGACGTCCCAGCCGCCCCAGCTGCCCGATCCGCCCGACCCGACCCAAGGCTGGCCGTTGACGATGACGTGCATGCCGTCGGGCACCGAGCCGGCCACCGTCCACAGCGCGGCCAGTGCGGCGGCGGCCAGCAGCGCCAGCACCAGCAGGCCACCCAGCAGCCAGCGCCACAGCCGGCGCTGACGCGGAATCACACCCACCGCAGTCGGTGTTGTGGGCGGGCCGAAAGCGCGGATGTCGTCGTCGTTCATGCGGGGGTTCCTTCCACGGTCTTGTAGGGCACGGTGATGGTCACCACGGTGCCGCTGGGTTGGTTGGCGGTGACGGTCAGCGTGGCTTTCGGGCCATACAGCAGTTGCAGCCGTTCACGGATGTTGGCCAAGCCCACACCGGTGCCGGCGGTGGCCGCGCGGCCGAAGCCCAGCCCGGTGTCGGCCACGGTGACCTGCAACTTGCCGTGCACGATCTCGGCCAGCACGCGCAGCGAGCCGCCCTCGGGCTTGGGCTCCAGCCCGTGCTTGATGGCGTTTTCCACCAGCGTCTGGATCATCATCGGCGGGAACTCGGCCGACAGCAGGCCGTCCGGCACCAGCACCTCGGTGGCCAGGCGCTCTTCCATGCGCACCTTCAGGATTTCCAGGTAGGGCCGGATCACCGCGACCTCGCGCCCCAGGTCGCGCACACCGCCGTTGCCCTTGCTGCCAGTGCCGTTGGCTTCGCGCATCGTCGGCATGCTGGCGCGCAGCAGGGCGATCAGGTTCTTCTGCATCTGGCTGGCCCGCGGCGGGTCGGTCTCGATCAGGTGGTCGATGCTGGCCAGCGTGTTGAACAGGAAATGCGGTTCCACCTGCGCCTGCATGGCCGCCATCCGCGCTTCCACCACCTGGCGCTTCAGCGATTCGGCTTCGGCCGTTTCGGTGGCCTGCGCGGCCTTCACCTCGGCCTGCATGCGGCCCTTGTAGGTGTATTTCAGCAAGGCCGAGGCCAGCACCCACAGCACGCTGAACTGCATCATGAAGTCGCCGATGCCCACGCGGGTGGTGCGCCGGGTCAGGCGCACGGTTTCCTGCTCGTGGGTCAGCTCGTCGATGGCGGCCTGGGCGTCGCGGCGGGCTTCTTCGGCGTCGCGGATGGCCTGCGCGGCGTCGGCGCGGGCTTCGCGGATGCTGTCTTCAATCTGCCGCTGGGCTTCCACCACGGCTTGGCGCACGGCCTCGCTGGCCACGCCGGGCGGCAGGTTGATGCGCACGCCCTGCTCGGCGGCCTGCGCCATCTGCGCGGCGTCCTGGGCGGCGCTGGCGGCGGCCTGGGCCATCGTCGCGTTGGCGGCGGCCGCCGAAGCGGCGTCGGCTGCGCTGCGCGGCGGTTTGGGCGTGATGCGGATGCCATCCTTGCCGATGCTGATGTCCAGGCCTTCGCCCTTCCCCGGGGCCTCGATGCGGATGGGTGCGTCGGCGGCCTTGGGGGCGGCCGGGGTTGCGGGCCTGGCCGGTGCTGCGGGCGCGGCCGGTTCGCGGGGCGCTCGCGGCAGCACCCGTCCCCGTGACTTCACCGGGGTTTCGACCTCTTCGGTGACACGCCAGGTGAAGGGCCGTGAGTCGTGGACCATGCCCACCACCACCACCAGCCCCAGCGCCAGCACGAAGAAGCGGCGCCAGCTGATGCTGACCAGCCAGTTGGCATACACATGGAAGCCGCGCACCGAGGCGGCGGAAAAACGCTGCCAGCGGTCTTGCCACTGCGCGCCGGTTGAAGCGCTGTTGGGCGGGGTGTTGTTCGGCACGGTCATGGGGGCGGGTGGCACATCAATGCAAGGCGGATGCTTTGCACTGTAGCCAGCCGCACCGGCCGTGCCAGCGCCACTCGACGCAGCGCCGACTGGGCCAGACAGGCTGCGCTGCCGTTCGACAGGGCGGCGGGCCCGCGGTCTGCCGCGTGCCTTGGATCCGGCCCGGGCCCCGGGCCGGTCAGTGCGCCAGGCCGATGGCCATGGCCAGCACCAGCGTGGCCAGCGTCGTGCAGGCCACCAGGCGCAGCAGCAGCCAGTCGGCGCGGTCGGTCTGGTTCAGCTGGTCGAGCAGGTCGGGCTCTTCCAGGGCCGAAGCGGGCAGGGCCCAGGTGGGCAGGGCGTACAGCGAGCTGTGGTTGTTCATGGGAAACCTCCTGAAGTGCGCCGCACACAAAGGCGGTGCGGCATGGAGGTCATTTCAGCGGGCCCGGCTTTGCATTGCGACGCGCCTTCAGGCAGGCCGGCAGGCAACGAGCAGACGGTCGCTGGACGAAGGCACCTGCCTTCATCGCTCCTTCGTCTCCATGGGGGATGAAAAAAGCCCCAGGGCCTTGCGGCGCGGGGGCTGATGTGGGCTGGCAAGTCGATCAGGACTTGCGAGGCGAGCGCGGACGTTTCGGCTGCTCGCCGGTGCTGCCCGGCTTGCCGCCGTTACGGCGCTTCGGATTGGCCAATGGAAACAAGAAGGGCTGAACCGCAAAGAAGCCGACGAAGGGGATGCCGAGGTGGTATTCGTTGATCAGGTTCACCCAGGGCTGCTTGCGGCCCGGCGCCGGGTCGGCCAGGAAGTCGATCACGTGGCGCTGGGCCGGTGGCTCCTTCTTGACCGGGTCGTAAGGCACACCGCTCAGGTAGTAGGGCGAACGCCAGTCCCATTGCCCGCTCAGGTCCGGGTCGGGGAACAGGATGTTCAGGCCCAGCCGCTTGTCGCTGAAGTCATAGATCACCGCCGGACTCCCTGCCATCGACGGCGAGCCCACGTCGCCATAGACGTAGAAGCCGGCCAGCACGGTCAGCAGTTTGCCGGCGGCTGTGCTCACGGTGCCTGGGCCGAAGCTGTTTTGCAGCGCGGCGGCAAAGCTGGCGATGTCGATGAACTGGTCGGGCACTTTCAGTTCATAGCCCGGCACGGTGTCGTAGTGCTGGGCGGCCATCGCTGCGTCGCGGATGCGCTTGCGCGCATCGGGCCGGTTGGCTTGCAGCGACTTCACCAACTCGTTGGCCAAGGCGTCCAGTGCGGGCGACACCAACTTGCGCATGCTGGCCAGCGGCACCGCAGAACCCACCGTGGGGTGGCCCGCTTGCTTGGCCAGTTCGGCCTGGTTGAACAGCGCGAACCAGCGCGCGAACACAGCGCGCGACACCGGCACGGGGCTCTGTCGTAACTTCTTGAACAGCGCCGGGTAGGCCGCACCGGCGGTGAAGAAGTCGTAGTTGGCGTAGCCAGTGGCGTGGTCGGCAAAGGGTGCCACGGTGTGCAGCAACTCCACCGAGGCATTGAAGCAGTTGTTGAAGTGGATGATGGCCGGGCGTGGCACGCCGGATTTGATGGCGCTTTGCAGGGCCTGGCCCAGGGCCCAGGTGGACATGGGCATGCGGGCGAGCGGCAGGGTGGGGTTGTCCATCGGCAGCGTTGGGTTGTCCATGGGCAGAGCCGGTGATCCGGCCTCTGCTTCGAAACTGGTCTGCTTCTCGCCGCTGATCCAGCGCACCTGGCCGGCTTGCCCGTTACGCGTCCAGTGCGTGGCGGTTTCGGGCTTGATCAGCGACGGGTCGATGGACGGCACGAAGCCGCCGCCGTGGCCTTCCAGCGCCAGCACGATGGTCGAACACGGGAAGCGCGCCCGGGTGCGGCGCAGGAAGCCGGCCAGCGCCTGCGGTGCGCTCATGTCCTGCTTCCAGGTTGACAGCACCGCCATGTCCTGCGGCCGGCCGGCGGGAATCTCGACCAGGTAGGTGTCGTCCTCGAAGAGGTCGATCACTGCGCTGACGTTCACGCCTTCGGCTGCCACCAGCTTCAGGTTTTGCACCAGCGCCTGCTTCAGGATGGCAGCCTGCGGCGCATCGACATCCGGGTACAGACTGAGGATGGGGTCGGTGCCGAAGGACGCATAGACCGCGAACACCAGGCTGTCATCGGCAGCGGCCGCCGCACGCAAGCGGCGCAACGGTTCCAGGGTGGGCAAGGCAGGCATTGAATCTCCAGGGGTTGGGAATGGACACGGGGGCACACCGGCAAAGGCAGGCCGGCCGCAGCCGCTGGCATCACAGCACGCTGGATTAGAGTGCGCCATCCCCTGCGTCGCTTCGGTACTTGCCCCCTGCCTCTTCTTTTTTCTGGCCCCTCTCCGGCCCGCTTGCCGGTGCCGAGAGTCGTGCCTGGAAGCCTGCACGATGACTGCAACCGACGCGTCAGAGCCCGCCCCGCCTGGGCCACCGCCCGAACGGGGGACCCAGACTGCGCTGGCTGCAACGCTTCTGGACGCCGCGTTGCAGGCCCAGCGGGCGGGGTCGCTGGACGGCCTGGTGCAGGCGCATCCGCTGGCCGCGCGTTGGATGGTCCGGCGACATGGGCGGGTGGTCTGCGGCACGCTGGGTATCGAGCTCACCAGCTCGACGCTGCCGCAGGTGGCCGCCTTGCTGCTGCGCTGGTTGACCACGCGGCTGCGCCCCGACGGGCAGCCCGGCTTCGATGGCATTGGCGACGAAGCCTGGCTGCACCTGAGCAGCTGGCGGCCGATGCTGGCGGTGGCTGCGCACGCCAATCTCCTGCGCATCCCCGACTTTCCCCGCCAGTACCGCCGTCGGCCCGACGAGGCGGCGCTGGACAACCTGTGCGGGCTATGGAGCGTGGGGCCCAGCACCGTTTATCGGATGCTGGACAGGGCGCGGCAGGCGATGGCCATGATGCTGGTGGACCGTTCAGCGAACGCCCTGCTGCGCCTCTCGCTGCGCGAGATGGCGCGCAGCGCTGCCATCGAAGCGGAACCATCGGATGCGGCCATGCAGCGTGCGAACCACGCCCAGCTGGCCCCGCGAGCCCTGGCCCTGGGTGATGCAGCTTCCGCGCTCTGGCATCACTGGCAGGCCGCCGACGTGGCAGGTTTCACCAAGGCCCTGCGCCAACGGGCGGGTGCGCTGTGCCAGGAACCCGAGACCGACGCACTCGTCGAGCGCATGGCTGCAACCAAGCTGGGTGCGCGCGAGCAGGTGGACCTGTGGATCGCGCGGGCCGCGCTGGCGCGTGCCCGCAACCTGCCCGAACCCGAGCTGAACGCTTACGAGCAAGCGGTGCAAGTCGCTCAGGCTGCGCACCAACCCCTGCTGCTGGGCATCGTGCAGAGCGCGCTGGGCAAGTACTACGAGAAGCGCGACGCTGATCGGGCCTTTGCCTGCTATCAAGACAGCGCTGAATTCCTGCGGGACATGGGCCCGGACAGTCGAGACGTTGACGCTGTCGAGCACTTCATGACCACCTATGTACGGCTGGCGTGGTTGTACCTGCTGCGTAACGACCCGCGAGCCAAGGCTGTACTAGACCGCGCCGAGACCTTGCGCGCCACGACCCATGCGGCTGACGACGTGCTGGGCACCTTGGAGCAGTGCTGGGCCCAGTACTGGCGGCGGGCGGGCGATTCCGCGCGTTCCCTGGAGCACGGCTTCCGCGCCCTGAACATCTTTGAGCGCCAGGGCGAGCAGCGGTCGATACTGTCGACGTTCCAGAACATTGCCTTTGACCTCGCTGCGCGAGGCGAATTTCAGCGTGCCACTGAGTATTCACGCCGCGTGCTGGATGCGGCAAGCAAAGGCGGCGTTGAGCCCGATATCGTCGTCGGCGCGTACTTCAACCTGGGCGCCATCGCCTTCTGGAAAGAGGATTGCGACTCGGCCATAGCCGACTACCAACTGGCGTTGCGGGAAGCGCTCAGTGGCCGCCTGAACATGGCAGCCTTCAGAGCACGCTACAACTTGGCAGAAGCGCACTACACCCGCTTCAGCCAGCGGGCAGACCCAGCCGACGAAGCGGCCGGCGACGGCTACATCCGCGACGCGCTGGCTGCACCCGAGTCCGACAGCAGCCCTGCGGCCGTGGTGTCGGCCCGCGAACTGAAGGCCAAGCTCCTCGGCGAAGGCAAATCCGTCGAGCCCAATCGCATGCTGCCTGGCGAGGACGCCGTCCATCTGGCCGAGATGTCCGAAGTCCACCGCCATCGCGCGGTGCTTGCCGTGCCCGGCGAATCTGCGCAGCACGCCCGGGCACACCTGGCCATCGCCCGCTGCTACGCCGCCATTGCCGCCAAGGAGCGCGAGGCCGCGCTGGCGCTGATCTCGCGGCACGAACTTCAGGCGCAGTTCACCAGTGAAATCGACGACATCCGGCAAACCTTTCAACGCGAACTGACCCGCGAACAGCAACTGTCGGACGCATGGAAGCAGGCTGCCGCCGACTTGGTGATCGACAGCCGCCGCGCGCCGCTGATCGCCCACCTCGTGCGCGATGGCAGCATCAGCAAGAGCGGCTATGTCGGACTGTGCGGCGTTTCGCCGGCGACAGCCTCCAAACACCTGGGCCTGCTCGCCGAACGCGGCCTGCTGGTGCAGCGCGGCAAGGGTCCCAGCACGCGCTACGAATTGCCGGCCTGAGGGCTGAATTTGGTGCTGGCTTGGGTGCCGGCCGGCGGCACGTGGAACAGCTCGCTGCGCGCGGCCTGGCTGATGGCGGCCACGCCGGGGTGGGTGATGCGGCGTTCGATGCTGATGGCATAGAAATCGTTGACCAGCTCATCGCTGCGGCCGATGGGTTGCACGCCGTACTGTTCGACCGTTTCGGCCTCCACAACCGACGGCGTCAGGAACACGCCGCGGCCTTCGCGGCCGAAGGCGTGCATCAGCGCGCTGTCGTCGCATTCGGCCACCACACGCGGGTGCAACTGCAGGCGCGTCAGCCAGGCCTCGAAGGGCAAGCGCATCGAGGCATTGGGCCCCGGTATCAGCATCGGCGCGCCGTTCAGGCAGGCCGGAAATTTGCCCTTCAGCTGCTGCTTGAGTGCCGGTGCCGCGAAGAAGGTCATCGGCGAGCCGCCCAGCGCGTGGTTGTAGACCTTCACGCTCAGCTTGCGCGTGACCGGTTCGTCGGCGATGACCAGGTCCATGCGGTGCAGCGCCAGTTGCGCCATCAGGTCTTCAAAGCGGCCTTCGGTACAGATCAGCCGCACCGGCTGCGCCAGGTCCAGCGCCGGTTGCAGCAGCCGGTAGGCCACGGTCTTGGCCACCGCGTCTTCGATGCCGACGCGAAAGTCCTGCACCTGCGCTGCCCCCGCCCCGCGCGCTTGCTGGCGCAACGCAGCTTCCATCTCGCCGCCCAAGGCGAAGATCTCGTCAGCGAAGCGCAGCGCCACGCGGCCGTCGTCGGTCAGCTCCAGGTTGCGGCCGCTCTTGCGGAACAGCTTGCGCCCCAGTTGCGCTTCCAGCAGCTTGATCTGCCCCGACAGCGTCTGTGGCGTGGTGTGCAGCTGCTGGCCGGCTTTCACGATGCCGCCCGCCTTGGCCGCAACCCAGAAGTAGTGCAGGTGTTTGAAGTTCATGTTGCGCTTGCGCTTTGAGGGCAGGGCTGGCGAAAAACGCTGCGTTTTATACGAACTTATTTTCTATAAAGTTCGAATTTACGCGCAGTGTTGATGACCCTAAATTAATTCATGTCGTCACCCTTCAACCGGCGACTTGGAGAATCTCGATGCGCATGAGCACCAAAGGCCGTCTGGCCGTCAATGCCCTGATCGATCTGGCCCTGCGTGAAAGCGCCGGCCCGGTCGCGCTGCTGTCCATCAGCGAACGGCAGCAGGTCTCGCTGTCTTACCTGGAACAGATGTTCAGCCGCTTGCGCCGCCAGGGCGTGGTCGAAAGCACACGCGGGCCGGGCGGTGGCTACACGCTGGGCCGGCCGGCCGCGCAGATCACCGTGGCCGACGTGGTGACCGCGGTGGATGAAACCAACGATTTGCAGCCGCGCACCGGTCTGAACGACGACCTGTCCGCTCAGCTGTGGCGTGAGCTGGACACGGTGATGCTGGCCCACCTGGCCACCATCTCGCTGCAAAGCCTCCTCAGCCAGCAACTGGCCAGCGGCGCTGCGGTGGAGCCGCGCGCGCCCAAGCGCATGGTGCCAGCGGCCCCGGTGTCGAACGTGACGCGCCTGCCGCTGCGCTGCAGCGCGCCGAACTCGGTGTTCGCCTTCGGGCGCTCGTTCGCGGCCTGACGGGCTGAACGGACGGGGGCCGACGCTGCGTTCAGCGGCGGCCCTCCACCTGAATCAGCAGCCGCACGCGGTCGGCCACGAAGGGCAGGCCGAAAGTGACGCCAAAGTCGCTGCGCTTGAACTCGCCCACGAAGTCGCCACCGCAGATTTCGGTGACGGGGGTGGCGGCTGTGGTCGGTGTGCCGGCGCTGGCCTCCGGCGGTGTCGCCAGGCGGCAGCCGTAGCGCAAGGCCTGCAGCGACAAAGGCTGGCTGACGCCACGCAGCGTGAATTCACCGCGCACCTCGGTGACCCGGTCGCCGTCGAAGGTGAAGCGGGTGGCGACGAAGAAAGCCTCGGGCCAGGCCATCGTGGCCAGCAGGTCGTCCTGGCGGATGCGGGCGTCGAAAACCCGAACGCCGGTGCTCAGCGTGGCGGTGGCGATGCGCAGGCCCACCTCGCCGCGGCCGGCGGCGGGGTCGAGTGTGACGCTGCCCTGCAGCGGCCCGATGCGCCCACGGATCGTGGACGTGCCGAAGTGCAGCAACTCGAACTGCACCCAACTGTTCGCCGGGTCCAGGGTGTAGGTCTGCGGCGCGGCGTGGGCACCGCCGCCGAGCCAGGGTGCCAGCGCCAGAAGGCTCAGCAGGGCGCGCCGCACGGCTTTACTGCTTGACCGCTTCGACCTGGATGACCAGCTTGACGGCGTCCGGGAAGCCCCAGTTCAGGCCGTAGGACACGCCGTACTGGCTGCGCGTGAGGGTGGTTTCGAAGTCGCCACCGCACACTTCGCGCTTCAGCATCGGGCTGTCGTAGCAGTTGAAGTTCAGCGCCTTCAGGCTGACCGGGTTGGTCTTGCCCAGCAGCGTCAGCGTGCCCGCGATGTCGGTGACCTTGTCGCCATTGAAGGTGAACTTGTCGGCCACGAACTTGGCGGTCGGGAACTTGGCGGCGTCGAACAGGTCGGCGCTTTGCAGGTGCTTGTCGAAGGCGGCGGTGCCGCTGTCGATGGACGCCATGTCGATGGTGATCTCGACCTTGCCGGCCTTGCCCGCGCGGTCGAACTGCACCATGCCGTCTTTCTTGTTGAAGCGGGCGCGGTTGGTCGAGGTGCCGAAGTGGCTGATCTCGAAAGTGACGAAGGTGTGCGTCGGGTCGATGGCGTAGCTGGCCGGCGCGGCTTGGGCCACGCCTGCAGTGGCGGCGAGCAGGGCGGTGATGAGGAACTTGTTCATGGTGGCGATGGCTCGGTTGCGGTTGAAGGGGTGAAAGAAAGGGAAGCGGAAAGGCGCAGCGGGCAGTGGCGAACGCCCGTTCACAGCGGGCTCAGGCCGGTCAGCACCAGCTTGAAGCGGATCTGCACGTCGTCGGCCAGCAGCGAGGTGTCGGCCCACTCGGCCTCGCCGACCTTGAAGGCCAGGCGCTTGATGGTGAACACGCCTGTGGCCGTGCTGGCCAGGGCAGCACCCGAGCCGGTTTGCGTGACCTGCACCGGCACCACCACGTTCTGCACCGCGCCCTTGATGGTCAGCTTCCCGGCCACTTCGAACTTGCCCGCGCCAGCGGCTTTCACGCTGCTGGACTGGAAGCTGGCCTGCGGGAATTTGGGCACGTTCAGCCAGGTGGCCTTGGGCACTTCGGCGTCCAACTCGGCGCTGCCGAAACGTGCGCTGCCGGTGTCGATGGTGAAGGCCACGTTGCCGGTTTCGGGCTTCTTCGGGTCCAGCGCAATCACCGCCGTGAACTTGCCAAACTTGCCTTCAACCGGCACGCCCATCTGCTTGGTGGTGAAGGCGATTTCGCTGCCGGCGGCCTGCAGCGCGGCGGGCTTGGGCTGGGCCAGCGCCGGCTGCGCAGCGGCACCCAGCAGGGCCGCCAGCAAGGCCAGGGTGAACAGGGTGCGGGATGTCATGTCAGGCCTTCCAGTGCAATGGTGTGATGTTCAGCGGCGTGATGGCCGCATGCGGTCGAGCAGGCCATCGTGGTCGATGAAATGGTGCTTCAGCGCTGCGGCCACGTGCAGCACCACAAGGCCAGCCAGCGTGAAGGCGAGCAGGGCGTGGCCTTGCTTCAAGACGTCGGCCAGGGCACGGTCGGGGGCGACGAAATCGGGCAGCGGCAGCACACCGAAGACCACGATGGGGAAGCCCGCCGCCGAGCTGTAGGCCCAGCCGGCCAGCGGCACCAGAAAGAACAGCGCGTACAGCGCCGCGTGCGCGCCGTGCGCGGCCCGCCGCTGCCAGGCGGGCATCGGCGGCTGCCGTGTCGAGTCCAGCGGCGGGTCAACCGGCGGGCGGTGCGTCAGGCGCCACAGCAGGCGCAGCGCTGACAGTGCCAGGATGGTCACGCCAGCCCATTTGTGCCAGTTGTAAAGCTTCAGCCTCGTCGGCGAAAACGGCAGCCCCTGCATGTAAAGGCCAACGCTGAAGGAGCCGACGATCAGCAGCGCCAGCAGCCAGTGCAGGGCGATGGCGACGCCGGTGTAGCGGCTGGAGGTGGGGATGGCGTTCATGGCCCACGGAGTATGGAAGCCCCGTCAGCCGTCGGCGTTCAAGCCGTTTGATGGCCGAGATCAGCGGCCGCGAATGCCAGCCCGCCGGGCGGTGCTCAGGCCGCCACGCGGTGGCTGGCACCCGAACGCCACTGCTGCAGCAAGGCCTGCCATTTGCTGCGCGCCGCTGTCAGATGCCGTTCTTTCACATGGCCGTAGCCGCGGATGTCTTCCGGGATGCGCGCAATCTCGGCGGCCAGCGTGCGGTTGTCGGCGTTCAGTGTCTGCAGCAGTTCTTCGATGCAGCTGCGGTATTCGGTGATCAGCGCACGTTCGGTCTGGCGTTCGCCCTGGCGGCCGAAGAGGTCCAGCGCGCCGCCGCGCAAACCCTTGAAGCCAGCCAACACGCCGAAAGCCTTGCGCACCCACGGGCCGAAAGGCTGCTTGACGGGTTCGCCCTGCCCGTTGGTCTTGCTGATCAAGGGCGGTGCCAGGTGGTGCACCAGCTTGTAGTCGCCTTCGAACATCGCGGCGATCTTGGCCGTGAAGGCGGGGGCTGTGTGCAGGCGTGCCACCTCGTACTCGTCCTTGTAGGCCATCAGCTTGAACAGGTAGCGGGCCACCGCTTCGGTCAGCGCGGTGCTGCTCCCGAGCTGGCTTTCCTGGGCACGCACCTTCTCGACGAAGGCCTGGTACTGCGCCGCGTAAGCCGCGTCCTGGTAGCCGGTCAGGAAGTCCACGCGTGTCTTGACCGTCTCCGCCAGCCCGGGCTTCTTGACGAACTGGATCACCGCTTGCGCTTTGAACAGCGCCTGCACTGCCGCCAGGTCGTGCGCGCAGCGCCGGCCCCATTCGAAGGCCAGCTTGTTGTTGTCGATCTGCACCGCGTTCAACTCCATCGCCCGCATCAGCGCGGCGTGGCCCAGCGGCACGCGGCCTTGCTGCCAGGCGTAGCCCAGCAGCAGCGGGTTGGTGTAGATGCTGTCGCCCAGCATCTGCACGGCCACCTGCTCGGCGTCGAAGGCGCCCACCAGTGCGGCACCCACGCTGTCCCGCACCGCCGTTTCGCAGTTGCCGCCCGGGAACTGCCAATCGGCGTTCTTCACGAAGGCCGCCGTCGGCGTGCCGTGGGTGTTCAGCGCCACGAAGGTGCGGCCCTGCTGCATCACGGTCAGCGTGTATTTCATCGCGCCGACGATGCTGTCGCAGGCGATGACCAGGTCGGCCTGCGCGGTGTCGACCTTGGTCGTGAAGATGGCCTCGGGTCGGTTGGCGATCTGGATGTGGCTCCAGGTGGCGCCGCCCTTCTGCGCCAGGCCGCCGGCGTCTTGCGTGACCACGCCTTTGCCTTCCAGGTGCGCCGCCATGCCCAGCAGCGAACCGATGGTGATGACGCCCGTGCCGCCCACGCCGCCGACCACGATACCCCAGGCTTTCTCGGCCAGCGGCAGGCTGGGCTCGGGCAGCGGCGGCAGCAGCTTCGGGTCGGCGCGCGCCTCTCGCTTCGGCTTGCGCAACTGCCCGCCTTCGACGGTGACGAAGCTGGGGCAGAAGCCCTTCACGCAGGAATAGTCCTTGTTGCAGCTGTTCTGGTTGATGCGCCGCTTGCGGCCGAATTCGGTCTCGACGGGCTCGATGCTGAGGCAGTTGCTCTGCACGCTGCAGTCACCGCAGCCTTCGCAGACCGCCTCGTTGATGACGACGCGCTTCTCCGGGTCGGCCAGCTTGCCGCGCTTGCGGCGGCGGCGCTTTTCCGTCGCGCAGGTCTGGTCGTAAATGATGACGCTGGTGCCCTTGATCTCGCGGAACTGGCGCTGGATGGTGTCCAGTTCGTCGCGGTGGTGCACGGTGACGCCGGCTTCCAACTGCACGCCGTCGTACTTGGCCGGTTCGTCGGTGACGATGACCAGCTTGGTCGCGCCTTCGGCCAGCAGGCTCTTCATGATCTGCAGCACGCTGTGGCCCTCGGGCCGCTCACCCACCTGCTGGCCGCCGGTCATCGCCACGGCGTCGTTGTAGAGCACCTTGTAGGTGATGTTCACACCGGCCGCGATGCTCTGGCGCACGGCCAGGCTGCCGCTGTGGAAGTAGGTGCCGTCGCCCAGGTTGGCAAAGACATGCTGGTCGGTGGTGAAGGGCGCCTGGCCCACCCAGGCCACGCCTTCGCCGCCCATCTGGCTGAAGGTGGTGGTGCTGCGGTCCATCCAGGTGGCCATGTAGTGGCAGCCGATACCGGCCAGCGCGCGCGAACCTTCCGGCACGCGGGTGCTGGTGTTGTGCGGGCAGCCGCTGCAGAACCAGGGCTGGCGTTCGCCGGTGTCGATCTTCAGTTCGCTCAGCTGCCGTTCGCGCGCCGCCAGGATGGCCAGCCGTTCGTCCATGCGCGCCGCGATGTCGGCCGAAACACCCAGCTTCTTCAGCCGTTTGGCGATGGCCTTGGCGATGATGGCCGGCGTCAGGTCGGCCTTGGCGCGCAGCAGCCAGTTCTCGCTGGGGTTGGGCATGCTCCACTCGCCGCCGGAGTTGTCGCCCGCCGGTTCGTCGAACTTGCCCAGCACATTCGGCCGCACGTCGGCGCGCCAGTTGTAGAGCTCTTCCTTCAACTGGTACTCGATGACCTGGCGCTTTTCTTCGACGACCAGGATTTCCTGCAAGCCCTGCGCGAAGTCGCGCGTGATGGTGGCCTCCAGCGGCCACACCACATTGACCTTGTGCAGCCGCACGCCGATGGCGCGGCAGGTGTCGTCGTCCAGGCCCAGGTCGGCCAGCGCCTGGCGCGTGTCGTTGTAGGCCTTGCCGCTGGCGATGATGCCGAAGCGGTCGCGATTCGAGTCTTTTCGGTTCTCGATGACGTTGTGGTTCAGCTTGTTGGCGCGCACATAGGCCAGCGCCGCGTACCACTTGTAGTCCATCAGCCGCGCTTCCTGTTCCAGCGGCGCGTCGGGCCAACGGATGTGCAAGCCGCCGGGTGGCATCAAGAAATCCTCGGGCATCACGATCTTCACGCGATCCGGATCGACGACGACGGAGGCCGACGATTCGACGACCTCCTGGATGGTCTTCATGCCGCTCCACACGCCCGAGAAGCGGCTCATCGCGATGGCGTGCAGGCCCATGTCCAGGATGCCCTGCACGTCGCTTGGGAAGAACACCGGCAGGCCGCAGGCCTTGAAGATGTGGTCGCTCTGGTGCGCGGCGGTGCTGCTCTTGCTGACGTGGTCGTCGCCGGCGATGGCGATGACGCCGCCGTGCTGGCTGGTGCCAGCCATGTTGGCGTGCTTGAAGACATCGCTGCAGCGGTCCACGCCCGGGCCCTTGCCGTACCAGATGCCGAAGACGCCGTCGTACTGCTTGCTTTGCGGGTACAGGTCGAGCTGCTGCGTACCCCACACGGCGGTGGCGCCGAGTTCTTCATTCACGCCAGGCTGGAAGACGATGTGCTTCTCGGCCAGGTGTTTCTTCGCCGCCCACAGCGCCTGGTCGTAGCCGCCCAAGGGGCTGCCGCGGTAGCCGCTGATGAAGCCGGCCGTGTTCAGCCCGGCCGCCAGGTCCCGTTCGCGCTGCAGCATGGGCAGGCGCACCAGGGCCTGCACGCCGCTCATGAAGGCCCGGCCGGATGCCAGGCTGTACTTGTCGTCCAGGGTGACGGTTTCCAGGGCCTTGCGGACGGACTCGGGCAGCGGGGCATTCATAGGGGGCGACTCCAGAAGAACAGGCCGATCAGGCCGAAAGGGCCAGGGCAGTGTAGGGAAAGGTCGCTTTTGTGTCTTTTCTTTTGATGCCCGCTGAGGCATGCTTGAAGAAAGGATGTTGCTGAAATATGGTCACAAGGAAGAAAATCGCGCCCAAACGCGCCGAATCAGGGAAAACAGCAGGGTCTGCAGCCGATGGTGCCGTTGCGGCGGGTACAGCCGAAGCGCCGGACCCCCATCCCGCCACGCTGGACCGCTACGACGTGGCCATCCTGCGGGAATTGCAGGCCGACGCGCGGCTGTCCAACACCGAACTGGCCGCCCGCATCGGCCTGAGTGCAGCGCCCACCTGGCGGCGCGTGAAGTGGCTGGAAGAGCAGGGCTACATCACCGGGTACCGGGCCGAGATCGACAGGCGCAAGGTCGGTCTGGGCGTGCTGGCCTTTGTGCGCATCGACGCCGAGCGCAACAACGCCGAGGCCACGCGGGCGCTGGAAGCGGCCATCCGCGAACTGCCCGAGGTCATCACCTGCCACTACATCAGCGGGGCCGGCACGTTCGAATTGCAGGTGCTGTGCACCGACCTCGACGCCTATTCGAACTGGGCCATGGACACGCTGTTCAAGCTGCCGAATGTGAAAGACCTGCACACCAGTTTTTCGCTCGGTGAAGTGAAGGCCGGCGCGGTGCTGCCGCTGGGGCATTTGTTGCCGGGGCGTTGAAAGTGCGCAGCAGCGGCCGGTAGCAAGCGGTAGCGGCCGGGAAGGCCAGCGCGGCCGACCCGCTGAGTGCGCTACCCTCGCGGCCTCTCCAGCCAAGGCGCACCCCCCCCCCCGAATGAGCCGTTTGCTCGACGCACTGCTCAGCACCGAACCCCAGCAGCGGGTTCGGTTGGCCCAAGCCGGCTTGGCCATGTTGCTGCTGGCCAGCGGCGTGACCGCCATGGTCTATTTCGTGTGGATCGGTGCTGCGCGGGCGCAGCCCGTGGCGGGGTGGGCCGGGCTCACGCTGGCCGGCATGCTGGTCTTCTTCGGGCTGATCCGCAGCGGCTGGTCGCGCCGCAGCCGCGAACCTTCGCTGACCGTTCCCCAAATGGTCTTCGCGCTGAGCAGCGCCGCGCTGGCTTACGCCCTGGTCGGTGCCGGGCGCGGTGCGGTGTTCCCGATGGTCATGGTGATCCTGATGTTCGGCATGTTCGTCGTCTCGCCGCAGCAGATCCGCTGGGTCAGCGTCTACGCCGTGCTGCTGTTCGGCACCACCATGCTGGTGATGGCACTCACCCACCCGGCGGTCTACCCGCCAGCCATCGAACTCGGCCACTTCCTGCTGGTGGCCACCATGGTGCCGGGGGTGTCCATGCTGGCCAGCCGCCTGGCCCGTTTGCGCCAGCGTTCGCGGCTGCAACGCGCTGAACTGGCGCAGGCCCTGTCGCGCCTGCGTGAACACATCACGCGCGACGAACTCACCGGCCTGATCAACCGCCGCCACATGCAGGCCCTGATGCAACAGGAACACCAGCGTTGTGTGCGTTCCGGCCAGACCTTCTGCCTGGCCGTGCTGGACATCGACAACTTCAAGCCGATCAACGAAGTCCACGGCTATGCGGTGGGCGACGCCGTGCTGCGCGCGGTGGCGCAAGAAGCGCAGCGCCATGTGCGGGTGTCGGACACGCTGGCCCGCTGGGGTGGCGAAGAATTCGTGCTGATGCTGTCCGACGCCCGCGCCGCGCTGGCCCGTGGTGGGCTGGAGCGCCTGCACCAGCGCGTGGGTGCGCTGCGCATCCTGAACGGTGCCGACGCGCTGGGCGTCACGCTGTCGGGCGGGTTGGCCGAACACCACGCCGGCGAGACCGTCGAACAAACGCTGGAACGCGCGCTGCATGCGCTGGAAGACGCCAAAGCACAGGGCCGCAACCGCGTGATGGTGGCACCTTGACGGGCCGCTTGCCTGTCCGGCACGCGCTTTTGGCGCTGGCCGTGGTGGCGGTGTGGGGCACCAACTTCCCGATCTTCAAACTGGCGCTGGGCACGCTGCCGCCGCTGCTGCTGGCGGTGTTGCGCTTCGCGCTGGTGCTGCTGCCGGCGGCGCTGTTCATCCCGCGCCCGGCGGTGCCGTGGCGGCGGCTGGCGGCTTACGGCGTGCTCATCGGCGCCGGACAGTTCGGCTTGTTGTACCTGGCGGTGGGCGGGCACATCGCGCCGGGGCTGGCATCGCTGGTCATCCAGACCCAGGTCTTCTTCACCATCGGCCTGGCCATGTTCACAGCCGGCGAACGGCTGCGCCGCTTCCAGTGGGCGGCGCTGGCGCTGGCCACTTCG
>JANMZP010000162.1:0-1654 GCA_031383435.1 Betaproteobacteria bacterium | reverse complement strand
TTGGCATAGGCCGCCACGTCGGGCAGTTCCTGGTTGCCGACTTGGGGGTTGGCCGGTGCGCCCGGTACGGTGCTGACACGGGTTTCAGCAGTGACCACCGCGCCGCTGTTGTCGTAACGCTTCAGGATGATGTCGTAGCTGTTGCCGCCCACATTGCCGGCGCTGGTCCACACCACGGTGTAGCCACCGCTGTAGCTGGCCACGACGCTGTGATACTGGTTGCTGCTGGTGGTGGTGTTGACCAGAATTTGCGCGCCCACCGCCACACCGGCCGCGTCATAGCGCTGGCCGTAGATGCCCCAGCCCGAACCGTCGTTGCCGTTGTCCTGCCAGGTGACGACATAGCCGCCGCCGCCCGCACCGGTCAAAGCCGCAGCGTGGGGGTAGCTTTGTTCGCCACTGCTGCTGGTGTTGACCTGCACTTCGCCGCCGATGGCCACGCCCTTGGACGAGTAGCGCTGCGCGAAGATGCCGTAGTCGTTGGTGCCCTCGTCCTGGTTGTAGGACTGCCAGACGATGACGTAGCTGCCGTCGGCCAGCACCGCGATTTCGGCTTCGTATTGGTCGGCTGCGGTGTAGGTGTTAACGGTGCTTTCGCCGTAGACCACCGGCGCGCCGTCGAGTTGCTGCGTGACGTTGATGGTCAGCACCGACGCTTCGCTGCTGCCGCCGTCGCCGTCGGCGATGCGCAGCGCCACGGTGCGCGAGGGGTCGGGGCTTTGCGAAGTGGTGGCGAAGGTCAGGCTCTGGATCAGCGCCTGCACCGCATCGGGCGTGGCGGCTGCCGTGAAGGCGATGGACAGCGCGCCGCCGTTGGCCCCGTTCAGGCTGCCGCTGATGGTGCCGATGGCTGTGCCACCGTAGCTGACGGTGTTGCCGGCAACGCCGATCTGCAGCGGGCCATTGCCCACGTTGCGCACGCCGAGCTGGTCGGTGGCTTGCGCATTGAGGATGTAGTACAGGTCGAGCTGGCCGCCGGCGAAGTTGGCCGAGTCGATGTCGCTGACGCTGACCGCGCTGTCGATGATCTGCGGTGTGGCATTGGCGGCGTTTTCCAGCACGGTGACCGTGCCGGTGAAGTCACCGATCACCGGGTTGGCCTGGCGTGCCAGTGCGCCGGCGCTGCCGAAAATTTGCTGCGCGATGTCGTAGGTGTTGTTGCCGCCGTTGGCTGCGGTGTTGTAGTCGCTGTAGGCGACCACGAAATTGCCGCCGCCCAGGTCGGCAAGGGCGGGTTGGTATTCCTGGCTGTTGCTGCCGGAAATCAGCTTGCGCTGGCCATCGACGGCGTTGCCGCTGGCGTCGTACTCGCGGATGTAGGTGTCGGCGGTGGTGCCCGCACCCGTGGTGTCGTAGTTGTCGTTGAAGAAGCTGACGACAAAACCACCAGTGGACAGGCCCGTAACGGCCGGTTGGTACTGGCCGCCGGTGGTCGATTCATTGACCAGGAATTCGCCGCCCACCTTGGCCCCGGCGGCGTTGAACAACTGCCCCACCACGGCTGCGCTGCTGCCGTCGATGCTGTCGTCGCGCCAGACCACCACAAAGCCGCCACCGGCCAGCGTGGCCACGCTGGGTTCGTACTGGTTGCCCGCCGTGGTGGTATTGACGAGGAAGGTGTCTGAGAACGTGCCGGCCGCCGCGTTGTAGGTGC
>JANMZP010000159.1:0-2081 GCA_031383435.1 Betaproteobacteria bacterium | reverse complement strand
CTGGGTGGCAGCCTCGACAACGTGGTGGTGGTGGACGACTACAAGGTGCTCAACAGCGGCGGGCTGCGCTATGGCGACGAGTTCGCCAAGCACAAGATCCTCGACGCGATCGGCGACCTCTACGTGTTCGGGCACCCGCTGATCGGCGCTTACAGCGCGTTCAAGTCGGGCCACGCGCTCAACAGCAAGCTGGTGCGTGCGGTGCTCGCCGACGCGGACGCGTTCGAGATCGTCACCTTCGCCGATGAATCGAAAGCACCTGCGGGTCTGGCCGAACTGGCGCCGGCTTGGTGACCGGGTCGTTGTCACGGCGGTGCGCGGCTGCGAACTGAAAGTCTGACCACATGGAGGTGTTTCGCTGGGGGATGGGCATCGTCGTCACGCTGATGGGCGGCATCAGTCTGCTGGCGTTCGGCATCTTCATCGGCACCGACGTCGACCTGTGGCTCCGGCGCGCCCGGCTGTTTCGCCGCTATGCGTTCGCGGCGGCGCTGTTCTGGTTCAACGTCGAGGTCTGGGGCCAGGTCGTGTGGATCCTGATTCACTGGTGATCAGGTCGCTGCCGCGTCCAGGCCGAGGAAGTCGAGCACCGCGGCAAACGATGCGCCGAAGTCGCTCAGCGCATGGTCGCCGCCTTCGAGCAGGCGCATCGGGCAATCGGCGTAGCGCGCCGCCATCTCGCGCCAGTCCAGCACCTCGTCGCCTTTCGCGATGACCGCGAAGTAACGCTGCGGCCGGGTGATCGCAGTGGGCGACATGTCGTGCAGGTCAGCGATGAATTCGGGCCGGAAAAAGAACCGCTCCTCGCTGTGCCACGCCGCGATCTCGCCGATCCGGTCGGCGAGATCACGCGCCGGCTGCACGGCCGGGTTCAGCAGCACGGCGCGAACCGGCTCGACCCATCGCTCGGCCAGCACCGTCGCGTAGAAGCCGCCGAGCGAACTGCCGACCACCGCGGTGTGCGCCAACGGCCAGTCGGCCGTGCCATTCACCAGCATGGCGATCGCCTCGCTCGGTGACGGGGGCAGTTGCGGGCACCACCAGTGGATGTCGGGACGGTGCGCACGCACCCAGTCGCCGAACTGCCGAGCCTTGGTCGATTGCGGTGACGAACGAAAGCCGTGCAGGTAGAGCAAATGCGAGACGGGCCGCGCGCCGTCTGCATGCACGGCTCAGCCCTTGAGCGCCAGCGCCTGCAGCAGCAGATCGTGCACGCCGCCGAAGCCGCCGTTGCTCATGCACAGCACGTGGTCGCCCGGCTTCGCGGCGGCGACCACGCGGGCGACCAGCGTGTCGATGCGGTCGCTGACCGAGGCCTGCTGGCCCAGCGGCGCTAAGGCCTGCGCGGCGTCCCAGTCGAGGCCACCGCTGTGGCAAAAGGACAGATCGGCCTCTTCCAGCGCCCAGGGCAACTGGGCCTTCATCGTGCCCTGCTTCATCGTGTTGGATCGCGGCTCGAACACCGCGAGTATGCGCGGCCGAGCCTGCGTCGCCGGATTCCAGCGCGCATCGATCTGGCGGCGCAGGCCGTTGATCGTGGTGCGCATCGCGGTCGGGTGGTGGGCGAAATCGTCGTAGACGCTGACACCGCCCGCGCTGCCGCGCAGCTCCAGCCGGCGGCGCACGTTCTCGAACGTCGACAGCGCCTGGGCCGCCACCTCGGCCGCAACGCCCACGTGATCGGCGGCGGCGATGGCCGCCAGCGCGTTCAGCTGGTTGTGCTCACCCGCCAGCGTCCACTCAACGCGCGCTTGCCGCATGCTGCCGCGCAGGACGTCGAACGCATGCGGCTCGCCGCGGGCGCGCCACTCGCCGGGCGTTTCCTTGCGTGCGCCGAATCGCACCACTTCGCTCCAGCAGCCGACGCCGAGCACGCGCTGCAATGCCTCGTCGCGCGCATTGACGACCAGGCGGCCCTTCGAGGGCACCGTGCGCACCAAGTGGTGAAACTGCCGCTCGATCGCCGCCAGGTTCTCGAAGATGTCAGCGTGGTCGAATTCCAGGTTGTTCAGCACCGCGGTGCGCGCGCGGTAGTGGACGAACTTGCTGCGCTTGTCGAAGAAAGCGGTGTCGTACTCGTC
>JANMZP010000127.1:0-5795 GCA_031383435.1 Betaproteobacteria bacterium | reverse complement strand
CTTTTCGGAGAACTTGCGGCCGATCAGACGCTTGGACGCATACACCGTGTTGCGCGGGTTGGTCACGCTCTGGCGCTTGGCCGAAGCACCGACGAGGATCTCGCCGTCTTCCTGGTAGGCAATGATGGACGGCGTGGTGCGTGCACCTTCGCTGTTTTCGATGACCTTGGTGGTGTTGCCTTCCATGATCGCCACGCACGAATTCGTCGTGCCGAGGTCGATACCGATGATCTTGCCCATGTTCTGATGCTCCTGTGGAGTGTTTGCGGTTGTTCTGAACTTGTGGATGAGGTGCCGGCTTTCAAGACGCCGGCCGCTGATTCGGGGGCGCTTGCTGCCGTGCTGACTTCGGTGCTTACTTGGGTGCCGACACCGTCACCAAGGCCGGGCGCAGCACCCGCTCGGCGATCAAATAGCCCTTTTGCAACACGGCGACTACCGTGCCAGCTTCCTGCTCAGCGGGCACCACGCTGATGGCCTGGTGTTGGTGCGGGTCGAACTTGGTGCCGGCAGGCGGCGCGATGGCCATCACCTTGTTGCGTTCCAGCGCCTGTGTCAGTTGGCGCAAGGTGGCGTGCACACCTTCCAGCAATTGCTCGGGCGTGGCGTTCTGGATCAGGATGGCCGCCTCCAGGCTGTCGCGCACCGGCAGCAGGCTTTCGGCGAAAGACTCAACGGCGAACTTTCGTGCCTTGGCCATTTCTTCATCGGCGCGGCGGCGGGTGTTCTCGGCTTCCGCCTTGGCGCGCAGGAAGGCATCTGAGGCTTCGGTCAGCTTGGCCTGCAAATCGGCTATCTGCTGCTCGGGCGTGGGGCTGGCATCAACGGCGGGGGGCGCGTCGGCGGCAGCTTGCGTCGGGGGGGTGTCTGGGCTGGAAGGCGTGGCGTTCATGTTCGGTATGAAGTCGTCTCTAGGGGATGTCAGGCCGCTGTCCGCAAATTCAAGCGGGTCTTTCGACGGATCTCGGCAGGGTCAGCGGCAGCGGTTGTCACGCGCGGCCGGGCGGGTCGTCGCCGGGCAAGTCGTCGACGCTGGCGCTCCAGCGTTGCCAGTCGGCCAGCACGCGCCGGTTGCGCTTGGTGGGGCGGCCTTGTTCGATGGCCATGGCGGGCTCCGCACCCACGCGGCGGGATTCGCTGGCCAGCAGCCGTGCCGCGACGCTTTCGGGCGTTTCGGCGTACATCGTCTGGGCCGCAGTGGCCGGCCCCCGCGCCTTGCTGAGGGCCAGCACATGCACAGTGCGCTGCACCGTGCCCTGGCGCAAGCGCACCTCGTCGCCCAGCTTGGGTTCGCGTGAGGCTTTGGCCACCTGACCGTTGATGCTGACCCGACCACGGCCGATTTCTTCGGACGCCAGCCCGCGGGTTTTGAAAAAGCGCGCGGCCCAGAGCCATTTGTCCAGGCGTACGCGGGTGTCATCGGTCATGGCGTTGGGGTGTGCTTGAAGGTCGGCCCTCAAGCGGGCCGGCCCGTGACGGGGTCAGGCGGAAGCGCCCATCGCCAGGGCCAAGGCGCGCTGCTGTGCCAGCGCCGTCTCGTCCGGCGCGGCCTGTGTCGGCCAACCTTGCAGGTGTTGCACCGCCAGCGCGGCCAGCGCTTCGGTCCAGGCCGGCAGGTCGTTCAGGCAGGGCACATAGGTGAAGCTGCTGCCGCCGGCCAGCAGGAAGGCATCGCGCGCTTCCTGGGCGATTTCCTCCAAGGTTTCCAGGCAGTCGGCGACAAAGCCCGGGCACATCACGTCCACCGACTTGACGCCTTTCTCAGCCAGTGCGATCAGCGTGGGCTCGGTGTAGGGCTCCAGCCACTTGGCCTTGCCGAAGCGGCTCTGGAAAGTGACCAGCACCTCGTCCTTTGCCAAGCCCAGCTGCGCCGCCATCAGCCGTGCGGTCTTGTGGCAATGGCAGTGATAGGGGTCGCCCAGGTGCAGCGACCGTTCGGGCACACCGTGGAAGCTGAGCACCAGTTTCTCGCTGCGGCCGTGGGCTTGCCAATGCGCTTGCAGGCGCTGCGCCAGGGCACTGATGTAGCCCGGGTCATCGTGGTACTCGCCGATGAAGCGGAACTCGGGCATGCGCCGGGATTGCTGCGCCCATTGCATCACCTTGTCATTGACGCTGGCCGTGGTGGCCGCCGCGAACTGCGGGTACAGCGGCAGCACCAGCACACGGGTGGCACCTTCGGCGCGCAGGGCGTCCAGCACCGCTGGCAAGCCCGGGTTGCCATAGCGCATGGCGTGGCGCACCAGCACCTGGTGGCCGGCAGCGGCCAAGGCCTGGGCCACGTGCTCGGTCTGGCGCCGTGTCCACACGGCCAGCGGCGAGCCGCCTTCCATCCAGACCGAGGCGTACTTGGCCGCCGACTTGGCCGGGCGGGTGCGCAAGATGATGCCGTGCAGGATCGGCAACCAGACCAGGCGGGGTATCTCGACCACGCGCGGGTCGCTCAGGAATTCGGCCAGATAACGGCGCAACGCGGGCGCTGTCGGTTCGTCGGGTGTGCCCAGGTTGACCAGCAGCACAGCGGTTCGGGGCGGCTGGCCGTGGCGGTAGGCGGGTTCGGTGTTGAGGGTCATGGGGTCGGGTTGCGCCCGGCGCTGCGCCGGGCCAGTTCATTCAGCACCAGCGCCAGGTCGACCGGCTTGGTCCAGCAGCCGTCGAAGCCGGCGGCTTGCGCCGGACCGGCCACGCGTTGGGCCTCGTCGGCGGTGCACAGGAAGGCGGGCAAGGTCGGCGCGGCCAAGCTGGCGCGCAGGGCCGGCAGCAGTTCGTAGCCGGTGGTGTCGGGCAGGTGCAGGTCGATGACCAGCATCTCGGGAGTCCAGGTCTGGACGCGTTCCAGCGCCTCGGCACCGGTCAGGGCGGTTTCCACTTGCACGCCGGGCGCGAAGCGGCAGGTTTCGACGAACAGCAGCGTGTTGACGCGGTCATCGTCGACGTACAGCACCTTCATGTTCAGCGCAGCGGCAGCAGGGGCTGCGGTTGGGTGTCGGCAAAGCGCAGCACGTCGAAGCTGACGCAGGCCGAAGCCGGGTCGCTGGGCGAGCCGCCCAGGCCGATGCTGCCGCTGCCGTGCAGGGTGCAACTGCCCCGCCGCAGGCTGACGATTTCGCCGTCATTGAAGCGGACATAGGTGCCGTTGTAGCTGAGATCGGCCAGCTGGAAGCTGCCACTGTGCCAATCGACGCGCGCATGCGAACGCGACACGCGCGAGTCGTCCACGCAGAAGGCGGCTTGCGGGCTGCGGCCCAGCACGACGGGCATCTGCGCGCTGGCAAAGACCTGGTGCTGGTCGCCCCACATCAGGCGCAGGCCGTCGGGCTCCTGCATGTCGCCCACGTCGCCGAACTGGGTCACGGCCATTTCGCTGTTGGCACCGCGCCGGCCGCCCATCACGTGCACCTGCACGGCTTCGGCGCGGCCGCGAAGCACCAGCTTGTCCAGGCTGCGGAAGCGCGAGCGCATGTCCAACGTCAGGCCCTGCAACACGTCTATCGTGACCAGGGTTTCGTTGTCGCCGGCGTGGTCGAGCAAACGGGCCGCGACATTCACGGCGTCGCCGAAGCAATCACCGGCCATTTCGACGACTTCACCGCGCGCCAGGCCGACTTGCAGGCGCAAGCCACGCAGGCCCGACGACGCACCGCGTTCGCTGCCGCGCGTGACCATGCCGTCGAGCAGGTCGTGCATCTGCATCGAGGCCTGCACCGCTGGCATGGCCGATTCGAAAACCGCCATCAGGCCGTCGCCCAGCGTCTTCACCACGTGGCCGCTGTTGCCGTTCACCGGCGCGGCCAGCGCGTTGACGCAGTGCGTCACCACCGAGGTGGCTTCTGCATTGCCCAGCGTTTCGTAGAGTGCCGTGCTGCCGCGCAAATCGGCGAACAAGACGGTGCGGTCGGAGATGCGGGTCATCGCGACGCTGCCCAATCCGTCCGACTCAGAGGTTGTCCAGGTAGGTGCGCAGCTTGTCCGAACGGCTCGGATGCTTCAGCTTGCGGATGGCCTTGGCCTCGATCTGGCGGATGCGTTCGCGCGTCACGTCGAACTGCTTGCCGACTTCTTCCAGCGTGTGGTCGGTGCTCATCTCGATGCCGAAGCGCATGCGCAGCACCTTGGCTTCGCGCGGTGTCAGGCTGTCCAGGATGTCCTTCACCACGTCGCGCAGGCCCGCCTGCATCGCGGCATCCACCGGGGCCACGTTGTTGGTGTCCTCGATGAAGTCGCCCAAGTGCGAATCGTCGTCGTCACCGATCGGTGTTTCCATGCTGATCGGCTCTTTGGCGATCTTCATGATCTTGCGGATCTTGTCTTCCGGAATCTCCATCTTCTCGGCCAGCGTCGGGGCGTCGGGCTCGAAGCCAAATTCTTGCAGATGCTGTCTCGAGATGCGGTTCATCTTGTTGATCGTCTCGATCATGTGCACCGGGATGCGGATGGTGCGCGCCTGGTCGGCAATGCTCCTTGTGATGGCCTGGCGGATCCACCAGGTGGCGTAGGTGCTGAACTTGTAGCCGCGGCGGTATTCGAACTTGTCCACCGCCTTCATCAGGCCAATGTTGCCTTCCTGGATCAGGTCGAGGAACTGCAGGCCGCGGTTGGTGTACTTCTTGGCGATGGAGATGACCAGGCGCAGGTTGGCCTCGATCATTTCCTTCTTCGCGTCGCGGCTGGCTTTCTCGCCCTCATTCATCTTTTTGTTGATGAGCTTCAGGTCTTCCAGCGGCACGACGGCGCGGGCCTGCAGGTCGAACAGCTTTTGCTGCAGTTCCTGCACGGCAGGCAGGTTGCGCGACAGGATATGGCTGTAAGTCTTGCCTGCAGCGATTTCCTTCTCAGCCCACTTCTGGTTCATCACGTTGGGCGGGAAGGTCTTGATGAAGTGGTCCTGCGGCATGCCGCATTTGTCGACCGCGATCTTGCGAATTTCGCGTTCATAGCGGCGCACGTCGTCAACCTGGCTGCGCAGGATGTGACACAGCTTTTCGATGGTCTTGACCGTGAAGCGGATGGTCATCAGTTCGTCGCTGATGCCGCCTTGCGCCTTGTTGTAGGACGTCGACTTGTAGCCGTCTTTCTCGTAGGCCTTGCGCATCTTGTCGAAGTGCCCGCGCAGCGATTCGAACCGCTCCAGCGCCTGCTTCTTCAGCTCTTCGAGCTTGCGGGTCAGCGCCTTGCTGCCGCCGTTGCCGTCGTCGTCTTCCTCTTCGTCGAATTCGTCGAAGTCTTCTTCGGCCACGTAGTCGTCGGCCTCGTCTTCGGCGACAAAGCCATCGACAGCCTCGCTGATGGCCATCTCGCCTTTGCCGATGCGGTCGGCCATCGACAGGATTTCGGCGATGGTGGTGGGCGACGCGCTGATCGCCAGCATCATGGCCTGCAAGCCGCCTTCGATGCGCTTGGCGATCTCGATTTCGCCTTCGCGTGTCAGCAATTCGACGGTGCCCATTTCGCGCATGTACATGCGCACCGGGTCGGTGGTGCGGCCGAATTCGCTGTCCACGGTGGACAGCGCGGCTTCAGCGGCTTCCTCGGCTTCTTCTTCGGTGGCGGTGGTGGCGCCGCCACCGGCGACCAGCAGCGTGGCGGCGTCGGGTGCCTGCTCGTACACGGCGATGCCCATGTCGTTGAGCATGCTGATGATGGCCTCGAGGATTTCCTCGTTGATCAGCTTCTCGGGCAGGTGGTCGTTGATTTCCTGGTGCGTCAGGAAGCCGCGCGTCTTGCCCATCTTGATGAGCGTCTTCAGCTCCTGGCGGCGTTTGGCGGCTTCTTCTTCGGTGAGGGTGGTTTCTTCC
>JANMZP010000113.1:0-6935 GCA_031383435.1 Betaproteobacteria bacterium | reverse complement strand
GCTTGGCGCGTGAGTTGTCGCAAGCCAATCGCGACGCGGCCGAGCAAGACGCCGAACAGCGCCTGGTGGTCCGCGCGCCGCAGGCCGGCACCGTCAGCACGGTGTTGGCGGAGCCGGGGCAAAGCGTCTCACCCGCTTCCGCGATGGCCACCGTCGTGCCGGCGGGTGCGACGCTCCAGGCGCAGTTGTATGCGCCGTCCAGCGCCATCGGTTTTGTGCAGGCTGGGCAGACCGTGCGCTTGCGCTACGAGGCTTTTCCGTACCAGCGGTTCGGTCAACAGGTGGGTCATGTCACCCAGGTTTCGCGCGCGCCGCTGACCGGTGGGGAGTTGGCCGCTCTGGCCCTGCCGGCGGTGGGCGCTGGGGGCGAGCCGCTGTTCCGCATCACCGTGGCGCTGGACGCGCTGCCCGCCGGCATGCAGCTGGCCGCCGGCATGCGCCTGCAGGCCGATGTGCTGCTGGAGCGGCGGCGGCTCATCGAGTGGCTGTTCGAGCCCCTGCTCGGCCTGCGGCACCGTTTGTGATGGGCGGACACACTGGCCTGCGGCTGGGTTGGGGTTGGAGCCGCCCGCGCGTGCCGGTGGTGCTGCAAACCGAGACCGCCGAGTGCGGCCTGGCCTGCCTGGCGATGGTGGCCGCCGCGCATGGCCTGGACACCGACCTGCCCACGCTGCGCCAACGCTTCGCCTTGTCGCTGAAGGGCGTGACCCTGGCCGACCTGGTGCGCATGGCCGACGGCCTGCAGCTCAACGCGCGGGCCTTGCGTGCCGAGCTCGACGAGCTGGATCAAGTTGCGCTGCCCTGTGTGCTGCACTGGGACTTGAATCACTTCGTGGTGCTGGTGTCCTGGCGGCACGGTGAGGCCCTGATCCACGACCCGGCCCGGGGCGCGTGCCAGATCCCACGCGAAGCCCTGTCGCGCCATTTCACCGGCATTGCGCTGGAACTGACCCCCGGCCCCGGCTTCGCGCCCGCGCGGCTGCGGCGGCAAATCGGTTGGCGGCAGTTGCTGGGGCCGGTCTATGGGCTGAAACGTTCGCTGGCGCAGATTGCGGTGCTGGCCTTGGCGCTGGAGGCGTTCGTGCTGCTCAGCCCCTTCTTCATGCAGTGGGTGGTGGATGGTGCGCTGGTCAGCGCCGACCGCGACCTGCTGTTGACCTTGAGCCTGGGTTTCGGCCTGCTGGTGCTGGTGCAGCTGGCCACCGCTGCCGCGCGCTCGTGGGCGGTGCTGGTGTTGTCGGGTTCCTTGAACCTGCAATGGACACTGAATGTTTTCGCCCACCTGCTGCGCCTTCCGCTGACCTGGTTCGAGAAACGCCACATGGGCGATATCTGGTCGCGCTTCGGCGCGGTGCAGCAGATTCAGAAGACGCTGACCACCAGCTTCATCGAAGCAGTGCTTGACGGGCTGATGGTGGTGCTGACGCTGGTCATGATGGCCATCTACAGCCTGCCGCTGACGGCGGTGGCGGTGGCTGCCGTCGCGCTGTATGCGGGTTGGCGCCGGCTGCTTTTCGGGCGTCTGGCTGCGGCCAGCGAAGAGGCGCTGGTTTTCGAAGCGCGGCAGTCCAGCCATTTCCTGGAATCGCTGCGCGGCGTGCAGGCCATCAAGCTGTTCAATGCCCAGGGCGACCGCCAGTCGCGCTTTGCCAGTCTGGTGGTCGACACCATGAATGCGCAGATCGGCGTGCGCAAGCTCGACCTGTGGACCAGTCTGGGCAACCGCCTGGTCTTTGGCCTGGAGCGCGTGCTGGTCATCGGGCTGGGCGCACTGCTGGTGATGGACGGCAAGCTGTCTGTCGGCATGCTGTTCGCGTTCTTCGCTTACAAGGAAACCTTCGCCTTGCGTGTGGGCGCGCTGATCGACAAGGCGGTGGACGTGAAGATGCTGCGCCTGCAGGCCGAACGTCTGGCAGACATTGTGCTGACGCCGCCCGAACAGGCCGAAGGCGCAGCGTCGCTGGCTGTGGATATGGCGGCACTGCCGGCCAGCCTGGAGTTGCGCGATGTGCACTTCAGCTATGGCGATGGCGAAGCCGAAGTGCTGCGCGGCGTGAGTTTGCGTATCGAACCCGGCGAGGCCGTGGCCATCGTCGGGCCCTCGGGCTGCGGCAAGACGACCTTGCTGAAGCTGATGTTGGGCATCTTGACGCCCACGGCCGGCCAGGTGCTGATGGGCGGGCGGCCCGTCGCCATGCTGGGCCTGCGTGCCTGCCGCGACCGCCTGGGTGTGGTGATGCAGGACGAGCCCCTGTTTTCGGGCTCCATCGCCGACAACATCAGCTTTTTCAGCGCCGACCTGGACACGGCCTGGGTCGAGCAATGCGCGCGCGTGGCCGCGGTGCACGACGAGATCGTCGCAATGCCCATGGGCTACCGCACGCTCATCGGCGACATGGGCGCGGCGCTGTCGGGCGGACAGAAGCAGCGCATCCTGCTGGCCCGCGCCTTGTACAAGCGCCCGGCCATCCTGGTGTTGGACGAGGCCACCAGTTCGTTGGATGTCGAGCGCGAACGCACTGTCAACCAGGCCGTACGTCAGTTGGCACTAACTCGCGTGATAGTGGCGCACCGGCCTGAAACCATCGCCTCGGCTGGGCGTGTGATTGCCCTGCACGACGGCCGCGTGGCGCAGGATTTGCGCAGCGTGAGCGGCAGCGCGCCGATGCAATAGGCTGCCCTGGCCGGGCTTGTTGCAGCCGCGTCAGCCGGTGCTTCAGCGTGGCCTGGTCTGCAATTCCAGCTGGCTCAGCCAGCGCATCGCGTGCTCAGCGCTCTTGCCACACATCTCGGCCGATGGCTTCAGCGACAGGCAAACCGCTGGCCTCTCGGGCTGGCCGAAAAGCCTGCAGCGCGCAGCGTCGTCCAGCTGGACACAGCGCACGCCGGCTGGCTTGCCGTTGGGCATGCCGGGGATGGCAGAGGTGATGGAAGGTGCGGTGCAACAAGCGCCGCAGCCGTCTCGGCAGTTCATGTGCGGGATGCTAAGCGGTGCTGATACGCAAGTCCCCGCAGACGGGGTCGGTCTCGTAAAATCAGGCGATGCTGCACCCCCAAGAATTTGACGTGATCGTGGTTGGCGGCGGCCATGCGGGCACCGAGGCGGCGCTGGCCGCGGCGCGCATGGGCTGCACCACCCTGCTGTTGACCCACAACATCGAGACGCTGGGTCAGATGAGTTGCAACCCGTCCATCGGCGGCATCGGCAAGGGGCACCTGGTCAGAGAGATCGATGCGCTGGGGGGTGCCATGGCGGCGGCCACCGACGAAGCCGGCATCCAGTTCCGCATCCTCAATGGCAGCAAAGGCCCGGCGGTGCGTGCCACGCGGGCGCAGGCCGACCGCGTGCTGTACCGCGCGGCGATCCGCCAGCGCCTGGAAAACCAGGCCAACCTGTGGCTGTTCCAGCAAGCGGTGGATGACTTGATGGTCGAAGGCGACCGCGTGGTGGGTGCCGTCACGCAAATCGGCTTGCGTTTTCGCGCACGCACGGTGGTGCTGACGGCCGGCACCTTTCTGGACGGCCGCATCCATGTGGGCTTGCAGAACTACAGCGCCGGCCGCGCGGGCGACCCACCGGCGGTCAGCCTGTCGGCGCGGCTGAAGGAACTGAAATTGCCGCAAGGCCGGCTGAAGACCGGCACACCGCCGCGTCTGGATGGGCGCAGCATCGACTTCAGCCAGCTCGAAGCGCAACCCGGCGACCTGGATCCGGTGCCGGTGTTCAGCTTCATGGGCAACGCCAGCCAGCACCCGCGGCAGGTGCCGTGCTGGATCACCCACACCAACGCCCGCACGCACGACATCATTCGGAGCGGTTTCGACCGCAGCCCGATGTTCACTGGCGTCATCGAGGGCATCGGGCCGCGCTACTGCCCGAGCATCGAGGACAAGGTCAACCGCTTCGCCGACAAGTCGTCGCACCAGATCTTTCTGGAACCCGAAGGCTTGACGACGCACGAGTTCTATCCCAATGGCATTTCCACCTCGCTGCCCTTCGACGTGCAGCTCGCGGCGGTGCGTTCGATGGTTGGCCTGGAGCAGGCGCACATCCTGCGGCCGGGCTACGCCATCGAGTACGACTACTTCGACCCGCGCGAGCTGAAGCCGAACTTCGAAACACGGGCTGTGCAGGGCCTGTTCTTCGCCGGCCAGATCAACGGCACCACCGGGTACGAAGAAGCCGCCGCGCAGGGCTTGTATGCCGGAGCCAACGCCGCGCTGCAGGTCTTGGGCCGTGCGCCCTGGGTGCCGCGCCGCGACCAGGCCTACCTGGGCGTGCTGGCCGACGATTTGGTGACCAAGGGCGTGACCGAGCCCTACCGCATGTTCACCAGCCGGGCTGAGTTCCGCCTGCAGCTGCGCGAAGACAACGCCGACCTGCGCTTGACCGAGATCGGCCGCGGGCTGGGCCTGGTCGATGACGCGCGCTGGACCGCGCTGCAGCGCAAGCGCGAACTGCTCGAGCGTGAAATGCAGCGTCTGCGCGCCACCTGGGTGCGCCCGGCCACCGTGCCGGCGGCCGACGCCGAACGCCTGATTGGCAAGGCCTTGGAACACGAGTACACGCTGTCCGATTTGATGCGCAGGCCCGGCGTGGGCTTCGACGCAGCCCATGCACTGGCACACATTGCCGGCCACGGTGTTTCACGTGAAACATTGCAAGCCGAACTGGGCCAACCATTGGCCGACACCGTGATCGAGCAGGCCGAGATCAGCATCAAGTACGCCGGCTACATCGACAAGCAGAACGACGAGGTGGAGCGCGCAGCCTCCTTCGAAGACCTGAATTTGCCGGAAGACCTGGACTACAGCCACGTCACCGCCTTGTCCTTTGAAGTGCGGCAGAAACTGAGCAAGCAACGCCCGCAAACGCTGGGCCAGGCTTCGCGTATTTCGGGCGTGACACCGGCGGCGGTTTCCCTGCTCTTGGTGCATTTGAAGAAGCGCCGCCACAAGGCGGGTGCTGGCCTTGCTGCGCAGGATGCTGCGGCTTGAGCGCGGGTCCTTCTTCACCCGCTGGCGCGGCTGAGGCGCCTGATGCGGCTGAGCTGCAGGCCATAGTCGCGGCACTGGCCCTGGTGCCTGAGCCCGCGCAAGTGGCTGCGCTGTTGGCCTACCTGGATCTGCTGCAGCGCTGGAATGCCACGTACAACCTGACCGCCGTGCGTGAACGCGCCGCCATGCTCAGCCAGCATCTGGCCGATTGTCTGTCTGTCATTGCGCCGCTGCGGCGCCATGGCGCTGAAGGTCGGCTGCTGGATGTGGGCAGCGGTGGCGGGCTCCCGGGTGTCGTCATTGCGGCGATGCTGCCGCAGATGGATGTGACCTGTGTAGACGCTGTCGGCAAGAAGGTGGCCTTTGTGCGTCAGGTGGCGGGCACCTTGCAGCTGGGCAACCTGCACGGCGCGCATGCCCGGGTTGAAGACCTGAAGCTGCCTGTTTTCAAAGTGATCACCTCCCGTGCTTTCGCCACCCTGGAGTTGTTTGTGCGCCTGACTGAACCCCATCTGGCGGCTGACGGGGTGTGGTTGGCCATGAAGGGCCGTACGCCGGTCGAAGAGATGGCCGCGCTTTCGCCTGCTGTTGAAGTGTTTCACGTGGAACAACTGGTGGTGCCGACGCTGGAAGCGCAGCGTTGCCTGGTTTGGATGCGCCGCCGGCCGCCGGTCTAGGCCCGGCGAAACTGCGCTACCCTTCTGCCACCCGAGAAAGCAACCCATGTTTGGCATTGCCGATTTCGGCGCCTACTGTGGCGCCATCCTCTTGTTCCTGGCATTGCCCGGCCCCGGCACTTTCACGCTGCTCACATCCACCAGCAAAGGCGGTTTGCGGGCCGGCGCGGCGGCTACAGTGGGCCTGATCGTTGGCGACCAGGTGCTGTTGTGGTTGGCGGTGGGCGGTGTGGCGGCGCTGTTGGCGGCGCACCCCTTGGCCTTCAAGGCGGTGCAGTACCTGGGCGCGGCCTACCTGGCCTGGATCGGTTTGAGGCTGATCTTCGCCCAGCCCGGTGCTGCATCACCCATTCGGATCCAGCCGCACCACTATGCGCGCCAGGCTTTCTTCATCACCCTGCTCAACCCCAAGGCGATCATTTTCTACATGGCTTTCTTCCCGCTGTTCATCGACCCCGCCACGCACCAGGGTGCCCTCACCTTCATCGCCATGGCCGTGACGATTGCGGTCATCACAGCCGCCTACTGCCTGACGTTGAGTGCTTGTGCCCATGCCGTCACGGCCTATGTGCGGGCGCACCAGCGCCTGGCCCGGCTGCTGGAACGCCTGGCCGGGCTTTTCCTGCTTGGTTTTGGCCTTCGCCTGGGCGCGCAATGAGCAGCATGAAGATCTTTTGCGTCGCCAACCAAAAAGGCGGCGTCGGCAAGACCACCACCACGGTGAACCTGGCCGCCGGCCTGGCGAAGTTGGGCAAACGGGTTCTGGTGGTTGACCTGGACCCGCAGGGCAACGCCACCATGGGCTCGGGCATCGACAAGCGGGCCCTGGAAGTCAGCGTATACGACGTGCTGCTCGAGTCGGCCACCATCGCCGAGGCCCGCCAAACCAGCCCCAAAGGCGGCTACGCCGTGCTGGGTGCCAACCGTGAACTGGCCGGTGCCGAGGTGGAACTGGTGCACCTGGAGCGTCGCGAAAGGCGCCTGAAGCTGGCGCTGGAAGCCGTGGCCAGCGAATACGACTTCGTGCTGATCGACTGCCCGCCTTCGCTGAGCATGCTGACGCTGAACGGCCTGTGCGCCGCCCATGGCGTGCTGGTGCCCATGCAGTGCGAATACTTCGCGCTGGAAGGCCTGTCGGACCTGGTCAACACCATCAAGCAGGTGCACGCCAACCTCAACCCCGACCTGCAGATCAGTGGCCTGCTGCGGGTGATGTTCGACACCCGTGTCACGCTGCAGCAGCAGGTCAGCGAACAACTG
>JANMZP010000100.1:0-16402 GCA_031383435.1 Betaproteobacteria bacterium | reverse complement strand
TGATCTGGATGATGGGCGCGGCCAGCACGCCGGCCATTGCGGCCAGGCCGGCGCCGGCACCGTAGGTCAGCATCACCATCATCGGCACGTTGACGCCGAAGGCCTGCACCAGCGCCGGGTTTTCGGTGCCGGCACGCAGGTAACTGCCCAGCCGTGTGCGTTCGATGGTCCACCAGGTGACCAGGCAGACCAGCAGTGAAGCGAAGACCACGAAGCCGCGGTAATTCGGCAGCACCATGAAGCCCAGGTTGGTGGCGCCCTGCAGCAGTTCCGGCACCGCGTATTGCTGGCCCGACACGCCGAACTGGTCGCGGAACACGCCTTCAGCGATCAGCGCCAGGCCGAAGGTCAGCAACAGGCCGTAGATGGGATCGATCTTGTACAGGCGTTTGAGCAGCGTGCGTTCCACCACCACGCCCAAAGCGCCCACCACCAGCGGCGCCACGACCAGCGACCACCAGAAGCCGATTTCGAACTTCTCCATCAGGAACCAGGCCACGTAGGCGCCGATCATGTAGAGCGCGCCATGCGCGAAGTTCACGATGCCCAGCAGGCCGAAGATGACCGCCAGCCCCAGGCTGAGCATGGCGTAGAACGAGCCGTTGACCAGACCCAGCAAAAGCTGCCCCAGAAAGGCTTGCAGGGGGATGCCGAAAATTTCCATCGCGGGCTCGTTCTGCTTTCTCGTCTCAGCGGCTCAGCCGATCACTTCCAGGCGACGCACTTGCTCTCGGCCTTGGTCGTCCAGGCTTCTTCGCCCTTGAAGGTCTGCACCACGTTGTAGTAGTCCCAGGGCTCGACCGACTTGTCGGGCGACTTGACCTGCATCAGGTACATGTCGTGGACCATGCGGCCGTCGCCGCGGATGAAACCGTCCTTGGCAAACATGTCGTTGACCTTGGTCTTCTTCATCTGCGCCAGCACCTTGTCGGCGTCGTCGCTGCCCACGGCCTTCACGGCGGCCAGGTAGTGCGCGGTGGCGCTGTAGTCACCGGCCTGGATGGAAGAGGGCATGCGCTTCATCTTCTCGAAGAACTTGCGGCCCCAGGCGCGCGTTTCGGCGTCGCGGTTCCAGTACCAGCTGTCGGTCAGGTACATGCCCTGCGTCGTCTTCAGGCCCAGGCTGTGGATGTCGTTGATGAAGACCAGCAGGCCGGCCAGCTTCATGGTCTTGGTGACGCCGAATTCATTCGCCGCCTTGATGCTGTTGATGGTGTCGCCACCCGCATTGGCCAGGCCCAGGATCTGCGCCTTGCTGCCCTGTGCCTGCAGCAGGAAGGAGCTGAAGTCGCTGGCCGACAGCGGGTGCTTGACGGTGCCCACCACGGTGCCACCGGCGGCCTTCACCACGTTGGCGGTGTCGCTCTGCAATTGCGCGCCGAAGGCGTAGTCGGCCTGCAGGAAATACCAGCTCTTGCCGCCGGCTTTCACCACCGCATTGCCGGTGCCCTTGGCCAGCGCCACGGTGTCATAGGCCCAGTGCAGGGTGTAGGGGTTGCACTGGTCGTTGGTCAGCGCCGAGGTGGCCGCGCCGATGGCGATGAACAGCTTCTTCTTTTCGGCCGCGACCTTGGCCATGGCCAGGGCGGTGCCCGAATTGGTGCCGCCGATCAGCATGTCCACGCCCTGTGTGTCGAACCACTCACGGGCCTTGGCGGCGGCCACGTCGGCCTTGTTCTGGTGGTCGGCGTACAGCACTTCGATCTTCTTGCCGGCGATGTTGCCGCCGGCGTCAGCGATGGCCATCTTGATGGCTTCCACGCCGCCCTGGCCGTCGATGTCGGAGTACAGGCCCGACATGTCGGTGATGATGCCGACCTTGATCACGTCGCCCGAGACCTGGGCTTGGGCGGGTGCCAGGCCAGTGACCATGGCGGTGACGGCCAGCGTGCAGGCGGCAGAGATTTTGCTGAGTTTCATGGTGTCTCCTGAAAAGGAAAAAAGAAGTTGAAGTGCTACTGCGTTGCGCAAAAGCGTGGGGTCACACGCCCAGGTATTCGTGCAGCCGTTCCAGGCGCGCGGGCAATTCGGCCTGCGTGAATTGCTGGATGACTTCACCGTGTTCCACCACCAGAAAGCGGTCGGCCAGCGGTGCGGCGAAACGGAAGTTCTGTTCCACCATGACGATGGTGTAGCCCTGCTTGCGCAAGGCGACGACCATCTCGGCCAGCTTTTGAACGATCACCGGGGCCAGGCCTTCGGAGATTTCGTCCAGCAACAGCAAACGGGCACCGGTGCGCAGGATGCGCGCCACCGCCAGCATCTGCTGTTCGCCACCCGACAGCCGCGTGCCCTGGCTGCTGGCGCGCTCTTTCAGGTTGGGGAACATGGCGTAGATGGCGTCCACGCTCATGCCGCCTTCGGCCAGTTGCGGCGGCAGCATCAGGTTCTCTTCGGCACTCAGGCTGCTGAAGATGCCGCGCTCTTCCGGGCAGTAGCCGATGCCCATGCGCGCGATGCGGTGGGTGGCCATGCCGATGGTTTCCTGGCCCTTCACCTAGATGCTGCCCTTGCGGCTGCCGATCAGGCCCATCACGGCGCGCAGCGTGCTGGTGCGGCCCGCGCCGTTGCGGCCCAGCAGCGTGACGACCTCGCCTTCATCGACGTGGAAGTTGATGCCGTGCAGCACATGGCTTTCGCCGTACCAGCCGTGCAGGTCGCTGACTTCCAGGAAACGCTTGCCGGATGCCATCAGTGCGCGCCTTGCAGTTCGGTGTTCGCACTGCCCATGTAGGCCTCGATCACCGCCGGGTTCTTCGAGACCACCTCGTACGGCCCTTCGGCCAGCGTGGCGCCGCGTTGCAGCACGGTGATGGTGTCGGCAATGCTGCTGACCACGCTCATGTTGTGTTCCACCATCAGCACCGTGCGGCCGGCCGAGACCTTCTTGATGAGCTGCTTGATCCGGTCCACGTCTTCCAGGCCCATGCCCTGTGTGGGCTCGTCCAGCAGCATCAGCTGCGGAGCCATGGCCAGCGTGGTGGCAATTTCCAGCGCCCGCTTGCGGCCGTAGCTGAGTTCCACGGCGGTGAGGTCGGCATATTTTTCCAGATCGACTTCGCGCAGCAGTTCAAGGGCCAGCGGGTTCAGCTTGTTCAGATCGCGCTCGCTGCGCCAGAACTGGAAGGAATTGTTCAGCTTCTGCTGCAAGGCCACGCGGACGTTTTCCAGCACGCTGAGGTGGGGGAAAACCGAAGAGATCTGGAACGAGCGGATGACGCCGCGCCGCGCGATGTGGGCCGGCGTTTCGGCGGTGATGTCGTGGCCGTCGAACAGGATCCGGCCCGAGGTGGGCGTCAGGAACTTGGTCAGCAGGTTGAAGCAGGTCGTCTTGCCGGCACCGTTGGGGCCGATCAGCGCGTGGATGGTGCCGCGCCGCACCTGCAGGTCGACCTGGTTCACGGCGACAAAGCCTTTGAATTCCTTGGTCAGGGCGCGCGTTTCGAGGATGAAGTCGTTGCTCATGCAGGTGGCAGTTCAGTCGCCCTGAGTTTAGGGCCCGACTGAGGGCCTGGGCACAATGGCCGCATGCTGATAACCCCGTATGGCCGGCGTCGCGCAACTGCTATGGCATGGCTCGCGGCGGTGCCGCTGGGTGCCGGGTCGGCAGGCCACGGCCCGACACCCTGCGCCACGCTGACCACGGCGTCCATATTGCTGCAATCGAACGCTGCGCGGTCCCAGGGTGCGCTGTGCGGCGCACGCGGCGGGGTGGCACCGGCGCGCGCGCTGCGCTGGAGCGACGCGCTGCAGGCCCTGGCCCAACGGCAGGCGCTGTGGATGGCCGATTTCGGCGTCCTGGTGCATGTCGGCAGCGACGGTGAAACCCTGAGTCAGCGCGCGGCGGCGGCCGGTTACGCCTTCGCCCGCATCGGCGAAAACCTGGCCCACGGCCAGACCACGCTGGCTCAGGCGCTGGACGGCTGGACGGCCAGCGAGGGCCACTGCGTGAACCTGCACGACCCGGGCGTCACCGAGATGGCGCTGGCCTGCGTGCCGGGCCGTGACGGCCGGGCTTTCTGGGTGCTGATCGTGGGGCGGCCGCTGTGACCGGCGGCGTTGCCGCACGGGCAATCACGCCGCCCCCCAGGCAAACGTCACCGTCGTACAGCACGGCACTCTGGCCGGGCGTCACGGCCCATTGCGGGCTGTCGAAATCCAGGCGCATGGAGGCGTTGTCCAGCAGGCGCAAGCCGCAAGCCGCGTCGCTCTGCCGGTAACGCGTCTTCGCGGCCAGGCGGCCCGCAGCGGGCGCGTTGCCGGCCACCCAACTCAAGTCTTCGGCTTCCAGCCACGGCGATTGCAGCCAGGCGTGGTCGTGGCCCTGCACCACATGCAGGGTGTTGTGCGCCAGGTCTTTGTGGGCCACGAACCACGGTGCGTGCAGGCCGTTCGCGTCGCCGCCGTGCTTCGTGCCGCCGATGCCCAGACCTTGCCGTTGGCCCAGTGTGTAGAACGACAGGCCGACATGGCGGCCGACTTCGTTGCCCAGCGCGTCCAGCATGGCACCCGGCGTGTGGTTCAGGTAACGGTTGAGGAAGTCGCGGAAGGGGCGTTCGCCGATGAAGCAGATGCCGGTGCTGTCCTTCTTCTTTGCATTCGGCAGGCCGATCTCGTCGGCAATGCGCCGCACCTCGGTCTTCTTCAGTTCGCCCACCGGGAACAGCGTCTTGCTCAGCTGCGCCTGGTTCAGGCGGTGCAGGAAGTAGCTCTGGTCCTTGGCCGGGTCCAGGCCTTTGAGCAATTCGAAAGCGCCGTCGCGTTCGCGAACGCGCGCCGAATCAGTCGTGCGCGGGTCCGCTGGTACCCAGCGCACCCGCGCGTAGTGGCCGGTGGCGATCTTCTCGGCGCCCAGCCGCATGGCGTGGTCCAGGAAGGCCTTGAACTTGATCTCGGCGTTGCACAGCACGTCGGGGTTGGGTGTGCGGCCGGCACCGTACTCACGCAGGAATTCGGCGAACACGCGGTCTTTGTATTCGGCTGCGAAGTTGACGTGTTCGATCGCGATGCCCAGCACGTCGGCCACGGCGGCAGCGTCGACGAAGTCGACATTGCTGGAACAGGTTTCGCTGTCGTCGTCGTCTTCCCAATTTTTCATGAAGATGCCGACCACGTCGTAGCCCTGCTGCTTCAACAGCCAGGCTGTCACAGCGGAATCGACACCGCCGCTCAGGCCCACCACGATTCGCGTTTTCGTCATCGTGCGAATTATCCCGGCACGCCACAATCCGCCGGATTCCACACCGCGAGAGGTACACCCCATGTCCGGAAACGGCTTCCACGTGCACGGCCCGCACGACCACGAAATCGAACACGTTGCCGCGCAAGGCGGTCACGATCCGGCGGCCGGCACCATTGCCGTGGCCACGGCCATCATCGCCACCGTGGGCGCGCTGTTCTCCTACATGGGCGGGGCCACTCAGGCCAACGCCGGCTTGTTCAAGAACGACGCGGCCATCAAGAAAACCGAAGCTTCGAACCAGTGGAATTTCTACCAGGCCAAGAGCAGCAAGCAGAACATGGCCGAACTGGCCAGCGTGCTGGTGGCTGACGACAAGAGGGCCAAGTACCTGGACGAAGTGGAGCGCTACAAGAAAGAAAAGGCCGAGATCAAGCTGGCTGCCGAGAAGCTGGAAGCCGAGGCCACGGCCTGGGACCGCAAGAGCGGCGAGCAGATGCACCAGCACCACCGCTGGGCCCAGGCCACCACCGCGCTGCAGGTGTCGATCGCGCTGGCCGCGATGGCCTTGCTGACCAAGAAGCAGTGGTTGCAGCGCGGCATGTACGGCGTGGCCACCGTGGGCGTCGTGCTGGGCGCGCTGGCGGCCCTGCACATCTGAACTTCAACGACAAACCGAGACTTGCCCCATGACCATCACCCGCCGCATCGCGCTGGCCACAGCCGCCCTGGGCGTGCCCGCACTCGGCCGCGCCCAGGCCGGCTGGCCCAAGCAATCCATCCGGTTCGTGGTGCCCTTTGCGCCCGGCGGCACCTCTGAAATCGTGGCCCGCACGGTGGCGGCTGAACTGACCAAGCAATTGGGGCAAACGGTGTTCGTCGACAACAAGGGCGGCGGTGGCGGCATTCCGGCCATGACCGACGTGGCGCGTGCCACACCGGACGGCTACACCATCATCCTGGGGCACGTGGGTTCACTGGCGGTGAACCCCATCATCTTTCCGAACCAGCCCTTCAACGTGAACAAGGACTTCATGCCGGTCACGCTGCTGGCCCGGGTGCCCAACCTCTTTGTCATCCACCCCGATGTGCCGGCCACCACATTCAAGGAATTTGTGGCCTATGCGAAGAAGAACCCCGGCAAGCTGAACTACGGCACCGCCGGCAACGCCAGTGCGGGCCATTTGTCGATGGAATACCTGAAGCTGGTGACGGGCATGTTCATCACGCACATTCCTTATCGCGGCACCGGGCCTATGTTGACCGACCTGCTGGCCGGCCGCACCCAGGCCAGCAGCGCGGGGCTGCCGGCACTGCTGCCGCACATCAGGAGCGGCAAGCTGCGCGCCATTGCGGTGGGCACGGCCAAGCGCCTGGCGGCGCTGCCCGAGGTGCCCACCGTGGCCGAGATGGGTTTCAAGGACTTCGAAACCTCGCAGTGGTACGGCATCCTGGCACCGGCCGGCACGCCGCCGGAAACCGTCAAGCGGCTGCAGGAAGAGTCGCTGAAAGCGCTGAAGAGCAACAGCGTGACGGCGCGCTTTGCGGAAGACAGCGCGGTGGGCGGTGGCGGCCCGCCCGAGGAATTCGCGGCCTTCATCGCGCAGCAGCAGAAGACCTGGAAAGAGATCGTCGTGCGCGCCGGCATCAAGCCGGATTGAGCTTGCGGTGCCCGTTCAGCAGGTGAGCATCTGCGAACGGGTGCGGATCAGTTCGCGGGCCCGGTTCATCGCGTAGTGGATGGCTTCATCGGCCGAACGCCAGCGGTAGCCGCAGGCCAGGCTGTCGTCGCGAAAGGCTTCGCGCTGGCCCGGCTTGGCGTCGCGCACGCGGTTGACCACCAGCGCCGCGATGTAGCCGTCGCCCTTGGGCGCCTCCACAGCGCCAACGAAAATGCGGTAGTCGCCTTCATGGGTTTCGTTGAATTGCATGGGGCTTCCTCTTTGTGGTTGGAAAGGGCTCGAAGCGGCCGCGATGATCTGCCCGACTTTGGGGTGAGCCCATCCCTCGGGAGGGGGTGGCATCCTTCCGAGGGATGATGCCGACCCGTCCTGACCCGCAACCCGCAACCCGCAACCCGCAACCCGCAACCCGCTACACCGGCCGCCGACTCGCCTGTGCCAGATAAAACCACTCGTGCCCCGGCTGCGCCGACGCATCGGGGAAGACGATGTAGCCGGCCTCGGGGGCGCGCACTTCGCTGCCGTCGGCGCGCACGGCGATCAGCTCATCGGTGGCCAGCGGGTCGAAGCTGGTCCACGGTTTGACGAAGCGGTCGCCCTCGCTGTGGCGGTCGATGACCTCGGCCAGCGCCAGGCATTCGAAGGGCCGCGCGGGCGGCGTCAGCGGGATGTCGGCCAGGCCCAACAGCGCCAGCGTCTGGCGGATGGCGGTGTAGGCCACTTCGGGGCCTTCGGGGTCGTCGTGCTGGCCGCATTCCAGCGTCACCCCGTAGCCGCCCTGGCTGCGCATGCACTCGGTGGTGCCCACGCCGTAGCTCGGGTCTTCGTGCACGCCGCCGGGGGTCAGGCCGCGCGCCTTGCGCTTGGCAATGCCGTCGGCATAGGCCTGCATCCAGCCTTCGACGATGCGGTTCACGCCGACGTGCGCGGCCAGTTGGGCTTCGGCGGCGGCGTGCGCGAAAGGCTCCAGCGTGCCGCGGTTATCGGCCGGGCCGCGCATCACGAAAGGCTGGCCGGGGCTGCGAAAGCTGTGCAGGTCCAGCAGCACGTCGTGCGCGGCCAGCAGCGGGCACAGCGCATTGGCGATACGGTCTTCGAAGTCTTGCGGCGTGGCCGTGGGCTGCAGGCGGCGGTTGAGGTTGCGCTCGCCCATGCGGCGCAGGTTGTTGTAGGCCAGCGGGTTGCACACCGGCACCAAGGTGACGCTGCCGCGCACGATCTCGATGTCGCCGCTGTCGATTTCTTTCAGCACGCGGCGTATGCCCTGGGTGCCGGCCACTTCATTGCCGTGCACGGCACCGGTGACGATCAATTTCGGCCCTGGCGCCAGGCCGGTGATGCAGTGGCTGCGCAGGTTGGCGTTGCTGATCACGCTGCAGTTCCTGTGCTGCACTTGCCGTTGCCGTTGCCGTCAATGCACAGCAATTCGTAGGCCGTGGCATAGCGTTCGTGGATACCGCGCACCACGGCGTCGGGCAGCTCGAGTGCGGCCTGTTCGGCACCGCCGGTGACGCCCGTGCTGCTCAGCCAATCGCGCAGCGGCTGTTTGTCGTAGGCCTTGATGCGGCCTTGCGCCAGTTCGTCGGCCTGCCAGAAGCGCGACGAATCGGGCGTCAGCACTTCGTCCATCAACGTCAGCGTGCCGTGCTCGTCCAGGCCGAATTCGAACTTGGTGTCGGCGATGACGATGCCGCGCGTCAGCGCATAGGCGCTGGCCGTCTTGAAGATGCGCAGGGCGGTGTCGCGCACCTCAGCCGCGCGGGCCGCGCCAAGTATCCCTTCGAGCCGCTCATACGAAATGTTCTCGTCGTGGTCGCCGACGGCGGCCTTGGTGGCCGGCGTGAAGATGGGCTCAGGCAGCGGCTGCGTCATCGCCAGGCCGGGCGGCAGCGCAATACCGCAGACCGTGCCGCTGGCGCTGTATTCCTTCCAGCCTGAACCGACGATGTAGCCGCGCACCACGGCTTCGCAGGGCAGCGGCGTGAGGCGCTTGACGAGCATCGAGCGGCCCGTGACCTGCGCCACTTCATCGGCGGCGACCACGCTCTCTGGCGCTTCGCCGGTCAGGTGGTTCGGCACGATGCCGTGCAATTTGTCGAACCAGAACAGCGCCATCTGGGTCAGCAGCCGGCCCTTGCCGGGCACCGGCGCTTTCATCACCACGTCGAAGGCGCTGAGGCGGTCGCTGGCCACCATCAGCATGCGGTCGGTGCCCACCGCGTAAAGGTCGCGCACCTTGCCGCGCGCGATGAGCGGCAGGCTGTGCAAGGACGTGCTGGGCACGGCGGGGCCGAGGTCGGCGAGGGTGGATGCGATCATGGCGGGGCCCGAGGTTGGCGGCTGGCAGTTGACAGTCGGCAGTTGGCGTTCAGCCGGCTATTTTGCTTGCACGTTCACACAGCCGGGCAATGGCCGCGCCCAGCGCCGGCACGCGCCACGTGGTGGCGCAGCGCGGGTCGCTCGCGTAGCGGGCGCCCAGGTTGCTGAGCAGCGCGACGATGGCGTGGGTGCCATCTGGCAGGCGCAGGATGCCGGCGTCAGACGCGTAGTTGTCGGTGCTGCCGGTCTTGTGCGCGAAAGCCGGCGCGTCGGGCAGGCCGGGCAGCCAGCCAGGCACGCCCTGCAGGCTGCCGCTGGACAGCACGTGGTCCAGTTGCTGGCGTTGCAACACGCCGCGCAGGTGGTCGCGCGTGGACGGCTGCAGCAGCACGCTGCCGGCGGGCAGCCAGGGCGCGGGCGGGGCGTCGGCGTCCAGCAGCCACAGCAGGCGCGCACTGTCCCAGGCCGTCATGTGGATGTGGCCGACACCTGCGCCGTCGGCGTTGCGCCAGCCGCCGTCGGCCTGGGTGTCGTTCAGTTGCAGCGTGGCCAGGCCCAGTTCGGCAAAGCGGGCGTTCAGCGTGTCGACGAGACCCACGCGGTGCAGCAGCGCGACCAGTTCCGTGGTGGCGTCGTTGTCACTGACCACCACCATGGGCTCCAGCGCGGCCGGCCAGGCCGCGATCAAGCCGCGGTCCAGCGCCAGACCCACGCCCACGGCCACCATCAGCTTCAGCAGCGAAGCCGGGTAGGGCGCCACGAAGCGCAAGGTGCCCGCCCCGGCAGCGCGCGCCGTCACCGGCTGCCAGGCCACCTGGTGCCAGTTGCGGCCGGCCTGCCAGGCGATGGAATGGCCCTTGGCGTCCTGCACATCGCGGTCGAAGCGCACGTTGCGCAAGGCCCCGCTGCGCGCCCCGATTTCGCCCACCACACCTTGCGGAAATTCGCGCGAGAACAGCACATTGGCGCAGCGTGGCGGCTGGCCCGGCGAAAAGATGGCCACGGCCAGGTCGATGCTTGGGAAGTTGGCGATGGGCGCACCGCCGTGCCAGTGGTCGGGCGTGCTGGCGAATTCTTGTGCGTGGACGGCGATCAGCAGGCTGCGGGCCAGGGTGTCGGGGCGGACGGGTGGGCGTACGGGCGGGCGTACGGGCGGGCGGCCCGGCGTGCGGCGGTCAGGCGAGTGCATGGCGAAGCTGGGCCGTGACGTCCATACCGTTGGCCGCTTTCTCGGCCATCAAGAACAAACCCAGGCCGCCGCTGGCGCGGGCCCAGGCCGCACCCACGGCCCGTTTCTCGGCCGAGTCATCATTGCTGGCGTAGGCGTCGCCCTTGTATTCCAGCACCAGCAGACGGCCGTCCTTCAGTTCGGCCACGAAGTCGGGGTAGAAATAGTCGGTGGCGGTGGGCAGCCAGAACGAAAAGCGTTCTTGCCGTTCGATGTTGCGCACCCAGTGCTTCACTTCGGCCAATTGGTCCAGTGCCCGCGCGCATTCGAACTCTTCGCCTTGCGGTTTCAGGTCGTGGATGTGCTCGAAGTAGTGCTTGGCAAAGCGCCAGCGGCCGCTGTAAACGTGGCGCGCCGGGTACTGCCCTGGCACGTAGCGGAAGGTGAATGCGGCGGTGGTGCCGGTTTGCCAGGCGGCTTGCGTACTGGGCGTTGCGCCCAGCAGCGTCATCTGCTCGAAGCCGCGTTTGCGGGCTTGTGACTGCAGGCTGTCCAGCCGCGCCACCGCGCTTTGCGCCAGCGCGTGGCGGGCCCGCACCAGGCCGGTCAGGCTGAAGCCGTTCTCTCGGCGCAGCCGGCTCAGCAGGCTGGCCGCCCAGCGGCGCAGCGCTTCGTCAGTCAGCGTGTTGCGCCGCAGCGTGCGCGCCAGCCACAGCACCAGGTCGGTCTCGCTGGCGGCGCTGGACACGGCGTCCAGCGACAGCTGGGCCGAGTCTTGCGCGCGCCTGAATTCCACGCGGGCTTGGTTGACGTAGATCTCGAACAGGTCGCTCTGTTCGACCAGCCTGAAACCCGGCAAGTCGGGCGCGGGATCGGCGCGCAGCAGGTCGAAGGCGATGATCTCGTCCAGCGTGTTGCGCTCGAACAAGTGCAATGCCATCTGCTCGCCGGCTGGCGGCTGCAGGCCCACGCACAGGCGCGGCAGCGCAGCGAAAGGCACGCCACGCTGCGCCGGTGCGCGGGCCGCCACCACGCGCTGGTTATGCTGGGCCACGCGTTCGCGCACAGCGCCGTGGTCGTCTGCGGGCAGCGCCTGCAGCACGCGCGCAAGCGTGGCGTCAGACACCTCGTCGGCCAGCTGCAACACGGCGCTGCCGCCAGCCTCAGGGGCGGCGGGGTCTGTTTCGTTCCACACCACCGTCACATCGGGCTCGGCCTGCAAGGCCTGCGCTGCGGCTGCACTCACTTCCAGCGTCAGCACCGGTGACACGGGCGGCTGCTCGGGCATGCCCGGCAGTTCGCCCTGCACGCCCGGGTCGGGCAGCAACACGGCGGCGGCGTCCAGCGCCTCGAATCCCATGCCTTGCACCATGCGGTCGACCAGCGCAGCAGCGGCCTGTGAAAAACTGCGCGCCACCACATGGGCATAGGCGCGGTTCAGGGCCGGGCTCTTGCGCCGCTTCGCGTAGGGCATGCGCAGCACGCGGCCCAGCAGTTGTTCCACGTCTTTGCCTGAACGCACGTTCTGCAGCGAACACAGCACATACGCAAACGAGCAGTCCCAGCCTTCCTTCAGCGCTTCCACGGTGATGACGAAACGCACCGGGCTGGCCGGGTCGAACAGGTCCAGACCGTCCAGGCCGCGTTGCTCGCCGGTGGCGATGACGATTTCGGCCGCAGTGGCGTGCTGCTCGTCCAGCAGGTGCTGGCGCAGCACCTCGGGCGGCACTTCACCGGTCTTGTCTTGCGCCTGGAACAGCACGATGGGCCGGATGTAGGGCGTCTCATGCGCGCACTCGGCTTCCAGGTGGCGGCGGCGCAGCACGGCGTCGCGCACGGCGGCTGTCCAGTCCTTGTGCTCGGCCAGCATCACCGGCAGTTTGATCATGTCCTCGGCCTGCAGCTCGCGTGCGCTGACACTGACCAGCACATTGGTCTTGCGCGGCACCGGCGTGGCGGTCAGCTCCAGGATGACGCTGGGTGCCAGGCGTTTCAACGTCTCGAAGGTGGTGTCGGTTTTGGCGTTGTGGGCCTCGTCCACCACCACCAGCGGCTGCACCAAGGCCAGCAGGTTGGCCAAGGAATGCTTGACGCGGCCCAGGTCGGCCGGTGTCAGAAAGCCGGTGCCGCCTGCAAGGGCTGCAATGTCTTCAGCCGTGACTTTCTCCAGGCCTGCGGCGGCCGGCCCGGACAGCAACCCCAGGCTGGCGAAGTGCGCAAAGTGGGCGTCGAATTCTTCGCTGAAGGCGTAGACGTTGCGCCCTTGCGTCTGCTTGACGCGAAAGCTCTGCATCGTGGCCACCAGCACCACGGCTTTGCGGCCCAGGTCTTGTGCGGCCAGCGTGGGCGCGGCGTCCAGGTCCAGCACCAGCAAGGCTTGGCCGTAGTGCGCTTCCAGTGCGGCGCGGTAGGCGTGGCCGGGCTGCTGCAGCGCCTGCAGGGTCTGGTCGCGGATGGTGGTTGAAGGCACCAGCCACAGCGCCACCGGGAAGTCGGCCTGCCGCCACACCCGCGCCATCAACGGCAGCGCGTGGCTGGCCAGCAGCGTCTTGCCGCCGCCCGTGGGTATGCGCAGGCACACGCAGGGCGTGTCGCCGAAAGGCTGGTGGCGGTAGGGAATGGTCTGCACCCGTTCGCCCGGCGCAGGTTCAGGCGCCTGGCGCGCCAGTTCCTGCGCCCACGCGGCGTCCAGCGAGCCGGTGTCGCGCGCGGCGCTCAGGAAGCGCTCCAGGCTGGTCAGGGCCTGGGTTTGGTAGGTCTTGAGGGCGAAGGCGGGCATGGGGGTGTGCTGGAATCAGCGGCGCTGCGCTGGGGTGTTGGGGCGGCGGCCATTGGCGGTTGATTGGCGGAACAAAAAAACATTGCGCCAATAAAAGTTATTCAAAAACAATGACTTGCGCGGTTCATTGTCGGAAGCTGGCACATTGGCGAACGTCATTGGCGGAAAAATGGCTGGCTTTCAGGGGCGCAACGCCCACCTGGCAGCCTTGGTGGCCCCGCCGATGTTCTCGATCTCGCCCCGGCGCTGCATGTCTTGCAACAACTCCTTGATGAAGGCTCTGCGTTTGGCCTCGCCCGCGATGGTGTCAGGCAGCTTGCCCATCAGCAGCTGGTTGATGGCGGCCCGGGGCTGTGGCCCCATGCCCAGCATCTTCAGCACCAGAGCGCGGTAGTGTTGGTTGTCCAGCCCGGCCGCGTGGACGTACTGGGCTTCACGCCCGGTGGCAACGGCAACACCCGCTGAAATCGTGGTTCGCGCGCCCCGGCCTTCCACCAGCCCACGCTGCCGCAGCTGCTGCTTCTGTTCGCGGCTGAGGACGTGGCCCTTCTGCAGCAGGTCCAGCAGCAGCACCGTGGCCAGGTCCAGGTCGGGTTGCTGCATCAACAGCCGGCTGTAGTCCTGGCTCAGGGTCTGTCCCATCACGTTGAACACGGTGCCGGCCGAAGTGCTGCCCACGTAGTCGGGCAGTGGCAGGAAGCGCTCTCGCTGGATGCGCACCATGTCGCTGATACCGAAACCGGCCTTGTCGATCATGCCGATTTCGTCCATGGCCGTAGCCAGGCAGTTGTTGCGGTACAGGCTGGGTGTACGTTGACCCTGGAAGTAGTCCTCGGGCTTGCCGTCGACGAAGCTGCCCGCATTGGTCAGGCGCAGGTGGGTCGGCCATTCCTCGACAACCAGCCGTTCGCCGCGTGTGTAGTCCTGGTGGGCGATGCAGTTGTGCAGGGCTTCCAGCACCAGCCGTGACTCATAGCGAGCCAGTTGAACCGGGATCAGCTGCGACTCCGGGAACAGCTTGATGATGGGGTTGCGGATGCGCGAAAGCACTTCGGTGCTGGTGCGCAGAAAGGGCGGCCCGAAATGCTCGATCACCCGTTCCTGCGGCAGCTTCCAGGAAATTTCCGCCGGGTGCTGCAGCAGATAAGCGGCGCGGTCGCTGCGGCCCAGAAGCAGCAGCGCACTGCGCGTGATGCCACCGTGCACGGCCAGCCTGGCGCGGTCCAGAAACGCGGCGTCGGTCCATTGTGCAATCTCGGCCGCCCAGCGTTGCCGGGCATGTTTGTCGGTGAACTGCTGGCGCGCCAACACAAGGGCCTCGGGGTCCAGGTCGGCCAAGGTGGCTCCTGGCACGACGGCAGCGCTCCAGTCCTGTCCGATCAGCGGTTCGGCCAGGATAGCTGCCAGCCTGTCGGGCCGCAGCAGCACCAGCTTGTCGTGGTCGCGCTGCCAAGCCTGGCTGTGGGCCACCACGGGCTGCCGGGCCGCATGGCGCGGCACATGCACCACCCAGACCACGGCGCCCGTGTCGCTGGCTTGCAGCACTTCCACGTGCAGGCCCAGCGACGGCAGGTGGGCACAGCGCTGCAGCAGACGGTGTGGCAGGTCTTCAGGCGTGCAGTCGCCGGGGTCGTTGATGCCGGTGGGCAGCAGTGTGCCGTCTTGCGCCCCAATGACGATGCAGCCTCCATCCATGTTGGACAGCGCCGAGACATAACTCAGCAGGTCTTCACCCGCGTTGCCGGAAATGTTGTGCTTCAGCCTGGACCAGCCCTTCCATTCGTGGCGCTCGTCTTCCCGGGGAAAACGAGACTGAAGCAGGGCCTGCAGTTCCTTGCTGGTCATCGCACCGCCAACGCATACGGTATCTGCCTGAACACCATGCCCTCAGCCTGCAGCCGCGCCTCGCCCAGCAGGCAGGCTTCGCCGTACACCACTTGCGGCCCGGCGTGCGGGCAGCCGCGTTTCAGGGCTTGCAGCACGGCCAGGGTCAGCACGTTGCCGCTGTCGGGCCGGCGGTCGCCCAGGATGCCGTTGAACAGCAGCAGCACGGCGGTGCCTTCAAATACACCGATGAGCGGCGTGCCGGGCACGGCGCCGGGCGTGCCGCCTTGCTCGGGCGGGGTGTAGGCGCTGCGCGTTTCCTGCTGCCACACGAAGGCGGCCAGCGCGGCAAAGCGCACGCCGGGTTGAATGCGACCGGCTTCGTCGAACACCGGCTCACCCAGGCGCATGAAACGAAAGCCGCCGCCGCCTTGCCAGTTCACGGCAGCGCTGATGCCGCCCTGTTCACCGGCCACGACTTTTTCCAGGCGCGGCAGGCAATGCGTTGCTGCGTGGTCGCCCATCTCGATGCCGATCCAGCGGCGGCCCATCTTGTGCGCCACGGCGGCGGTGGTGCCGCTGCCGAGGAAGCTGTCGAGGATGAGGTCGCCGGGGTTGGTGGCTGCCTCGAAGACCCGTGAGATCAGAAGTTCCGGCTTGGGCGTGATGAAGTCGTTCACGAGCGAAGTGCTGCCCAACACATCGCGCACTTCCTTTCGCGAGCCATCGGTGTGGCCGGCGAACTCATGCGTCCACCAAGTTTGTGGAACAACGCCGTCGTTACGCAGCAGGTGCAGGTAGCGCTTGAAGGAGGGCGTTCTGCCCTTGCCATCTTTGCCCCAGTAAATGAATGACTCGCGCACGTGGCGCTTGTGTTCATCTTCCGAATACGCCCAAACACGAGTGCGGCTGGGCCAGATTTCTGCGCCGGTGTTTGGCTGATGAATGGCGTAGAAGAGGTTGGGGCGTTCCTCTGCCGTCTTCGCGCAGGTGTAGTCGCTGGACCTGAAGACGCCTTTGTCGTCTTCGTACTTGTACTGCCTGTCCTTTTCCGCCGTACGAGCCAACAAGTTGCGCTGCCAAGCTGCGGAACGCCGATAGACCAGAACGTGATCGTGCATCGGCGCGATGGATTTGTGGTCGTTTGCGACTGCGTACTTTTTCTGCCAAATCACGTTGGCCACGAAATTACCGCGCCCGAAAACCTCATCCATCAACACCTTGAGGTAATGCCCCTCGTTGTCATCGATGGTCACCCAGATGCTGCCGTCTTCCCGCAAAAACTCCCGCAGCAATTGCAAACGCGGCAGCATCATCGACAACCATTGCGAATGCTCCAGGTTGTCGTCGTAATGCTCGAACGCGCTTTTGGTGTTGTACGGCGGGTCGATGAAGATGCATTTCACCTGCCCCCGGTACAGCGGCAACAAAGCCTTCAGCGCCAGCAGGTT
>JANMZP010000087.1:0-13529 GCA_031383435.1 Betaproteobacteria bacterium | reverse complement strand
GGCGGCCGCGTCACCGGCAGCGTGGTGCGGGTCGATATCGCGCTGCAGGGCGGCGTTCGCGCCAGCAAGCTGCGCGTCGTGGCACTCGCCGGGCTCGATTCGCATCCCCTGCTCGGCATGGACGTGCTCGGCCGCCTGCAGCTGCGCCAGCGCGACTGCGTGCTGCGCATCGAGCCCGCCGCGCCGCCCTGAACGGTCCCGGTGCGGCAGGCGCACAATCGCTGCGGCCCTGCCCGCCCCACGGCGGCGGCCCGCTGCCAGCGGGCGGCCAGGCGCGGCAGGTCGTCCTGGGCGCGGTTGGTGCGCGCTGCAACCGCACGCTGCATGCGGCGCGACAGTTCGCGCAGCCTGTCGCCCTGGCCGACCAGCGCGCGCGCTGGCTGACCCAGGCGCAGGGCCAGCGTGTCCAGCCGTTGGGCGCGGTTCTGTAGCGTGCGTTCCAGCAAGCGCTGCAGAGCTGCTTGCCGGGCCCCCAACGCCTCGTCGAGTTCATCACGGGCCGGTGCCGCCAGCTCCGCCGCGGCGGTGGGCGTGGGGGCCCGCAGGTCGGCCGCCAGATCGCACAGGGTGACGTCGGTTTCATGGCCGACACCGCAGATCAGCGGCAAAGGGCTGGCCGCCACCGCCCGCACCACGCGTTCGTCGTTGAAAGCCCACAGGTCTTCCAGCGAACCGCCGCCGCGCACCAGCAGCAGCGCATCGACTTCGCTGCGTTCGCCCGCCACGCGCAGCGCTTCGGCCAGGGCGGCGGGTGCCTCGGCCCCCTGCACCAGCGCCGGGTAGACCACGATGCGGATGTGCGGCGCGCGCCGACGCAGCGTGGTCAGCACATCGCGCAGGGCCGCAGCCCCCAGCGAAGTGACGACGCCCAACGCAGCCGGGAAGGACGGCAGCGGCCGCTTGCGGGCAGCGTCGAACAGGCCCAGCGCCTCGAGCCGCGCCCGGCGGCGCAGGAACTCTTCGTACAAGGTGCCGGCACCCAGGCGCTGCAGCGACTCGACCACCATCTGCAGTTCGCCGCGCGATTCGTAGATGCCCAGGCGGCCGCGCAATTCCACCTGCTGGCCGTCGGCCGGCGCGAAATCCAGCAAGGAAGCAGCGCGGCGGAACATGGCGCAGCGCAGCAAGGCCGGCGCCCCGTCGGCGTCCTTCAGCGTGAAGTAACAATGGCCGCTGGCCGCCCGCGAAAACCCGGAAAGCTCGCCGCGCACGCTGACCGCCCCGAAGCGCGCCGCCAGCGCGTCGCTGGTGGCCTGCAGCAAAGACGCCACGCCCCAACTGGGCCGCGCCGCTGGTGCCGAAAAAGGCTCAATCACGCGGAAAGCCCCAGTTGGCGCGGGTCCAGAACTCCACAGCCGCGCCAAACAAGGCCCGGCGCGGGGTAGAGGCTGTCACGCTGCTGTCATTGCTTGGCAAGTGGTTGATTTGCATAAACAAAAAGCTGCTCAACATTTTGGCGGTGCTGGCGGATGGGTGGAAACGAGCAGTTCCGCAGGCCAGGGCGGCCGGTTTTCCACATAGTTATCCACATGAAAAGCCAGCTGCATCAGGTGGCTGCATCAGGCGGCTGTGGTGTCGGCCGAGTGGGGGCGTCCAGGCGAGCAATCACCGTGGGCCTATCGGCCATAATCCGCCGCTTCGAGGGCAGCCTGCCCAGCAACAAGCGGCGCGAGTAAACCTTGTTTTCAATCATACAAGCGGCCGGTTGGCCGATCTGGCCCCTGCTGCTCTGCTCGGTTGTGGCCCTGGCCCTGGTCATCGAGCGCTTCTACCACCTGCGCCCGGTGCTGGTCGCACCACCCAAGCTGCTGGACGAAGTGATGGCCGTCACCCGCACCAGCCTGCCAGCCGGCGACATCGTCAACAAGCTGGCCGACAACTCGGTGCTGGGCGGCGTGCTGGCCGCCGGCTTGCGCAGCGTGATCAGCGAGCCGCGCATCACCGAAACCGTCCTGCGGCAGTCTTTCGAGAACGCCGGCCGGAAGGCGCTGCACGGCCTGGAGCGCTACCTCAACGCGCTGGGCACCATCGCTTCGGCGGCGCCGCTGCTGGGCCTGTTCGGCACGGTGGTCGGCATGATCGAGATCTTCGGCTCGCAAGCCCCCGGTGGCGGCAGCAACCCGCAATTGCTGGCGCATGGCATCTCGGTGGCGCTCTACAACACGGCCTTCGGTTTGATGATCGCCATCCCCACGCTGATGCTTTACCGCTACTTCCGCGGCCGGGTGGATGAATTCCAGCTGACCCTGGAACTGGCTGCCGACCGCATGGTGCCGCACCTGATGCGCTTTGCCGTGCGCGCGGCTTCGTGAGGGCCGCGCGATGAAATTCAGCCGCCGTCGCATCGAAGAACCCGAGATCAACCTGATCCCCTTCATCGATGTGTTGCTGGTGGTGCTGATTTTTCTGATGCTGTCCACCACCTATTCGAAGTTCACCGAACTGCAGATCAACCTGCCCGCGGCCGATGCCGAAAAGCTGCGCGAGCGGCCAGGCGAAATCGTCGTGGCGGTGGCCGCTGACGGGCGCTATTCGGTGAACCAGAAGGCCGTGGACGGCCGCAGCGTCGAGTTGCTGACCACGGCGCTGGCCGCTGCCGCTGCCGGCCGGCCCGACCTGGTCGTCATCATCTCGGCCGACGCGACCACCGCGCACCAGTCCGTGGTCAATGTGCTGGACGCGGCGCGTCGCGCGGGCTTGTCGCGCCTGACCTTCGCAGCGCAGGCGGCCCAGGGTTCCGGCTCAGGCGGGCGTTGATCGAGAACGCCCCCAGCCGTCCGTCCTGGGCGGCACGCACCGAAGCCTTGCTGCAGCGCCATTGGTGGCAGGCACAGCCCAGTTTGTTGATGCGGCTGCTGTGGCCGCTGTCCTGGCTGTACGGCGCAATGGCACAGCGCGCGCGCCTGAACGCGCAGCCCGCGCCCGGCCCGGCGGTGCCCATGCTGGTGGTCGGCAACCTGGTGGCCGGCGGGGCGGGCAAGACGCCGGCCGTGATCGCGCTGGTGCAGGCCTTCCAGGCGGCCGGGCGGCGGCCGGGCGTGATTTCACGCGGGCACGGCAGACAGGGCGATGGCGTACGCGCGGTCACGGGCGATGCGACCGCGCAGACCGTGGGCGACGAACCCTTGCTGATCTGGCGCCGCACCGGCGTGCCGGTGTGGGTGGGCCGCGACCGCAGCGCTGCGGCGCTGGCCCTGTGCGCGGCGCACCCCGAGGTGGACGTGCTGCTCTCCGACGACGGCCTGCAGCACCACCGGTTGCGGCGCGATGCTGAATTGCTGGTCTTCGACGACCGCGGCGTGGGCAACGGCCTGCTGCTGCCGGCCGGGCCACTGCGCGAACCGCTGCCGGCACAAGCCGGGCCGCGGCAACGCGTGCTGTACAGCGGGCAGCGCGCCAGCACCGGGCTGCCCGGTGCCGTCGGGCAGCGCGCGCTCGGCCTGGCATGGCCGCTTGAAGCCTGGGCGCGCGGTGACGCCCGTACAGCCATGCTGCTGCATGACTTGCGCGGGCGGCCTTTGCTGGCGGTGGCCGGCCTGGCCGCGCCGCAGAAGTTCTTCGACATGCTGCGCGCTGCCGGCCTGCGCTTCAACACCCTGCCCTTGCCCGACCACCACGGCTACGCCACCGTGCCCTGGCCGGCCGCCACGGCCGATGTGCTGACCACCGAGAAAGACGCCGTCAAGCTGGCCCCAGCGGCGCTGCGCGGCACGCGCGTCTGGGTGCTGCCGCTAGACTTCCAGCTGCCCCCGGGTTTGGCCAACGAGTTGCTGAACCTGCTGAACCCGCTGAACCCGCTGAACCCGCCATCTGCGCCGCAACCCAAGACACCACCGCCATGAGCCTGGACCACCGCCTGATCGAACTGCTCGTCTGCCCGGTCTGCAAGGGCCCGCTGGAACTGCGGCGCAACAGCGAGGACCGGCCCACGGACCTGGTCTGCCCGGCCGACCGCCTGGCTTTCCCGATCCGCGACGGCATACCCGTGATGCTGGAAAACGAGGCCCAGCCGCTGGACGGCAACGTGCTCGCGACTTGACGGCTCACCCGTGGGCTACACCGTCCTGATCCCGGCGCGGCTGGCTTCCACCCGCCTGCCGAACAAGCCGCTGGCCGACATCGCCGGCAAGCCGATGGTGGTGCGCGTGGCCGAACGCGCCGCACAGGCCGGTGCCGACCGGGTGGTCGTAGCGGCCGATGACCTGGCCATCGTGCAGGCCTGCGCCGCGCATGGTGTCGAGGCCCTGTTGACGCGCACCGACCATGCCAGCGGCAGCGACCGCCTGGCCGAAGCCTGCGAACGGCTGGGCCTGCAGAGTGATGACGCGGTGGTCAACGTGCAAGGCGACGAACCGCTGATCGAACCGGCGTTGATCGCCCGTTGTGCGGCCCTGCTGGACGAACGCCGCGACTGCGTCATGAGCACCGTGGCGCACCCCATCGAGACCGTCAGCGACTACCTCAACCCGAACGTCGTGAAGGTGGTGCTGGACGCCGCCGGACGGGCGCTGTTGTTCTCACGCGCACCGCTGCCCTGGTGGCGCGACGGCCACGCGCAGGGCGTCACCACCTTGCCACCGGTGCCGGGCGCGCTGCGCCACCTGGGCCTGTACGGCTACCGCGCCGGCTTCCTGCGCCGCTTCCCGAATCTGCCCACCGCGCCGCTGGAACAATGCGAAGCCCTGGAGCAGTTGCGCGTGCTGTGGCATGGCGAACACATCGCCGTTCACGTGGCCGCGCAGGCCAGCGGTCCGGGCGTTGACACACCCGAGGATCTGGCCCGTGTCCGGGCCCTTTTTGCGGCGGGTCCGTTGTCAGCTTGACGCACGGACCTGCGTGATATTCTCAATTTGAGACAAGGCACCGGCGTGAATTGGGTCACGACCGATGCCCGATAAAACAAACTTTCGAGGAACTCGATGCGACTGATCCTTCTGGGCGCTCCAGGTGCCGGCAAAGGCACGCAAGCCACCTTCATCTGCAAGCGCTACGGCATTCCTCAGATATCCACCGGCGACATGTTGCGTGCTGCCGTCAAGGCCGGCTCGCCATTGGGTGTTGAGGCCAAGAAGGTGATGGACGCGGGCGGCCTGGTCAGCGACGACACCATCATCGGCCTGGTCAAGGAACGCATCACGCAGCCCGACTGCGCAGGCGGTTTCCTCTTCGACGGATTCCCCCGCACCATCCCGCAAGCCGACGCGATGAAGGCCGCTGGTGTGAAGCTCGATGTGGTGCTGGAAATCGACGTGCCCGACGCGGCCATCGTCGAACGCATGAGCGGGCGTCGCGCGCACGTGGCCTCGGGCCGCACCTACCACGTCAAGTTCAACCCGCCCAAGGTGGAAGGTGTCGATGACGTGACCGGCGAACCCTTGATCCAGCGCGACGACGACAAGGAAGAAACGGTTCTCAAGCGCCTGGATGTTTACCAGCGCCAGACCCGCCCGCTGGTTGATTACTACGGCGTCTGGGCCGCCACCGGCGACGCCGGAGCGCCGCGTTATGCCAAGGTCAGCGGCACCGGCAGCGTCGACGAAATCACCAGTCGGGTGATGGGCGCCCTGGGCGCGTGAACCCCGCCTGAACCCGGAAAAGAGCAGACAGCCATGGATATCGCAAACAAGGTTTTCATCGTCACCGGCGGCGCTTCAGGCCTCGGTGAAGGCACGGCGCGCATGCTGGCTGCCAACGGCGCCACCGTCGTCATTGCCGACCTGCAAGTCGAACGCGGCACGGCCATCGCGACCGAGATCGGCGGCGTTTTCGTCAAGTGCGACGTCAGCCAGGAAGCCGATGGCCAGGCTGTCGTCGCAGCAGGCGTGGCTGCGGGCAAGCTGATGGGTCTGGTCAATTGCGCGGGCATCGCGCCCGCCGTGAAAACCGTCGGCAAAGACGGCGCGCACCCGCTGGCTGTGTTCAGCAAGGCCATCACCGTGAACCTGATCGGATCGTTCAACATGATCCGGCTGTGCGCCGAAGCCATGGCGAAAAACGAGCCCGAAGCCACCGGCGAACGCGGCGTGCTGATCAGCACCGCCAGCGTGGCCGCCTACGACGGCCAGATGGGCCAGGCGGCCTATGCCGCCAGCAAGGGCGGCGTGGTTGGCATGACGCTGCCGATCGCCCGCGACCTGGCGCGCAACGGCATCCGCAACATGACCATCGCGCCCGGCATCTTCGGTACACCGATGATGTTCGGCATGCCGCAAGCCGTGCAAGACGCACTCGCCGCCAGCGTGCCCTTCCCCAGCCGCCTGGGCACCCCGCAGGACTACGCCAAACTGGCCAAGCACATCATTGAGAACGAAATGCTCAATGGCGAGGTGATCCGGCTGGACGGGGCGATTCGATTGGCGCCGAAGTAACTGGCCGGCCTGCCAGAGGCCGGGCTTCGGCGCTGGCGGCTGCGTCTACGGTCCTGTGCCCGAGTTGCGGGTTACGCCGCGGACTGCGCCCTGCATGGCTTCCGGGTCCACCACCAGCACGTTGCTGGGCTTGTTCGCCTTGCGTGGCAGGTTGGAACCGGTCTGGTTGTCCGACCGCTCATAGACCGGTGCCCTGGCCGTTGCTGACCCGCCTGCTTCAGAGCTGGCGCAGCCGACAGCCATCAAGCCCGCAGCCACCAACGCAGCAATGCTCGCAATGCGCAAGGCGCTGCTTGCTACTGCGCGTTCGTTCATGATCCGTTCCTTCCTTGAAAAGTGAAAAGCCGCGCAGGCCCTTCAGGCCCGCGCGGCTCACAGGTCGATCGTTACGCCGAGGCGGTCAGAAGAACTTGTAGCTGGCACGCACATAGTACGCACGGCCGATCGGGTTGGTGAACGACGCGTCGTAGCCGGTCTGGAAGTCGGTCTCGGTACGCGAAGCCGGCGGGTTGGTGTCAAGCAGGTTTTTCACACCCAGAACCAGGTTCAGGTTCTTGATGCCCTTCCAGCTGACCTGACCGTCCCAGGTGGTGTACGCAGCAACCTGGCGAGTGGCCGGGTAGGTGGTGCCGTTGATCGCATCGGGGTTGGTGTAGTCCTCATAACCCGACGTGTAATTGCTGGTCACCGAACCGGCCCAAGGACCATTGCCGAGCGACAGGGTCAGCGCCTGGCGGTAACGCGGCGTCGGCCCGAAGTCCTTGTAGCGGCCCAGGTCCGACACAGAGGCTTCACCGAAGTTCTGATAGCCGTGCTTGGTGTACAGCGTGCTGTCCAGGTTGAGACCGAAAGTGCCCACCGAAGCCATCTTCAACTTGTACTGGAAGTTGAGGTCGACGCCCGCAGCAAAGAACTTTGCGGTGTTGTCGTAGGGCAGGTAGATGTAGGCAATCGGGAAGTCACGGTTGGTGCTGCCCTTGATCGCGCCAGTCTGCTTGCCATCGTCGATGAAGCCGCCGGCGAAGGCACCTGTCGGGTTGTAGCGGTAGATGAAGTCTTTGTAGGTGGTCGGGCTGCTGAGCACCTGAATTTCAGACTTGGCCGCAATCGCGTCCTTGATCTTCACGTCCCAATAGTCGACGGCAATGCTCATGTCCGCCATGGGCGAGAACACGATGCCCAACGACATCTGATCCGACTTTTCGGGCTTCAATGCCTGGCTGCCAGAGAATGCTGTCGGTTGCTGGATGTTGCACTCGTCCTGCACAGCACCCACCGGGTTGACCGTGGTCGTGATGGGCACGCCGGCCGGGCAACGGATCGGGTCGCTCCAGTTGGCGGCGGTGTTGTTGCCCGACGTGAAGGGACGCAGGTTCTCATACAAAGTCGGGGCACGGTAGCCCTGACCCACCGAGCCGCGAACCAGCAGGTCTTTCATCGGACGGAACGACAGACTGGCCTTGGGGCTCAGGTTGTTGAACGAGGTACCGAAGCCGTTCTTGTAGTTGTCGTACCGCGCGGCAATGTTCAGGTCCAGGCCCTTGATGATGGGCACTTCCAGTTCGGTGAACAGGCCGTAGACCTTGCGGTCGCCGGTGACGCTGGGGATGGGGCCTGCGCCGCCGACCTGGTCGCCCGAAGCCAGCACGTCGTAAGAGACCTGCTCCAGCTTCTCGGTGCGCACCGAACCGCCCAATGCCAGGCCCACACCGCCGGCTGGCATTTGGAAGATTTCGCGCGAGGCGCGGAAGTCGACTTCGGTCGCCTTCGAGGTGGCGGACTGCTGGAGGCCCGTCAATTGGGCGCTGAGCAACTTGGCCAGGCTGGCGGGGTCCTGCGAGCCGAAGACGTTGATTTCACCGGCATTCACCAGCGGCGTCAGCTTGGCGTAGCTGAACTGGCCCGGGCCGAAGGAGATGTCACCCTTGTTGGTGGAAGAGGTGAACGCGGTCTTGTAGTCCCAACCCGCCACGGTGCCTTCCGCACCGAGAACGATGCGGTTGGTCGTGGTGGTGGTCAAGTCGGTACGGCCGCCACCCGCCACCGTGCGCCAGGTGCCGCTCATCGGCCCGGTCGGGGTGACCGTGATGTCACTCGCCAGCACCGTATCAGCCGCAGCGACCGTACCGTTGGCGAACTTGTAGCCCGCTTTGATGGCCAGCCCCTTGGGCAGCGTGAAGCTCTTCGGGTAGAAGCGGCCAGCGGCCGGGTAGGTCATGTTGATGGTGTAGGGCGCCGGCGAATAGCTGGCCGTGGTCGAACCCTTCACATAGACCGCTTCTGCGAAGAGCTGGTGGTCGTTGCCCAATGCCAGGGTGCCACGGGCCACGATGTTGTCGTAGCTTTGCTTGGGCACCAGGTCGATGTACTGAACGTAGTCCGTACCGCAGCGGCTGGAATCGATCACCACCAAGGCGAACTCGGGGTTGTTGCAGCCGTTGGCGCGGTTCGGGTTGACCGTGGGCGCAACCTTGTTGCCAAAACCGCCGTAGCCGTTGCCCAGCGTATCGGTGAAGTTGAAGTTGGGCACGCCGTTGCGCGCCGAAGCCTTGTTGATGCCGAGTGCGGGCACCACAGCCGAAGCGGCGAAGGGGCGGTCTTTGGCTTTCAGCACGTCGTCGCGCTCGCTGAACGCGCTGATCAGCACGTTGAAGCCTTGCGTGGCCAGGTCACCGAAACCGCCGGTCAGCGTGACGGTGCGCGAGTCGCCGCCTTTGTGTTGCGGCTTGGAGGCGTAAACGCTGCCTTCAAGGCCTTGGAAGTCCTTCTTCAGGATGAAGTTGATCACGCCGGCCACGGCGTCAGCACCGTAGACCGCAGAAGCGCCGTCACGCAGCACTTCAACGCGGTCGACGGCGGCCAGCGGAATAGAGTTCAGGTCAACCGGCGAATTGCCGAAGGCGTAGTTGGCGACGCGGCGGCCGTTCAACAGCACCAGGGTGTACTTTTCACCCAGGCCCCGCAGGTTGGCTGTGGAAGCCACGCCAGTGGCGCCGACGTTGTTCGCGACCACGCCGCCGCCGAAGTTGGACGGGATCATGTTGACCAGGTCTTGCGCCGTGGTGGCCCCGGTGCGCTCGATGTCGGCCCGGTTGATCACGGTGACCGGCAGCGCGGTTTCCGCATCGACACGCTTGATCGAAGAGCCGGTGATTTCGATGCGTTGGGCAGTTTGTGCCAGAGACGGCAGCGCGGCCAGGGCCAGGCTGCCGCCAAATGCAATGAGCACTCCGTTGCACAGTTTTGTTTTCTTGAACATGAACTCTCTCCTGTAGGGAAGTTGACTTGCCCGGGTCGGCCGATAGTTAACCCTGCAATCTTTGGTTGTACCTTGGCTGGGTGGCTGTCGCAAAAGGTTCACGGGCATCAGACGGTGTCTGTTGGCTGGGAACCACATGATCGGTGGCCGATGCCCCGCCTACACTGTCACGCCATGGAAGCGCTTTCGAAAACACCCGACCGCGGCGCACTGGCGATGCTGCTACAAGCCGGCCTGCAGGCTCGTCGAGACGGGCGTCTGGAGGCCGCTGCGGTGGCTTTTTCGGCCCTGCTCGCGCAGCAACCGCAGCAGGCGCAGGTCTGGTGCCACCTGGGCGACGCGCAGGAAGAACTGGGGCTGCTGGCCGAGGCCGAAGCCTGCTTCCGGCGGGCTACCGAAATCAAGCCCGAACTGGCTGCAGCCCACTACAACCGCGCCCGGCTGTTGCGGCAGATGGGTCAGCCCGAAGAGGCGGCCCGTTGCCTGGCGCAGGCGCTGCAGGGGCAGGTCGATGCGCCGACACTGCGCGCGCAAATGCTGCAATTGCAGGCTGTGCTGCAGGATGAAGCCGGCCAGTTGGATGCGGCCGTGCAAACGCTGGATGAAGCGCTGATCGCAGCGCCTCGCCGTGCCGCTCTGCACCACAACCGGGGGGCCTTGATGCAACGCCTGGGGCGACCTGGCGAGGCGCTGGCCTCACATGACCGGGCGCTGGCGCTGGGCCTGAACGCAGCCGACGCGCACTACAACCGGGGCAACAGCTTGCAGAGCCTGGGCCGCAGCGATGAGGCCTTGGCGGCGTACCGTGCCGCTTTGGCGATTGAGCCGCAGCACGCCTTGGCGCTGTACGACATCGCGCGGCTGCGCTGGCGCCTGGCCGACTCCGACTTCACAGCCGAACTGGACGCCGCCACGGCGGCGGCCCCGGCCTCGGCTCTGGCACTGGGGATCAAGGGCCGCTTGATGTTGCGCGCCGAGCGTTACGCCGACGCAGCGGCTGCTTTTGGCCGGGCTGCCGCCCTCGCCGATGGCGTGCCGGGTTACTTCGACGGCCTGGGGCAGGCGCTGGCCCGCCTGGGCCGCTTCGATGCCAGTCTGGCCGCCCACCGGCGCGCGGTGGAACTGGCACCTGAACAAGCGGCAACTCACATCAGCCACGCCGGCTGCTTGTTGCAGGCCGGCGAACACGCGCTGGCGGCGCAGGTGGCCGAGGCGGCGGTTCGCCTCGACCCGCTGGACCAGCAGGCCTGGGCCACGCTGGGCCTGGCCTGGCGCGCCACCGCACACCCCGGCCAACACTGGCTGAATGACTATGCGCAACACGTGCAGGTCTACGATTTGCCCGCGCCGACCGGCTGGCCCGACATGGCCACCTTCAACCAGGCCTTGGCCGCTGCCCTGGAGGCGATGCACACCGATGCGCAGGCGCCCATAGACCAGACCCTGCGCCACGGCACGCAGACGATGGACAACATCTTCGACCAGGGCCATCCGCTGGTCGAACAGCTGAAGGGCCGCATCGCGCAGGCGGTGGACCGCTACATCGCGCACCTCGACAGCCTGGCCGCCGACGACAGCCACCCCCTGCGCGGACGCACTGAGGCCCGTTGGCGCTTCACCGACTCCTGGTCCTCACGCCTGCGCAGCAGTGGTTTCCACACCAACCATGTGCACTCGCACGGCTGGATCAGCTCGTGCTACTACGTCGCACTGCCGTCGGTGACGACGCAAAGCACCGACTTCGACACCCAGCGCCCCGGCTGGATTTCTTTCGGCACGCCCGACATCGCGGTGCCGGGCTGCGATCTCAGCCCCCGCCGCCAGGAGCGGCCGCGAGTCGGACGCCTGGTGCTGTTTCCGTCCTGCATGTGGCACGGCACCCTGCCCTTCACCGACGTGCAACAGCGCTTGACCATCGCCTTCGACGTGGTGCCGCTGGACTGAACGGCCATCTGGCAGCACCAAGAAAAACAGGCCCCGAGGGGCCTGTTTTGACTGACTGAAACCCTTTTGGAGGATCAGAAAGATGCAGTTGCGCTCATCGTGTAGCGACGGCCAATGACGTCATACAGCAGCGGGATGGTGTTGCCGAAGTTGTAGGAGCCGGTGGTGACACCGGTACCGATGATCGGCGGCTGCTTGTCCATCGCGTTGTTGACGGTCAGCGACAGCTTGATGTTCTTCGTCGCTTGCCAGCTGCCGTTCAAATCGATGTAGCTCACAGCCTTGATCGACTCGTTCTGCGGCAGGAAGTTGCCGATCTGGTCTGCCTGCAGCGTGGTGCCGCCGATGTAGCGCCAGTTGTAGCCCACCGAGTAGTTGCTGAAGTTCCAGGTGGTGCGCTGGCTGAACTTGGTCTTCGGGTAGGGCACGCCCACGTCGGTACCGTAACGGCCGGCCCACGGGATGGTTGCCACCGTCGGCAGCGACTTGAAATCAGCCTTCTGAAGCATGCTGCCCTGGAACGTCAGGTCAACTCGACCCAGCTGCGGCAAACCAAAGGCCTTCATCGGCAGGCGGTAGGTACCACCCAAGTCGATACCCTTGAAGTTGTACGCACCCAGGTTGGACGACTGCGTCACCACACCCTTGCTGCCGGAGCCATTCAGCGAACCATTGCCCGGATCGCGTTGGATGGACTGGCAGAAGGCGTTGTTGGCCAAGCCCGGGTTCAGCGCTGCGGTGTAGCAACCGTCGATCACCTGGTTGGTGGTTGCGTTGGAAACCGCTTCCTTCACCTTGATCTGCCAGAAATCCAGGGTCACCGACAGGTTGCTGACGAATTCAGGCTCCCACACCAAACCGTAGGTGGTGGTGTCCGCCTTCTCAGGCTTCAGGTTCGGGTTGCCGCCACCGGTGTTGTTGATCTGGTTGGAGGAAGGTGCCGCCACCGCACCGATCTGTGACGTCGGCACACCCGTGGTCTGGCAAAGATTGGTCAGCGTACCGGCCTTGCCGGCATCGGCGACGTTGATCAAAGCCAGCTGGCACGGATCAACAGAACGCGTGGCCAAACCCGTCACGACAGGCGCAAACAACTCGTTCACGTTCGGCGCGCGTGTGGCGCGCTGCTGCTCGGCGCGGAAGCGGAGGCCCTTCATGGGCGACCAGTCCATGCCGCCCTTCCAGCTGGTGTAGTTCTGGGAAGCGCTGACACCGGCCGTGGATTCCGTCGCACGGAAGCCGCCCGCAATGCCCAGCGACTGGACGAAAGGCAAGCCCTGCGCCAACGGCATGCTGGCTTCCACGTAGGACTCGTTGAACTTCAAGTCGCCACTGCGATCAGGGGTGGGCGCACCGCTGCCCAGAATCTCGCCTTGAGTCTGCACGGACACGTCGGACTGGTTGCCGGCGAACACGTTGCGCTGCTCGATGCCGACGGCCAGACTCATCGAGTTCTTCGCGAACGGGCTCTTGACAAAGGCGACGTCGCCGTTGGCCGACACCGCCATCACCTGCTGGGTCACCTTCGCGGTCTGGAAGGTCGGGATGCTGATGAAGTTCAGCATGGCTTGCGAGATTGAACCCGGGGTCCCGAACAGGTTGATCGGCACGCAACCATTGGTGTTGACCGTGCAGGTGGTGGTGTTCACTGCCCGTGCAGCCTGCTGCAGCTTGGTGAAGCCGAAGCCGTTGCCGGTGGTCAGGATCTGGTCCGAGCGCCCGGACTGGTAGTAGCCGTCGTAGCTCCACGAATCCAGCAACGGGATGCTGCCGCGCAAGCCCGCCGTGTACTGCATGACGGTGTTGTCATAGCGGTAGATGCGCGGGCCTGCCTCGACGAAGCGCCGGGCCACGTTGGCCCTGAATTCCGTGGTGCTGCCGGCGACGCAGTTGGCGGCCGCGATGGCGTAGGCGCTGCACAGCTGCTGACGAACGGGGTCTGTGATGTACGGATTGCC
>JANMZP010000049.1:0-17380 GCA_031383435.1 Betaproteobacteria bacterium | reverse complement strand
TGGTCAGCCTGCGCCTGCCCCGCGATGTCTTCGTCGGCACCATCAGCGTGATCTACCTGGCGGGTGCGATACCGCTCTACGGTTCGATGGCCGCCCACGGCCGCATCACGCTGCACGATGTGGCGCTGTCGGCGCTGGCGCTGTTGCCGATGGCCCTGGGCCTGCACTGGGGAAAATGGCTGCGCGGCAAACTCAGCGAAGTGCTGTTCCGCCGCGTGCTGCTGGGCTTCCTGGTGCTGGTGGCCATCAGCCTGATTTTCAAGTGATCTGACGGGAATGCCGACCATGTTCGAAAGCAACGAAAACCTGCGCGAGGCCCTGGCCCGCAACGTGCGCGACGCGCTGAAGGAAGACATCGGCCGCGGCGACTGGACGGCCATGCTGGTGCCGGCCAAGCACCGCGTGAGCGCCCGCGTGGTCGCCAAGGAAGCCGCCGTCATCTGCGGCCGGCCGTGGTTCGACGCCTGCGTGCTGGCGCTGGACGCCACCGCAACCGTCACCTGGACCGTCAGCGAAGGCAGCGCGGTGGGTGGCGACAACCAGGTCGGCACCGAGATCTGCCGCATCGAAGGTGATGCCCGCGCCCTGCTCAGCGCCGAGCGGCCCGCCTTGAACTTTCTGCAGACGCTATCGGCCGTGGCCACCGTGACGCGGCAGTATGTGGACGCCATCGCCGGCCTGTCGCCCAACCCGAAGGGCTGCGCCGTGCTGGACACGCGCAAGACCCTGCCCGGCCTGCGCCAGGCGCAGAAGTACGCGGTGCGCACCGGCGGCGGCAAGAACCACCGCATGGCGCTGTGGGACGGCATCCTGATCAAGGAAAACCACATCGCCGCGGCCGGCGGCATCGCGCCCGCGCTGGCTGCCGCTTTCGCGCTGGAATCGGGCGTGGTCGTGCAGATCGAGGTCGAGAGCATCGAAGAAATGCAAGCCGCGCTGGCCGCTGGCGCCGGGCACATCCTGCTGGACGACTTCACGCTGGCCGACATGCACCGCGCCTTCGCCGTCAACGCCGCGCACCCCAAGCCGGCCGTCCTGGAAGTCTCGGGCGGCGTCAACCTGGACAGCATCCGCGAGATCGCGAAAACCGGCGTCGACCGGATCAGCGTGGGCAAGCTGACCAAGGACGTGCGGGCCGTCGATCTGTCCTGGCGCATCGGCGCCTGAGCGGCAGCACCCCATGGCCACCCGGCGCCCTGCTGCTGCCGACCGCGAGGCCGAGATCGCGCAGCGCGTGCTGCGCCACTGGCGCGAGGCGGTGCCCAACGACCGCATGGCCCACCTGGTGAAAGATGCGATGCGCGGCCTGCACCGCGCGCTGCAGACGCGCCTGGCGCAGCACGGTGTGCAGCCCGGGCACTGGGTCTTCCTGCGCGTGCTGTGGCTGCGCGACGGGCTGACGCAGCGCGAGCTGAGCATCGAAGCCGGCGTGATGGAGCCCACCACCGCAGTGGCCCTGCGCGCGATGGAAGCCCTGGGCTATGTGACGCTGGAACACCGCGAAGGCAACCGCAAGAACCGCTACGTGGTGCTGACCCCGCGGGGCCGCCAACTGCAGCAGACGCTGGTGCCGCTGGCCGAGGAAGTCAATGCGCTGGCCCTGCAGGGCCTGAGCACCGCCGACGTGGCGGCCACGCGGCGCGCGCTGCTGGCGATGATCGACAACCTGGCGCAGGACGCGGCGCATCCGAACCACCATCCTTGGAGTTGAAGTGAACGAATTGCGCAGAACGATCATGGCCGCCATTGCAGCCAGCGGACTCGGTGCCATGCATCGGGCCATTGCCCAGCAAAAGGTGCTGCGCATGGTTGTGCCGGTGACGCCCGGCACCACGCCCGACACCATCGCCCGCGCGCTCGGCCCGGCGCTGCAGACGCAGCTGAGCAGCGGTTACGTGGTCGACAACCGCGCTGGCGCGTCCGGCATGATCGGGATGAGCTGGGTCGCGAAATCGAGCGACTTCGCCACGCTGATGATCGTGCCGGCGACGACGCTGACCTTGCCGCTGTTCTACAAGCAGGTTGACTTCGATGTCATTGACGGCTTCTCGCCGATCACCCAGGTGTGCTCGACGTCGTTCGCGCTGGTGGTCAACAAGGACGTGCCGGCCAGCAACGTCAGCGAATTCGTCGCCTGGGCCAAGGCCAACAAGGGCCGCTTCTATGCATCGCCGGGCCAGGGCACGCACCACCATCTGTGCATGGAGCTGTTCAAGCAGCAGATGAACATTTCGCTCGAGCACGTGGCCTACAAGGGTTCGGCCCCGGCGGTCACCGATGTGCTGGGTGGGCAGGTGCCGACGATGTTCATGCCGATACAGACCGCGGTGGCCCAGGTCAAGGCCGGCCGCGTCAAGGTCATCGGCGGTTCGCTGCGCGATCGTCATCCCGACTTCAAGGACATTCCCAGCCTGCACGAACAGGGGGCAAGCAACTACCACGTCGATCCCTGGTACGCCATCTGGGGCCCGCCCAAGATGCCGGCTGCGCTGGTGCAGCAGTACCGGCAGGCCATCGTTGCCGCACTCAACGATCCGGCCGTGAAGGAAAGCTTCCAGCAGCAAGGCCTGATCGTGAAGACCGGGACGCCCGCGGAACTGCTGGTGCTGGCCAAGGCCGAATCCCAGCTGTGGACGCGCGTGGTGCGCGAGGCCAACATCAAGCCTGAATGACGAGCCTGGAGCCCTGCCTTGGACGACACCGACCGCGACCTGATCGCCCTGCTGCGCAAGGACGCCCGAACCAACGTGGCCACGCTGGCGGCCAAGCTGGGCGTGTCGCGCGGCACGGTCACCAACCGGCTGCGCAAGCTGGAAGACGAACACGTCATCGTCGGCTACGGCGTGCGCCTGCGGCCCGACGCCGAACCCGACCGCATCCGCGCCTGGATGGGCGTGCTGGTCGACGGCAACCAGACCGGTGCGGTGAAGGCCAGCCTGCTGGGCGAACCCGGCGTGGCCGCGCTGCACGACACCAACGGCCGCTGGGACCTGCTGGCCGAATTGCAGGCGGGTTCCAACGCCGAGCTGTCGGCGGTGCTGGAACGGGTGCGGCTGATCAAGGGCATTGCCAACACCGAGACCAGCATCCTGCTGGCCACCTACCGGTAAGCGCTGCCCGCCAGCCGCCATGCAAGTTTTCGATGCCGCACAGACGGCGGCCGCGCTGCCTTTCGAACGGCTGATTCCGGCGCTGCGCGAGCGCTTCGCGGCCGGCTGCGTGGTGCCGCAGCGCGGCGTGCAGGTGATCGTCAACCCAGGCGGCAGCGTGGTCACCTCGCTGCTGATGCCGGCTTGGGTGCCGGGGCTTTGCTACGGCGTGAAGGTCATCAACATCGCGCCGGGCAATGCGGCGCGCGGGCTGCCCGGCCTGCACGCCACCTACTTGCTGCACGACGCCGACACCGGCGTGCCGCTGGCGCTGCTGGACGGCAATGCGATCACCGCGTGGCGCACCGCCGCGGCGTCGGCGCTGGCCGCTTCCATGCTGGCGCGCGACGACGCGCAACACCTGCTGGTGCTGGGTGCCGGCCGCATCGCCAGCCTGCTGCCGGCGGCCTACCGCTGCGTGCGGGGCATCCGGCGCGTCAGCGTGTGGACGCGCCGCCCGGCGCCCGCCGCAGCGCTGGTGGCGCAGCTGCGTGCCGACGGCTTCGACGCGCACGCCGTGACCGATTTGCCGGCCGCGGTTGCCAGCGCCGACATCACCAGCTGCGCCACCTTGGCGACAGAGCCCGTGGTGCACGGCGCGTGGCTGCGGCCAGGCAGCCACCTCGATCTGATCGGCAGCTTCACCCCCGAGATGCGCGAGGCGGACGACGCCTGCTTCGCGGGTGCTGCGCTCTACGTGGACACCGAAGAAGCGTTGACCAAAAGCGGCGAACTGCTGGGCCCCTTGGCGCGCGGCGTGATCACCGCCGCCAGCGTGCGCGGCACGCTCACCGCGCTGGTGCGCGGCGAGGCGGCGGGACGTGCTTTCGCCGGGGTCTGCGGCGGGGTTTCATCCGACGAGCGCACCGTGTTCAAGGCCGTCGGCACGGCGCTCGAAGACCTGGCGGCCGCCATGCTGGCCCTCGGCCTGGGCGGCGACCACGCCGGCTGAGGCCGGCGGGCCATCGCCGCGCAGCAAGCCGAACAGGTTCTTCGGGTCGGCCGCCACCGGCACCAGGTCGATGACGCTGCCGATGCCCAGCTCGGCCGCCACGTCGCGCAGGAAGGTCAGCGCCGCGTGGTCTTCCAGCGCGAAGCCGACCGAGTCGAACAGCGTGACCTGCTGTGCGTTGAGGCGGCCCGCCGCAGCGCCGGTCAGCACCTGCCAGAACGCGGTGACGGGGAAGTCGGCCGGCATCTGTTGGATCTCGCCTTCCACGCGCGTCTGCGGCTCGTATTCGACGAACACGGCAGCGCGCTGCAGCACGCCGGGGTGCAGTTCGGTCTTGCCGGGGCAGTCGCCGCCCACGGCGTTCAGGTGCATGCCGGGCTCGATCATCTCGGGCCTCAGGATGGTGGCGTTGGTCTTGTCGGCGGTGATGGTGGTGACGATGTCGGCGCCGCGCACCGCTTCGGCGGTGCTGGCGCAGAGGCGCAGCTGCAGGCCCTGGCCCGCCAGGTTGGCGGCCAGCTTGGCGCTGGCGGCGGCGTCGGTGTCGAAGAGGCGCAGTTCGCGGATGCCGACCCCGTCGCGAAAGGCCAGCGCCTGGAATTCGCTCTGTGCGCCGTTGCCGATCAAGGCCATGCTGCGGCTGCCCGGGCGGGCCAGCACGCGGGCGGCCAGCGCCGACATCGCGGCGGTGCGGATGGCCGTGGTCAGCGTCAGTTCCGACAGCAGGCGCGGCGCGCCGGTGGCCACGTCGGCCAGCACGCCGAAGGCCATCACCGTGGGCAGGCCGAAAAGGGGGTTGGACGGGTGGCCGTTGACGTACTTGAACGCGAAGTGCGTGGCGTCGGCGATGGGCATCAGCTCGATCACGCCAACCTCGGAATGGCAGGCCACGCGGGCGGATTTCTCGAAGTCGTGCCAGCGCCGGTAGCCGGCTTCGATGCGCTGCGCCACGCCCGCGATGCAGGCCGGCAGGCCTTGGCGGTGAACGATCTGAACGAGGTCGGCCACGCCGAGGTAGACGGTCTGGGCGGTGGGGGAAGTCGGCATGGCAGGCTCGTTGCAAAGTGGACTGCCGCCAGTCTCGGCAAAGGCCGCGTCAAGCGATAGCGGCAGCTTCGTCACTTTTTGCGGGTCTGTCTGGCAGATCGGCAACACCCGCTGACAGAATGCGCCATGCCCACCCATCGGGCAGCGCAAGACCCGCGCCGTGGCAGGCTTGCGGGGCCGGCCGGATTGACAGCGCCAGGCCCACCCGGCCTAATCCCGCGTTCGTTATGCTGGACCAGCGTTCCGCATAAAGAAACATTCTTCCAGCCCAAAAAAGCCCAAATTCGCAAAGACGCGGGCCGTCCTTCCAGAAAGTTTTCATGGCTCTCAATTCCACCGTCAAGGCCGACGCCAACGCACCCGCCATCACCGAATTGCTGGCCCGCTTCGTGGCTGGCCACCCCAGCAAAGGCTGGAGCGACGCGGTGGACGCCGAAGCCCACCGCACCTTCGCCAACTGGGTGGGCTGCGCCATCGGGCCGTCGGCGCACGAAACCGTGGAAGCCGCGCTGGCGGCCGTGCAAGACCTGCAGCCCGCGCCGCAAGCCAGCCTGCTGGGCCGGCGCGAGAAGGTGGACATCGCCAGCGCCGCGCTGGTCAACGGCATCAGCTCGCACACCTGGGACTTCGACGACACGCACCTGAAGACCATCATCCACCCGGCCGGCCCGGTGGCACCGGCCGCGCTGGCGCTGGCCCAGCACCTGGGCAAGAGCGGGCGTGACGTGATCGACGCGCTGGTGCTGGGCGTCGAAGTTTCCTGCCGCGTCGGCAACGCGATTTACCCCGACCACTACGACCGCGGCTGGCACATCACCGGCACCACCGGCATGCTGGGCAGCGCCGCCGCCTGTTCGCGCCTGCTGGGCCTGGACGCCGCACGCACGCAGATGGCGCTGGGCATCGCGGCTTCGCAGCCCATCGGCCTGCGCGAGCAGTTCGGCACCATGACCAAACCCTTCCACCCGGGCGGCGCGGCGCGCGTGGGCCTGATGTCGGCGCTGATGGCCCAGCACGGCTACACGGCCAGCAAGCGCGCGCTGGAAGCGCCGCGCGGGCTGATGCAGGTGTTCAGCGACAAGACCGACTGGTCGGAAGTGACCGAGAAGCTGGGCAGCAGCTGGGAGATCGCCCTGAACACCTACAAGCCCTACGCCTGCGGCATCGTCATCCACCCCAGCATCGACGGCTGCGTGCAACTGCGCGACGCGCATGCCCTGACCGCCGACCAGGTCGAGTCGATCACCCTGCGCGTGCACTCGCTGGTGCTGGAGCTGACCGGCAAGAAGACGCCGGCCGACGGCCTGCAAAGCAAGTTCAGCGTCTACCACTCGTGCGCCGCCGGGCTGATCTTCGGCCGTGCCGGCGAACACGAATACACCGACGAGGTCGTCAACCGCGCCGACGTGCTGGCGCTGCGCGCCAAGGTCACGGCCATCGTCGACGACAGCATCAGCGAAGCGTCGTCCGACGTGACCATCCGCACCACCGACGGCCGCACCCTCCATGTCTTTGTGCAGAACGCCATCGGCAGCGTGGAAAAGCCGATGACCAACGCGCTGCTGCTCGGCAAGTTTGCCGGCCAGGCCGAACCGGTGCTGGGTTCTGAGAAGACGGCCAAGGCCTGGGCGCTGTCGCTGGGCATCGCCCAGTGCGCCGACCTGAACGACTTCTTCGCCGCCACCACGCTCTGAAACCGCACGGCCATCGCAAACGGAGTTCCGCCGCATGAAGCTCAAGCACTGGTTGGCCGCGCTGGGCGCGGCGGGTTTGTTGGCGCAAAGCGCCAGCGCACAGGCGCAAGCCGCCTACCCCGTCAACCGCGTCACCCTGGTCACCCACAGCAGCCCGGGCGGCGGCACCGACCTGTTCCTGCGTGAGCTGTCGCAGTACCTCACCCCGGTGATGAAGACCAGCTTCTCGGTCGAGAACATCCGTGGCGGCAGCGGGGCCACCGCCGTGGCCCACGTGGCCGGTGCCAAGCCTGACGGCGGCACGTTCTACGGCACCACGCCGACCTACATCCAGACCACGCTGCTCAGCAAGCCGGCCGTGGGCTACGACGGCCTGGACCCCATCGCCATCGTCTTCATCGACCCCGAGGTGATCTACACGCGCTCCGAATCACCGCACAAGACCCTGGGCGACGTGATCGCTTTCGCCAAGGCCAACCCGGGCAAGAGCCGCTGGGGTGCCAGCAACCCGGCTTCCCTGGAGCGGCTGGCGCTGGAACGCCTGGCGCGCAGCACCGGCGTGAAGGTGCCCATCATCAGCCACGAGGGTGGCGGCGACCAGATGATCGGCGTGCTCAACGGCACCTACGACATCGGCATTGGCGAGATGCAGGAACTGAAGGGCCAGTTGGAAGCCGGCAAGATCCGCCTGCTGGCGGTGCTGACCGAGAAGCGCCTGGACGGCTTGCCGCAACTGGCCACCGCCAAAGAGCAAGGCTTCAACGTCGTCGTCACCAAGTTTCGCGGTATCGCCGGGCCCAAGGGCGTCAGTGACGAGGTGGCCAAGGCCTGGGAAGACGGTCTGCGCAAGGCGCTGGAGAACCCGGCCTACAAGGCCGCCATCGCCAAGGAAAACCTGATCCCCATGCTGATGGGCCGAGCCGAGGCGCGCAAGTTCACCGTGCAGTTCGTGCAGGACGTGACCGCTTCGCTGAAGGAACTGGGCGTCATCAAATGACGCTGCAGTTCAGTGACCGCCAGCGCGACCGGCTGCTGGCGGTGGTGGTGGCCGTCTTCGCCGCCAGCTACATCGCTGCCGCGCGCGGCATCGAGGACAGCATGCTGTCCGACGCCGTCGGCGCGGGTGGCGTGCCGCAGGGCGTGGGCATCGCGATGCTGGTGGCGGCGGTGGCGCTCTTCATCAAGACTTTCATGGGGCGCGGTGCGACGGCGCAGGCAGCGGGTGAGCCGGCAACGGCCGAGGCCGAAGTCGAGGCCGAAGCAACGGGTGGCCTGTGGCGCACGGCCGGGCTGGTGCTCATCCTCATCGGCTACGGCCTGTTGCTGCCGGTGCTGGGCTACCCGATCACCGTGAGCCTGCTGGTGCTGGCCAGCGGCTGGCTGGCAGGGGCCGCTTTCAGGCTGCCGCTGTGGCTGTGCGCGGCGCTGACGGGGCCATTCTTGTGGGGCCTGTTCGACCAACTGCTGCAAGTGCGCATGCCCGTCGGTTCACTCTGGGGCGGCTGAGATGGACGCCCTGCTCCATGCCCTGAACCACCTGGCTTCCGTCTCGATCATCGTGGCCGCTTTCGGCGGTGTGCTGTGGGGCATCCTGGGCGGTGCGCTGCCCGGCATTTCGCCGTCCATCGCGATGGCCCTGCTGCTGCCCTTCACCGTCGGCATGGACCCGACGACGGCGCTGGTGCTGCTGGCCGCTGTCTATGTCGGTGCCGAATACGGCGGCAGCATCCCGGCGATCCTGATCCGCACGCCGGGCACCAATTCAGCTTCGGCCACCGTCGTTGACGGCTACGCGATGGCGGCGCAAGGCCGCGCCGGGGAAGCCCTGGGCATCTCGCTGATCTCGGGCCTGTGGGGCGGCCTGTTCGGGCTGGCCGTGCTGGTGCTGTGCACCGAAAGCCTGGCCAAGGTGGCGCTGGCCTTCACCCCCGCGGCCTACTTCTCGCTGGGCATCCTGGGGCTGAGCGTCATCGCCGGTCTGTCGGGGGGTTCGCTGTTGAAGGGGACCATCGCCGCGCTGATCGGCCTGACGATTGCGTTCATCGGTTCCGACCCGGTCAGCGGCGTGCCGCGCTTCACTTTCGGTTCGGCCGACTTGCTGGGCGGCGTCAAGCCCATCCTGATCATGGTCGGCCTGTTCGCCGTCACCGAAATGCTGGTGCAGATCACCGAGCCGCCGTGGGCCAAGGCCAACAAGTCCGAGGCGAAACTGAAGCTGCCGAACTGGGCCATGAGCAAGCGCCTGTTCAAGCCGCAGGCCATCGGCGCGGTGATCGGCACGGTGGAAGGCGTGACGCCCGGCGCGGGCGGCACCATCGCGGCCTTCATGGCGTATTCGGAAGCCAAGCGCTGGAGCAGCAAGCCCGAGGAATTTGGCCACGGGTCGCCCGAGGGCATCGCCGCGCCGGAATGCGCCAACAACGTGGTCACGGCCACCGCGCTGGTGCCGCTGCTGAGCCTGGGCATACCGGGCTCGAACTCAGCGGCCATCCTGCTGGGCGGCTTCCTCATCCACGGCCTGCAACCGGGGCCTTTGCTGTTCGCGAAAGCGCCTGAAGTGGTCTATGGCCTGTACGGCGGTTTGCTGATTGCCAACATCGCCATGCTGCTGATCGGCATGGTCATCCTCAGCCCCTGCATCTGGCTGGTGAACCGGCCCAAGCCCTTCCTGATCGCGGTGATCCTGGCGCTGGTGATGTCGGGCGTCTACGCCATCCACCAGAGCTTCTTCGAGATCTTCCTGGTCATCGCCGTGGGCCTGCTGGGCTATGCCATGCGCTGGCTGAAGCTACCGGTGTTGCCGCTGGTGCTGGGCCTGGTGCTGGGCTACCTGGTGGAAAGCAACTACCGCCGCAGCCTGCTGATTTCGGGCGGCGAACTGAGCATCTTCGTCACCGACAGGGTCTCGTTGGGCCTGCTGCTGCTGGCCGTGCTGCTGACCGGCTACACGGCCTGGAAAGAGTTCTTTGGTGCCGACAAGCAGAAGGAAAAGAAGCATGCAAGCTGAAGCAGCGAACGCGACGGTGAATGCGATGTCGGTCTCGCAACAACTGGCCCGCGTGATCGTCGGCTGCACGCCCGAAGCCGACCCGCTGGCGGCCGGGGTGGCGCAGCGCCTGCTGCTGGACATCGCCGGCATCTGCGTTGCCGCGCGGCATGAAGCCTATGTCGCGGCGGCCATCGCCAGCATCGACCAGCCGGGCCCCTGCACCGTCATCGGCTTTGCGCAGCCAATGGGTGTCGAAGGCGCGGCCTTCGTCAACGGCACGGCCGCCCACGGCGAAGATTTCGACGACACCTACGAAGGCGGCCCGGTGCATGCCGGCGCGGTCATCGTGCCGGCCGTGCTGGCGGCCGCGCAGCGCCACGGTTGCAGCGGGGCCGACCTGTTGCGTGGCATCGCCGTCGGTGTGGAAGTGACCTGCCGCCTGTGCGCGGTGGCGCCGATGAAGGTGCACAAGGCCGGTTTCCATCCCACCGCCATCTTCGGCGTGATGGGCGCGGTGGCCGGCGTCGGCGCGATGCTGAAGCTGACCGAAGCGCAACTGGTGAACGCCTTCGGCATCGCCGGCAGCATGGCCGGCGGCATCATCGAATACCTGGCCGAAGGCGCGTGGACCAAGCGCCTGCACCCCGGCTGGGCGGCGCAGTCGGGCTACCGGGCGGTGCGCCTGGCGATGGCCGGCTTCCAGGGCCCGCGCACGGTGTTCGAAGGCGATCACGGCTTCTTCCACGGCTACGCGAATTTGAAGACGGCGGTCGGCGAAGGCCAGGGCGAAGGCGACTTCGCAGCGATGCTCAGCGGCTTCGGCACGCAGTGGCTGTGGGCCACCATCGCCTTCAAGCCCTACGCCTGCGGCACCATGGCCCACCCGTACATCGACTGCGCGCGGGCCTTCCGCCAGCGCGGTATCGCGGCCGAGCGCATCGCCCGCATCGACTGCGAAACGGCCGAGGGCATCGTCCACCGGCTGTGGGAACCGCTGGCCACCAAGTGCGCGCCGCAGAACGCCTACGCGGCCAAGTTCAGCATCCCCTACGCCATCGCCGTGGCGCTGCTGAAGGACAACGCCGGGCTGTCGGAATACACCGATGCGCAGGTCAGCGAGCCGGCCTTGCTGGCGCTGATGGCCAAGGTGCATTACGTCGTCGACCCGGCCAACCCCTATCCGAAACAGTTCACCGGGCACCTGTTGGTGACGCTGACCGACGGCACGGTGTTCGAACACCGCCAGGGCTACTTCAAGGGCGGCGCGCAGCATCCGCTGACGGACGCCGACCTGCAACACAAATTCCACGCCAACTGCGCCCACGGCGGGTTGAGCCGTGCGGCTTCCGACGCCCTGCTGGCGCAACTGGACGGCCTGCTCGCGCAGCCCGTCATCGCGCCCACGGCGCTGACTGTCTGACCCGACCCCGATGACCACCACCCCCACCCAACCGGTCGCCCTCGTCACCGGCGCCGGCCGCAACATCGGCCGCGCCATCGCGCTGGCGCTGGCCGCCAGCGGGCACGCCGTGGCCGTCAACGTGCGGGCTTCGGTAGCCGAAGGCCAGGCCGTCGTCGACGAAATCACGGCGTCCGGCGGGCAAGCCCTGCTGTGCGTGGCCGACGTGGCCGACCGCGCGGCGGTGGGCGCGATGGTCGAAGCGATCACCGCGCGCTGGGGCCGGCTGGACGTGCTGGTCAACAACGCCGCCATCCGCCGCGAAGCCGACCTGGCGGCGCTGACCGTGGAAGACTGGCACGACACCCTGCGCGTGGTGCTGGACGGGGCCTTCTTCTGCACGCAGGCCGCGTTGGTGGCGCTGAAAGCATCGCCCCAGGGTGCCATCGTCAACATCGGCGGCCTGACCGCCCACACCGGCGCGGCCGAGCGGGTGCACGTGGTCACCGCCAAGGCCGGGCTGGTGGGCATGACGCGCGCGCTGGCGCACGACCTGGCGCCGCACGGCGTCACCGTCAACTGCGTGTCGCCCGGCTTGATCGACACCGTGCGCAAGGCCGCCAGCGCGTCGGCCAAGCCGAACCACCATGCCAGGCACCAGACGCTGCTGGGCCGCAAGGGCACGGCCGACGAGGTGGCGCAGGCCGTGGCCTACCTGGCCGGGCCCGGCGCGCGCTACGTGACCGGGCAGGTGCTGCACGTCAACGGCGGCGCCCACCTGGGCGGCTGAACCACGGGGTCACCGGCCGGTGTCGCCGAACGGCGGCGCATGGAGGCAGAATGAGCGCCTTGTGGCAGACGCAGACAAGGAAGCGTTCCGGTGCCATCCGCCCCACCCCAGGCCCGTGCTTTAAGCCCGCCGTCGCTCCTGGCAACGCAGGAGGAATCGGCCTTGGCGCGCGCCGCGTTCGACTCGGCCCCCGATGGGGTGATCGTGGTCAGCCGCGACAACCGCGTCCTGCTGTGGAACCGCCGCTTCGAGGCGCTGTGGCAGTTCCCGCCCGAGATGCTGCGCCGGCGCGATGCCGACGAGATGCGCCGGCACACGGCCTCGCAACTGCAGGACCCGGCGGGCTACCTGGCCCGGGTTCCGCCGGCGCTGCTGACCCGGCAGGACCGCACCGACGCGCCCATCCGGCTGCGCGATGGCCGCGTCTACGAACGCCATGCCGCGCTGCTGGGCGCCGTGCCGGGTGTGCCCGCGGCCGATGGCGGCGTCGTCGTGCGCTGGCGTGACGTGACGCAACGCCAGCTGGCTGAGCGGCGGCACCAGGAACTGAGCAGCCTGCTCGATCTGGCCCTGACCAGCGCCGACATGGCCTTCTGGGACGTGGACCTGGTGCACCGCAAGGTGCGTTCGATGAACGACCGCTGGTACTCGATGCTGGGCTACCGGCGGACGGAACTGGCCAATGAAGTCGAGGCCTGGGACGCCATGGTGCACCCCGATGACATGGTTGCCCGCGAGGCGGCCTGGCAAGCCCACCTGGCCGGCCACACCCCCCGCTTCGAAGCCGAGTTCCGCATGCGCCACAAGGACGGCCGCTGGGTCTGGCTGCAGGCGCGCGGTCTGGCCATCGAACGCGGGGCCGATGGCCGCGCCACGCGCCTCATCGGCACCCGGCAGGACATCACGCAGGCCAAGCAGGCCGAACACCTGCTGCGCGAAATGGCCCACACCGACGAGCTGACCGGCATCCACAACCGCCGCAGCTTCCTGGACCGCGCCGCCGACGAATTGACCAGCGCCCGCCGCCACGGCCACGCGGTGTCGCTGCTGATGATCGACCTGGACCACTTCAAGGGCATCAACGACCGGCATGGCCATGCCGGCGGCGACGCCGTGCTGCGCAGCTTCGTGCAGACCGCGCGCACGGTGATGCGGCAAAGCGATGTCTTCGGCCGCATTGGCGGCGAGGAGTTCGCGGCGCTGCTGCCCCACACCGGGCTGGACGGCGCACGGGCCATCGCCGAGCGCCTGCTGCAACAGACGCGCGAGCACCCGGCAGCCTGGGGCCCCGCGACGACGGTGGACTATTCGGTCAGCGTGGGGGTGGCGGCCCTGGGCCCGGCCGCCTCGGCAGCCGATGAACTGCACGCGCTGATGGCGGCGGCCGACCAGGCGCTGTACCGCGCCAAGACGCAGGGCCGCAACCGCCTGGAACTGGCCGTGGGCTGAGCCGCATGCACAGCCCATCCAGCACCACCACCGCCACGACCGCCACCGCCACCGCCACCGCCGACTCGTCCCATGCCTGGACGCGGCTGGCCGTGACGCTGGCGCTGATGACCATCGGCAGCGGTTCCATGTACATCATGGCCGTGGTGCTGCCCACGGTGCAGACCGAATTCGGCGTGGCGCGCGCCGGGGCTTCTTTCCCCTACACGCTGATGATGATCGGCTTCGGACTGGGCGGCATCGCGATGGGCCGGCTCGCCGACCGCCGCGGCCTGTTCACGGTGCTGCTGCTGGGCGCCGGCGGGCTGGGCGCGGGCTTCATCGCCGCCGGTTTGTCGGGCAGCCTGATGGCCTTCGCACTGGCCCACGGCGTGCTGATCGGCGCGCTCGGCAGCAGCGCCACCTTCGCGCCGCTGGTGGCCGACACCTCGCTGTGGTTCGTCAGACGGCGCGGCATCGCGGTGGCCATCTGCGCCAGCGGCAACTACGTCGCCGGTGCGGTGTGGCCGCCCATCGTGCAGCACTTCGTGGCCAGCCACGGCTGGCGCGCCACCTACATCGGACTGGGCGTGTTCTGCATGGTCACCATCCCGCTGCTGGCCTTGCTGATGCGCCCACGCCCGCCGGCCGCCGTGGCCGCCGTGGCCCGCCATGTTGGCGCGGCCGCACCATCCAGCCGGCCTTTCGGCCTGAGCCTGAACCAGGCGCAAGCCCTGCTGTGCGTGGCCGGCGTGGCCTGCTGCGTGGCCATGGCCATGCCCCAGGTGCACATCGTGGCCTATTGCGGCGACCTGGGCTACGGCGCGGCACGCGGGGCCGAGATGCTGTCGCTGATGCTGGCCTGCGGCATCGTCAGCCGCATCGTGTCGGGGCTGATCTGCGACCGCATCGGCGGCCTGCGCACGCTGCTGCTGGGTTCGGTGCTGCAGGGCGTGGCGCTGCTGCTCTTTCTGCCTTTTGACGGGCTGGTGTCGCTGTACATGGTGTCGGCGCTGTTCGGCCTGTTCCAGGGCGGCATCGTGCCCAGCTACGCCATCATTGTTCGCGAGCATTTCCCGCCCGCCGAGGCCGGCACCCGCGTCGGCACGGTGCTGATGGCCACGCTCTTCGGCATGGCGCTGGGCGGCTGGATGTCGGGCAAGGTCTTCGATCTGACGGGCTCGTACCACGCCGCGTTTCTGAACGGTCTGGCCTTCAACGCCTTGAATCTGGCCGTCGTGTGCTTCTTGTTGCTGCGCGTGCGGCGGACGGCGAAGTTGGGCGTTGACTGATCAGGGTGGCACGGCCCAGGACCGGGTGCATCAAGGCGGTACGGCCCAGGGCCGGGTGCATCAAGGCGGCACGGCCCAGGGCCGTGCGAGGGGCTCGCCGATGAACAGCCCCTGACCCGGTGCCTGCACCGACTTCCAATACGCCTCGATCAGCGTTTCGCCGCGCCGGTAGCGCGCCGCCAGCACCGTCGCGCGGGGGAACTTCTCACTGAAGTTGCAAGGCTCTTCCTGGGTGCCGTAGCTGCCCGTCAAACCGGCCTGCAACCAGGTGGTGATGGGCATCTGGCCGAGCGCGTCGGGCAAGTAGCCGGCGAAGCTGGTCAGGCTGTCGCCCACCGCGCCGGGCAGGTAGCTGTTGGTGGCCACCTGGCGGACGATTTCCAGGCCCGTCAGGTAGAACATCACGTTGATCTGGCCGCTGACTTCGTCGCTGGCCGTGCCGCGCGCGTTGTCGACGTAATGCATGCCCACGCCCGCCAGACCTGACGTGGCCAGCGCCTGAAAGTCGGCAAAACGCACGCTGCGGTTGGCGTCGCTGGTGCGCACCAGCCAGGCCTGCGGCGTGGTGGCGCTGTTCAGCATCGAGGCATCGGCCGCCAGGCCGCGCGCGATCAAGGTTTGAGCCTCGGCCAGCGTGGCCGCGCCCAGCATCATCGACGGCCGCAGCCGCAGGTCGGTCCAGGGCTTGCGCGTGTCCACGTTGTAGTAGGCCTGCGTGGTGGGCGACACGCACTTGCCGCACAGCCGCTTGTCGTAGCCCAGCGTCAACGCACTGGTGATGCCCATGCTGCAGGTGCTGCCGTCTGCCGCCAAGGCAGCCGCCACGCGCGAGGGCTGGGTCCAGGTCAACAACAGCGCCTGCGCGGTGGCCGGCAATCTGGCTTCCAGGCTGGCCTTCAGCGTGGCGAAGTCTTCGGGGCTGATGCTGTCGCTGCCGCGCGGCACGGCCAGGCGGATGAGGTTGGCGTCGGGGATGCCGCGCGCCCTTTGGTAGGCCAGCGCAATGGCCTCGCTGGTGGCGTCGCCCTCGGCGATCAGCACAGCCAGTTCACTGGCCGCCAGCGACGGCGCAGGCGTGGGGACGGGCGCGGGTGTCGGAGCAGGTGCCGGGGTGGGGCTGGGTGCAGCCACCGTGCTGCCGCCACCGCCGCCACACGCCGCCAGCGCGAGCCAGGCGGAAGCAGCGGCACCCGAGAGCAGCGCACGCGCGGCTCGGGGCCGTGATGGCCGTGATGGCCGCGGCGGCCGCGGCGGCTTTGGCGGCTTTGGCGGCAACAGGCAGGGTCGGGTCAGCGCGGGGCAGAGCGGAGTCACCCGGGAAGGATAGCCGCCGGGTAGGGCCGGGCGCAAACCAGCATGTCTCAGCGTGTGACAGCCCGGGCGCGCGCGCTGCTCAATGGTCGTGGGAATGCGCGGGGCCGTGGCCGTGCCCGTGCGCGTGGTCGTGGTCATGACCGCCGTGGCCATGGTCGTGGCCGGCGTGGCCATCCCCATGGTGGTCGCGCGCGGGCGGTGTTTCGGCTTCGCCGTAACCCAGCATCAGCGCCTCCATCACCTTGCGCAGCGGGTCTTCATTCAGCGCCACCTGGCCGGCCAGAAAGCCGGCCAGCCGGGCCAGCACCAGCGACTGCATGGCCATGGTGGCGTAGCCGTTGGGGTCTGCGCTTTTCTCGGTGTCCGCAACACAGCGGCGCAACACGTCCTTGAACAGCCCGTCGAGATAGCGGTTCATGTCGCCGCCCGCCGAGGGCTGCTCCAACATCGCCTGGCTGTGCACCCGGAAACGCTGGTACAGGTCGCTCTCGATGCGGTCTTCGGGTTCGAGGTCGCCGCACATGTCAGAACCCTTCTGCTCTTTCCAACTGTTCGAACCAATCAAAACCCATCGGCTTCACGATGCGGCTGTTGACGACCACGATGCGCGCTTCGTTGCCGGGGTCGCTGTTGAAGTGCTGGTGGGCGCAATACGGCGGGATGTAGACGAAATCACCCTGGCTCCATTCGAAGCGCTTGGGCGTTTCGTCCCAGCTGAATTCGAATTCGTCCTTGCAGTCGAAACGCACGTCCCAGTGCAGGTCGTAGCCACTGCCTTCGACGACGAAGAAGATCTCTTCGGTCAGGTGGCGGTGCTTGCCGCTGGCCTTGCCCGGCGGCAGGAACTGCTGGTAGATGTCCAGGCAACATTCCTTGGTCTGCATCTGCTCGTGGATGATGTGCTTGATCAGGCCGTCGGGCGAACGCTCGAAGGGCATGTCGGCGGCCTTCACCACGTTCATGCGGCCTTCGTATTCCTCACGGAATGCGGCCGAGGCTTCCAGGGCCTGGGCGAAGAAGTCCACCTCGCGGGTGGCGGCGTGGGCGCGTGCACGCTCGATGGCGTCAACGATTTGCTGGGTCATGGTGGTCTGGCCTTCAGATGTGCGTGGGCGGCGTGTAGTTCTCTTGCGCGACCGATTCCGGGTCTTTCGGCGGGTAGGCCACGACCTTCTGGAACAGCATGTGCATGAACAGGAACAGCGGCTTGGCCTTCATGATCAGCACGATGCTTTCGTCATCGGGGTCGTCGTTGAAGTGCTGGTGCACGCAGCCGTTCTCGACGATCAGCGCGTCACCGGCTTCCCAGTCCAGGCGCTTGCCGTC
>JANMZP010000008.1:0-59662 GCA_031383435.1 Betaproteobacteria bacterium | reverse complement strand
CAACGCGCTGCAGTGCGGCTACTGCACGCCGGGCATGCTGATGGCGGCGCTGGACCTGGTCGAACGCCGGCCCGAGGCCACGCGCGAACAGGCGCGGGAATGGATCAGCGGCAATTACTGCCGCTGCACCGGCTACCACGCCATCGTCGATGCGGTGTGCGCGGTGCTGAACCAGCAACGCGCCGGTCGCTTTGCCGACGAGGTGATCGCATGAACCACCCCGGCGAAAAGCCCGGCCACCGCGACCTGGGCGCCGACCTGCCCGCCGTCACCGAAGACCAGCGCCACATCGGCGTGGCCCTTCCGCGCGAAGGCACGCGGCGGCTGACGCAGGGCCGGGGCCAGTACATCGACGACATCACGCTGCCGCGCATGGCGCACGTGGTGTTCTGGCGCAGCCCGGTGGCGCACATGCGCATCACGCGCATCGACCGCACGGCGGCGCAGTCGCTGCCGGGCGTGATTGCCGTGGTGGTAGGCAGCGAGATCGCCGCGATCTGCAAACCCTGGGTGGCCACGCTGGCCCACCTGGCTGGCATCAAGAGCGCGCCGCAGTACCCGCTGGCCATCGAACGCGCCACCTGGCAGGGCGAACCGGTGGTGGCCGTCGTGGCCGAGACTCGCGTCCGCGCCGAAGACGCTCTGGCGCTGCTGGAAGTGGAATGGGAAGACCTGCCGGCGGTGCTGGAGACCGAGACCGCGCTGGACCCGACCACCCCGCTGATCCACCCCGAACTGGGCGACAACCTGTGCTTCACGCGCAGCCTGGACACGGGTGGTGTCGATGAAGCTTTCGCCCGGCCCGACGCGGTGGTCTTCGAAGAGACCTACATCTTTGGCCGCCACACCGGCGTGACGCTGGAGCCGCGCGCGCAGATCGCCGACTGGAATGCCGGTCGCACTTTGGAAGAGGGCAAGCTGACCGTCTGGCACAGCTTCCAGGCGCCGCACATGATGCAGGACCTGTACTGCCGACAGTTCGATTTGCAAGAGCAGCAGGTGCGCGTGATCTGCCGCGACGTGGGAGGCAGTTTCGGCATCAAGGTGCACGCCTACCCGGACGACTTCGCCACCGTCGCGCTGGCGCTGATGCTGAAGCGTCCGATCAAGTTCGTCGCCGACCGGCTGGAAAGCTTCGTCAGCGACATCCACGCCCGCGAACACCGCATCCAGGCGCGCATCGCAGCCAGCACGGCGGGCGACATCCTGGCCTTCGAAATCGACGACCTCACCGGCATCGGCCCTTTCAGCATGTTCCCGCGCACCAGCGGCATCGAAGGCAACCAGGTCGTCAACCTGACCGGCGGGCCCTACAAGCACAAGGCCTACCGCGCGAAGTTGAACGTGGTGTTCCAGAACAAGGTGCCGACTTGCCAGTACCGGGGCGTGGGCCACCCGATCGCCTGCGCGGTGACGGAAGCGCTGGTCGATGGCGTGGCACAGAAGCTGGGCCTCGACCCGATCGCCTTCCGGCAACGCAACGTCATCCCCGACGACGCCTACCCGGCGACGGGTGCCTCGGGCATCAAGCTGGAAGTGCTGTCGCACGAGGCCTGTCTGCGCGAAGCCAAACGGGTCTGCGACTACGACGCCTTGCGCGCCGAACAAGCCGCTTTGCGCGCGCAGGGCATCTACCGCGGCATCGGTGTGGCGGCACTGATCGAGCTGACCAACCCCAGCGCCGCCTTCTACGGCGTGGGCGGCGCGCGCATCGCCTCGCAAGACGGCGCCACGCTGCGCCTGGAGCCCAGCGGCGCGTTGACGGTGCTGAGCAGCGTCGGCGAACAAGGCCAGGGGGCCGAGGCCATCTTCGGCCAGATCGCCGCCGACGCCGTGGGCGTGGAACTGGCTCGCGTGCGCGTGGTCACCGGCGACACCGACGCCACGCCGTACGGCGGCGGCACCTGGGCTTCACGCGGTGCGGGCATCGGCGGTGAAGCGGTGTTGCAAGCCGGGCTGGTGCTGCGCGCCAACATCCTGGCCACGGCGGCGGCCATCCTGCAGCGCGAGGCAGCGGCCCTGCAAGTGCGGCGCGGTGCGGTGGTCGATGCGGCCACGGGCGCGGAGTTGTTGACGCTGGCCGAACTCGGCCGCATCGCCTATTTCCGCAGCGACACACTGCCGAAAAACTTCACCCCCGAACTGATGGTGACGCGCCACTACGCGCAACGCGACTACCCCTTCATCTTCACCAACGGCGTGCAAGTCAGTCATGTCGAGGTTGACATCGAAACCGGCTTCGTCAAGCTGCTGAAGCACTGGGCCGTGGAAGATTGCGGCCGCGTCATCAACCCCCTGCTGGTCGACGAGCAAATGCGCGGTGCCATCGTGCAGGGCATCGGCGGGGCGCTGTTCGAGGAATGCCTGTACGACACCGACGGTACGCTGCGCAACGGCAACATGGCCGACTACCTGGTGCCGATGGCCGGCGAGATGCCGGATATCGTGATCAGCCACGTGCAGAGCCCCACGCGCTCTTCAGCCCTGGGTGCCAAGGGGGCCGGTGAAGCCGGCACCGCCGGTGCACCCGGCGCGGTGATGAACGCCATCAACGATGCGCTGGCACCCTTCGAGGCGCGGCTGGCTTCGCAGCCGATCACGCCCGAGAAAGTGCTGCGGGCGCTGGGAAAAATCTGAGGTGAAAAAAAGGCCCGCGCGAAGGCGGGCCGTGTGCGCTGCGGCTCGCGCTTCAGTTGCGGCGACGTGCCCGCGCGCCGATGGCCAGCAGGCCCAAGGCGAAGAGCGCGTAGGTGGCGGGCTCCGGCACGGCGGCGGTGATGGTGACCATGGCGAAATAGGTGTCCAGCCGGGTGCCGCCGTTGGGGTTGTCGCCGGTAGAGTTCGATCCGTCGCCCCAGGCGGCGGCGAGCTTGCCGTCATAAAAATCCAGCGCGATGTAGTCGCCGCACTCGTTGCCGTCGCCGCCGATGCTGGCCGCCAGGCAGCTCGTCACGCCCTGGCTGATCTTGAAGTTGGGCTCCCAGCTGAGGCCCGCATTGAAGCTGACCGTGCCCCACAACTCGACGCGGTTGTTGGCCACCGAATTGCGCGCGTCGTACCAGACCGAGGCCAACCAGCCCGTTTTCTGGTCCACCGCCAGGCGGCCAAAGAACTGCGAATTGGTGCCGCCGTCGTTGTTCAGCGTGACCTCGCTGCTGAAGGTGGCACCGTTGTCGGTGGACTTGCGGAAGACGATGTCGGTGTTGTTGGTGGTGGTGTTGGCGGCTTGCGTGTACAGCATGTACAGGTTGCCGTCGTTGACGCCCCCTGAAGAGTCGTACTCCAGGTCCACCTGGGCGTCGACGGTGCGGCTGGGCTGCGGCGTGATCGGCCGGAAGCCACCGACTTGGGTGACCACGCTGGCCTGCGTGACATAAGCACCCGGGCCGAGGCCGTCGGCGTCGTAGCGCAGGGTCATCGTGGTGGGGCCGATGCCACCCGACGGGTTCATCGACGTGAACACCGTGCGCCCGCCCGGACCGACAGCCGTTGCACCGAAATTGCCGCTGCCCAGCACCGGTTGCGCGGTGAACGCCGAGTTCACGCCCAGGCCCGATGAGGTGCCGCCAATGACGCGATTGCCCGAGGTGGTGTCGCGCAGGTAGATGTTGTTGGTGCCCGCCGTGGCACCAGGGCCGATGCCCATTTCGGGGTGGTCTGACGAGCCCGCGATGGCACCGATGACGGTGTAGTTCGCACCGCCGTCGACGCTGCGCGCGATGGACGTGGTGAAACTGCCGGTCAGGTAGGACACATACATGTTGCCGAAGTTGTCGGCCCCCATCCAGCTGTCACAACACGCCGACGGGTTGAACGAACTGGCGTTCCAGGTGGTCCCGCCGTTGCTGCTGTAACCCAGAAAAATGCCGCCACCCGGACGGCCGTTGGAGCCCACGGTGATCTGGTTGGTGTTCAAGCGATTGATGGCGATGGACTGTTCGGACTGGTTGCCGGTCAACTTGGTGACGTTGACGTTGGGCCCGACGCTGATCGACTGCGCCTGGGCCAAAGGGGCCAGGGTTGCCAGTGCCCAGGAAGCCAGTTTGAAGTGCTTTGCGCGCATGTGCTTTCTCTCGATGGGGGTTACAGCAACCGTGACGAAAACCGGACGGCAGACCGTACTGCCGGTCCTGATTCAATACAAGGTTATTCCTTCCTTCCCCCCGTATTTCAGGGGGAATGGAGCGCGGCCTGCGGCCGTTCACCGCGTGGCCGGCCAGCCTGTCGGTCGCGGCTGCGCAGCGCTGAAACGCAGCCTGCTGCCGCTCAGATCGGTTTGGGCCCGGCCCGGAAGCGCTCCTTCAGCGGTTCGTGGCCGAGCGGTGGGAAAACGATAGGACTGGGCTCCGGCGCTTCTTCGGGGACGGCGGCCAGCAGGTCTTCGATCAGCGCCAGGCGACCGCGCCGCTGGTCGTTGAAATCGACCAGCGTCCAGGGCGCGCGCGGCGTGTGGGTGGCCTTCAGCATGGCGTCGCGGGCCCGGCCGTAGTCGGCATATTTCTCGCGCGCCTGCACGTCAATGGACGACAGCTTCCAGCGCTTCAGCGGGTCGGCCTGGCGCTCGGCGAAGCGCGCTTCCTGCTGCACCTGGTCAACCGTCAGCCAGTACTTGAAGAGCAGCACGCCGTCGTCCACCAGCAGGCGTTCGAAGGCTGGTGCCTGCTTCAGGAAGGCCGCCGTCTGGTCTTCGGTACAAAAGCCCATCACCCGTTCGACGCCAGCGCGGTTGTACCAACTGCGGTCGAACAGGGCGATCTCGCCAGCTGCAGGCAGGTGCGGTATGTAGCGCTGGAAATACCACTGGCTGCGTTCGCGCTCGCTGGGCTTGTCCAGCGCCACCACGTGACACTGGCGCGGGTTCAGCGTTTCCGCGATGGCAGCAATGACGCCGCCCTTGCCCGCCGTGTCGCGCCCTTCCACCACCACCACCAGGCGCTGGCCGGTGTGCTGCAACCAGCGCGCCATGTTGTTCAAACGCAATTGCAGCGGGCCCAGCTTTTCCAGGTATTCGCCCTTGCCCAGGTGGCTGGCGTCGCCGCTGCCCTTGGCGCTTTTCTTGACCTTGCCGTTGCCCTGTTTCTTGCTCATGACGCGCCCTTCGTGCTGCTGATTGCCGCTTTTTGCTGCTGACCGAAAAGACAAAACCCGCCGGATGTTGCCACCGGGCGGGTTTGTGTTCTGTTCGGCAAACGGGTGCGCTGAACAGCGCGCGTCAATTACTTCCGACGCAGTTTCTGGATCGCTGCCAATTGCGCGGCCATCGCAGCGAATTCGCCTTGCGCAGCGGCCAGGTCAATGTCGCTCTTGGCGTTCTTCATCGCTTCGGCGGCCTGCTTCTTGGCTTCCGTGGCCTTGGCCTCGTCGAGGTCCTTGCCGCGGATGGCGGTGTCGGCCAGCACGGTGACCGTGCCCGGCTGCACTTCCAGAATGCCGCCGGCGACGAAGATGAATTCTTCGCTGCCGTCGACGCGTTCAATGCGCACCGCGCCGGGTTTGATGCGGGTGATCAGTGGCGTGTGGCGCGGCAGGATGCCGAGTTCACCGTTCTCGCCGGGCAGGGCCACGAACTTGGCCTCGCCCGAAAAGATCAGGGCTTCGGCGCTGACGACATCAACGTGGAGGGTTGCCATGGCCAATCCTTAGTTGATCTTCTTGGCCTTCTCGAAGGCCTCGTCGATGGTGCCGACCATGTAGAAGGCCTGTTCCGGCAACGCGTCGCATTCGCCGGCCACGATCATCTTGAAACCACGGATGGTTTCCTTCAGCGGCACGTACTTGCCCGGGCTGCCGGTGAAGACTTCGGCGACGTGGAAAGGCTGACTCAGGAAGCGCTGGATCTTGCGCGCGCGGCTCACGGCCAGCTTGTCTTCCGGGCTCAGCTCGTCCATGCCCAGGATGGCGATGATGTCGCGCAGTTCCTTGTAGCGCTGCAGCGTGGCCTGCACGGCGCGCGTGGTGTTGTAGTGCTCTTCACCGACCACGTTCGGGTCGACCTGGCGGCTGTTGCTGTCCAGCGGGTCCACAGCTGGGTAGATGCCCAGCGAAGCGATATCACGGCTCAACACGACCGTCGCGTCCAGGTGGGCGAAGGTGGTTGCGGGCGAGGGGTCGGTCAAGTCGTCCGCAGGCACGTAGACGGCCTGGATCGAGGTGATCGAGCCGACCTTGGTCGACGTGATGCGCTCTTGCAGGCGGCCCATTTCCTCGGCCAGCGTCGGCTGGTAGCCCACGGCTGAAGGCATGCGGCCCAGCAGGGCGGACACTTCGGTGCCGGCCAGCGTGTAGCGGTAGATGTTGTCCACGAAGAACAGCACGTCACGGCCTTCGTCGCGGAACGATTCCGCGATGGTCAGGCCGGTCAGCGCCACGCGAAGACGGTTACCCGGGGGTTCGTTCATCTGGCCGTAGACCATGGCCACTTTCGACTCGCCCAGGTTCTCCAGGTTCACGACGCCCGAATCGGCCATCTCGTGATAGAAGTCGTTGCCCTCGCGGGTGCGCTCACCGACACCGGCGAACACCGACAAGCCGCTGTGCGCCTTGGCGATGTTGTTGATGAGTTCCATCATGTTCACGGTCTTGCCGACGCCGGCGCCGCCGAACAGGCCGACCTTGCCGCCCTTGGCGAAGGGGCAGATCAGGTCGATCACCTTGATGCCGGTTTCCAGCAGTTCCTGCGACGGGCTCAGCTCGTCGTAGGCCGGGGCCTTGCGGTGGATGGGCGCGGTCAGCGTCTGGTCGACCGGGCCGCGTTCATCGATGGGGTTGCCCAGCACGTCCATGATGCGGCCCAGCGTGGCCTTGCCCACCGGCACCGTGATGTTGGCGCCGGTATTGCTGACCATCAGGCCGCGGCGCAGGCCGTCGCTTGAGCCCAGCGCGATGGTGCGCACCACGCCGTCACCCAGCTGCTGCTGCACTTCCAGTGTCAGCGCGGTGCCTTCCAGCTTCAGCGCGTCATAGACGCGGGGCATGGCGTTGCGCGGGAATTCCACGTCGACGACAGCGCCGATGCACTGGACGATCTTGCCTTGAGCTTGCATGTTTCTTGTCCTTCAAACAGTGTTCGTTGCGGGCGGTTGCAGCTGTGCTGCATCAGCCGCTGATGGCGGCGGCGCCGCTGACGATTTCCGACAATTCCTTGGTGATCGCGGCTTGGCGGGTCTTGTTGTAGACCAGCTTCAACTCGCCGATCAGCGTGCCCGCGTTGTCGGTGGCGGCCTTCATGGCCACCATGCGGGCGCTCTGCTCGCTGGCCATGTTCTCGGCCACGGCCTGGTAGACCAGCGCTTCCACATACCGCGTCAACAGGTCGTCGATGACGGTGGCGGCATCGGGCTCGTACAGGTAATCCCAGCTGTGCTTGCCCGATTCGGCCGTCTTCTCGGCGGCCGTCTGTTGCAGGCGTGCAGCCGACAACGGCAGCAACTGCTCGATATTCGGCTCCTGCTTCATCGTGTTGATGAAGCCGGTGTAGCAAAGGTGCACCGCGTCGAGCTTGCCGGCCACGAAGGCGTCGAGCATGACCTTGACGGGCCCGATCAGCTTGTCGAGCTGCGGCGCGTCACCGAGCTGCACGGCGTGGCTGACCACGTTCGCGCCGATGCGGTTCAGGAAGCCGAAACCCTTGTTGCCGATGGCCACCGCCTGGATGGTGCCGCCGGCCGTCTGGACTTCCTTCATCTTGTTCGTGACGGCACGCAAGATGTTGGTGTTCAAACCACCGCACAGGCCCTTGTCGGTGCTGACCACGATGAAGCCCACGGCCTTGGTGACACCGCCCGACTTGGTCGCGTCACGCAGGTACGGACTCTTGTACTCGGGGTTGGCCTCGGACAGGTGCGCCGTGATGTTGCGGATCTTGTCGGCGTACGGACGCGCCGCGCGCATGCGCTCTTGCGCCTTGCGCATCTTGGAAGCGGCGACCATTTCCATGGCCTTGGTGATCTTCTTGGTGTTCTCGACACTCTTGATCTTGCCGCGTATTTCTTTGCCGATCGCCATGGTCTTGCTCCTGGGCGAGGCTTAGACGAAGGACTTCTTGAACGCGGTGACAGCGCCAGCAAGTTCTTCTTCAGCGGCCTTGTCCATGGCCTTGTCGTTTTCCAGCTTGGCCAGCAGCGCAGCGTGGCTGCTCTTCAGGTGCTGGTGCAGGCCGTGTTCGAAGGCCAGCACGCGCTTGACGTCGATGTCGTCCAGGTAGCCCTTGTTCACCGCGAACAGCGTGGCACCCATCAGGCTGATCGGCAGCGGGCTGTACTGGGCCTGCTTCAGCAGTTCCATCACGCGGGCACCGCGGTCCAACTGCTTGCGGGTGGCCGCGTCCAGGTCGGAAGCGAACTGCGCGAAGGCGGCCAGTTCACGGTACTGCGCCAGGTCGGTACGGATACCGCCGGACAGGCTCTTGATCAGCTTGGTCTGGGCTGCACCACCGACGCGCGACACCGAGATACCGGCGTTGATGGCGGGGCGGATGCCGGCGTTGAACAGGCTGGTTTCCAGGAAGATCTGGCCGTCGGTGATCGAGATCACGTTGGTCGGCACGAAGGCCGACACGTCGCCGGCTTGCGTCTCGATGATCGGCAGCGCGGTCAGCGAACCGGTCCGGCCTTTGACTTCGCCGTTGGTGAACTTCTCGACGTAGTCGGCGTTCACGCGGGCGGCGCGCTCGAGCAGGCGGCTGTGGAGATAGAACACGTCGCCGGGGTAGGCTTCGCGGCCCGGCGGGCGGCGCAGCAGCAGCGAAACCTGGCGGTAGGCGACGGCCTGCTTGGACAGGTCGTCGTACACGATCAGCGCGTCTTGCCCGCGGTCGCGGAAGTACTCGCCCATCGTGCAGCCCGAGTACGCCGAGACGTACTGCATGGCCGCCGATTCCGAAGCCGAGGCCGCCACGACGATGGTGTATTCCATCGCGCCGTTCGCTTCCAGGGCGCGCACCACGTTCTTGATCGACGACGCCTTCTGGCCGATTGCAACGTAGATGCAGGTCATGTTCTGACCCTTCTGGTTGATGATCGCGTCGATGGCCACGGCGGTCTTGCCGGTCTGGCGGTCGCCGATGATCAGCTCGCGCTGGCCGCGGCCGACCGGCACCATCGAGTCGATGGACTTCAGACCGGTCTGCACCGGCTGGTCCACGCTCTTGCGCGCGATCACGCCCGGGGCGACCTTCTCGATGACGTCGGTCATCTTGGCGTTGATCGGACCCTTGCCGTCGATCGGCTGGCCCAGCGCGTTGACCACGCGGCCCAGCAGCTCGGGGCCGACCGGCACTTCCAGGATGCGGCCCGTGCACTTCACGGTGTCGCCTTCGGAGATGTGCTCGTACTCACCCAAAATCACCGAGCCGACCGAGTCGCGCTCGAGGTTCAGCGCCAGGCCGTAGGTCGGCTGGCCGCTGGGGGTGGGCGGGAATTCCAGCATCTCGCCGGCCATCACTTCAGACAGGCCGTGCACACGCACGATGCCGTCGGTGACGGACACGACGGTGCCCTGGTTCTTGATGTCAGCCGAGACGGCAAGGCCTTCGATGCGGCTCTTGATCAGCTCGGAGATTTCTGCGGGATTCAGGTTCATGGTGTTTCTCCAGGTCACGCGCTCGGCGCCAGAGGCGACGTCATGCGGTTAACGCAAGTTTCATTTGGGCAAGGCGGGCCAGGACCGAGGTGTCCAGCACCTCGTCGCCGACGACGACACGGATGCCGCCGATCAGCTCGGGGACGATCACGACCGTGGCGTTGAGCTTCCTGGCAAAGCGCTTTTCCAGCGTGGCCACCACATCGGCCAGCGCGTCGCCATCGATGGCGAAAGCGCTCTGGATGGTGGCGTTCGACACGCCGCTGCTGCCGTTGACGAGGGCCCCGTACTGCGCCGAAATTTCAGGCAGGGCCGCCAGGCGGCCGTTCTCGATGACGGTGCGCAACAGGTTGCCCACCTTGCTGTCGAGCGACAGGCCTTGCTGGAGCGCGACGCCGGCCATCAGATCGAACACCTGATCGGTGTTGACCTTGGGGTTGTCGGCGTACTGCCGCAGCTCGGCATCGGCGGCCAGTGCGGCCACGCCAGCCAGCTGCGGCTTCAAGCCCGCAGCACCGGTGCCGGCCGACGAGAACAAAGCCTCGGAGTAGGGGCGGGCGATGGTCGCCAGCTCGGCCATGTCAGAGCTCCGCCTTCAAACGGGAAAGCAGGTCGGCGTGAACGCCGGCGTTGACTTCCTTGCGCAGGATGGCTTCAGCACCTTTGACGGCCAGGCCAGCGACCTGCTCGCGCAGCGTCTCGCGAGCCTTGACCGAGGCCTGCTCGGCTTCGGCATGGGCGGCGGCAATGATCTTGTCCGCTTCCACCGTGGCCTTGCCTTTGGCTTCTTCAACGATTTGCTGAGCCAGGCGTTCGGCGTCAGCCAGGCGCTTGGCGGCGTCGTCACGGGCGGCGGAAAGCTGGGCTTCCACGCGCTGGTTGGCGACAGCCAATTCCGACTTCGCCTTGTCGGCGGCGGACAGGCCGTCGGCGATCTTCCTGGCGCGCTCGTCCAAGGCAGCCGTGATCGGCGGCCAGACGAATTTCATGGTGAACCCGACCAGGATCAGGAACACGATCATCTGAACGATGAGGGTACCGGTGATGCTCATGTATGTCCTCCACCCCCGTAGCGGCGTTGCCGCACCCCCTCAAGGGGGCGACCCCAGCGGCCCGGCAAAGCCGGTTCCGCGGCGTCCGCTTGGGAGAAATTGATCACTTCGGGAGAAGGGCGATCTGGGCCAGGAAGGGATTGGCCGTGGCGAACCACAGGGCGATACCGGTACCGATGATGAAGGCGGCGTCGATCAGGCCGGCCAGCAGGAACATCTTGGTTTGCAGTTCACCCATCAGTTCGGGCTGGCGAGCAGCCGATTCCAGGTACTTGCTGCCCATGATGCCGATGCCGATACAGGCACCAACGGCACCCAGACCAATGATCAAACCGGCGGCGAGGGCGACAAAGCTGATGACTTCCATGATGACTCCTAGAGGGATAAGTTGTGAGAGAGAAAGGAAAACGGAAAACCGTAAAAAGCCAGAGAACGAGCGGCTGCTGCGCTGGATTCGACTCAGTGCGAGTCGTGCGCCTGGCCGATGTACACGAGCGTGAGCATCATGAACACGAAGGCCTGCAAGGTGATGATGATCAGGTGGAACAGCGCCCACACCGTGCCGGCAATGATGTGCAGCGCTGCCAGGCCGAAGCCGGTGGCCGACAGCGTGAAGGCACCGCCGAGCAGGGCGATCAGCAGGAAGATCAGCTCGCCGGCGTACATATTGCCGAACAGCCGCATGCCGTGCGAGACCGTCTTGGCGACGAACTCGATGACCTGCATCAGGAAGTTGAAGGGGTACAGCGCCCAGTGGTCGCCGAAAGGCGCAGCGATCAGTTCATGACCCCAGCCGCCCAGGCCCTTGATCTTGATGTTGTAGACGATACAGGTGATGAGCACGCCGAGCGACAGGCCCATCGTCACGGAGAGGTCGGCGGTGGGCACGACGCGCAGGTAGGCGTGGTGCGGGTCGCCGCCCATCGCGCCGTAGACCTTCTCCCAGATGAAGGGCAGCAGGTCGACAGGCAGCAGGTCCATTGCATTGAGCAGGAAGATCCAGACGAAGACGGTCAGGGCCAGCGGAGACACCAGCTTGCGGCTGTTGGCGTTGTGCACGATGCCCTTGGCCTGCGACTCGACCATCTCGACCAGGATCTCAACAGCGGCCTGGAAACGGCCCGGCACGCCGGAGGTGGCTTTGCGCGCCGCCAGCCACAGCAGGAAGCAGCCGATCACCCCGAGGGTGATGGAGAAAAACAGCGAATCCCAACTGACCACGGACAGGTCAAAGGGGCCGGTCATCTCCTTGTTACGCAGGTGCGTCAGGTGATGGATGATGTACTCGCCGGCGGTCGGACCGTGTGCGGCGGCCGCGTTCGCGGCATGAGCTTCTGCTGCCATGCTTTTGCTTGTCTCGTCAGTTCAACTCTTTGAGGTGCCGCGCCACAGCAGCGCGACCCAATAAACCTTCATGCAGACCACCAAACCTGCCAGCAAGGCCGGCCAGCTCAGGGGCTGCACCAGTTTCGGGGCCAGCGCGAGCAGCACCACCGAAACCGCAATTTTGACCATCTCCCACAACATGAAACTGACAGCGCTGGCGCCGGGGTTCATGCTGCTGAGCTGGCTGGTCATGCCGCGCGCCATCAAGGCGCCCGGTATCACCACAGTGAACGCGCCGTAAAGCAGCGACCACCCATACATCTGTTTCCCGGAAACGAGCGCTACCAGCAACGCTGTCCCCACACCAACCGCCGCCTGCACACCAATCACGCGCCACGGCGACAGCGGCGGCTGCTTGGCCCGCAGAACCTGCGCTTCTTCCCGCGTCAGCGGTTTGAAATTCAGTGCTTCTTCTTTTGCCGCCGCCTCGGCTTCATCGCCCCAGCGGTCGTTTCGGTGTTGCCGTTCTTGTTGCCGTCCGATCGCCATGGCTTGTGTGAGGTCAGCAAAGCCTCGGAATTATACGAAGAAACCCGGACTGGCCGGAAGGAGACCCCTCAGGCCAGGGGCTACGGGGTCGTGGGGAGGCACACAATCGATGCACGTGCGCGGCACGCCCACCCTGTCGGTCGCCTCGAAAATAGGCCATGCACATGACCCGCTCGAACCGCCTTGCTGCTTTGGCTCTGGCCTTTGTTTTTCCTCTCACGGTCGCGGCTGCGCCGGGCGCTGTGGTGACCACACCCCAAGTGCGCGCCGAACTGGTGGCCCACGCACCGGAAGGCCTGGTGCCTGGCCAGACCGTCCGCTTCGGGCTGAAGATCGACCACCAGCCGCACTGGCACACCTACTGGAAGAACCCGGGCGATTCGGGCCTGCCGACGACGCTGGAATGGACGCTGCCGGCGGGGGTGCAAGTGGCCGACATCGAATGGCCCACGCCGAAGAAGTTGCCGCTCGGGCCGCTGCTGAATTACGGCTACGAGGGGACGCTGCTGTTGCCCGTGGCCGTGACGCTGCCGGCCGGTTTCAGCGCTGAAGCATTGGACGTCAAGCTGCACGCCGAGTGGCTGGTCTGCAAGGACGTGTGCATCCCCGAGAGCGGCGATTTCACGTTGCGCCTGCCGGCGAGGGCCGCCACCGCCGGCCATGCGGCTTTGTTCGCGACGGCCACCGCCGCGCAGCCGCTGCCGGTGCCACAAGCCCAGACCGCCGTGGCCTTCGAAGGCTCCTGGATGGTGGTCCGCGTGACCGGCTTGCCGGCCGCCTGGCAAGGCCGCGCGATGAGCCTGCTGCCGGAATCGCCAGGCCTGCTGCAGACCGCTGCGCTGCAACGCAACCAGTGGTCCGATGGCAGCTGGACGGCGCGCGTGGCACTCGACCCGCAACGCAGTGCCGCGCCCCCCATGCTGGCGGCGGTGTTGATTGCCGACGGCCAGCCGGCGGGCCTGCGGCTGCAGATGGCCGTGGCGTCGCCCTGGCCGGCCGCCGGCCCGGCACCGGCTGCGCTGCCGCCACTGGTCACACCACCGGCCGCCTTGAACGCGCCCGCACAAGCGCCCGAACAAGCGCCCGCACAAGCCCCCGCCGGCCTGGGCTGGGCGCTGCTGCTGGCACTGGCCGGCGGCGCGCTGCTGAACCTGATGCCCTGCGTGTTCCCGGTGCTGTCGCTGAAGGTGCTGGGCTTCGCGCGCCACGCCGATGACCGCCGCGCGCTGCTGGTTGGCGGGCTGGCCTACACGGTGGGTGTGGTGGCGTCTTTCGTGGCGCTGGCCGGCTTGTTGCTGGCCCTGCGCGCAGGCGGCGAACAGCTCGGCTGGGGCTTCCAGTTGCAGACGCCAGCCGTGGTGGCGGTGCTGGCTGCGCTGTTCACCCTGATCGGCCTGAACTTGGCCGGGGTCTTCGAAATAGGTTCGCTGCTGCCCAGCTCATGGGCCGCCGCGCAGGCCCGCCACCCGGTGGTCGATTCGGCCCTGACCGGCGTGCTGGCGGTGGCCGTGGCCTCGCCCTGCACCGCGCCCTTCATGGGCGCTTCGCTGGGGGCGGCCGTGGCCTTGCCCACGGCCCAGGCGCTGTTGGTGTTCGCCTTCCTCGGCCTGGGCATGGCCTTGCCGTACCTGGCCGCCAGCGCCTGGCCGCAAGGGGCGCAGTTGCTCCCCCGCCCCGGGGTGTGGATGGCCCACTTCAAGACGCTGATGGCCTTTCCGATGTTCGCCACGGTGGTCTGGCTGGTCTGGGTGTTGGGCCAGCAGGCGGGCATTGATGGTGCCGCCGCGCTGCTGCTTCTGCTGCTGGCGCTGGCCTTTCTGGCCTGGGCACTCGGTTCGCAAACACTCGGCACGGTGGCCCGCCGCAGCCTGGGCACGGTGGCCGTGGTGGTGATGGCTGCGGCCCTGTTCTGGGCAGCACCGGCACTGCACCAGGAAGCCGCTGCCGCGCCCTGTGAAGCGGGTGAAGCCGGTGTGGCCGGTGCAGCCGGTGCTGCAGGCAGCGAAAACAGCTGGCAGCCTTGGTCGGCCGAGCGCGTGGCGCAAGCGCGAGCCGAAGGCCGGCCGGTCTTCGTGGACTTCACGGCCGCCTGGTGCGTGAGCTGCCAGGTCAACAAGCGCGTGGTCTTGTCACGCAGTGAAGTGCTGGCCACTTTCGCCGCCCACAAGGTCTTGCTGCTGCGCGCCGACTGGACCCGGCGCGACCCCGCCATCAGCGCCGAGCTGGCCCGCCTGGGCCGCAGCGGCGTGCCGGTGTATGCGGTTTATGCGCCGGGTGTTGCTGCACCCAAGCTGCTGAGCGAAATTCTCAGCACGGGCGAAGTGCGTGAGGCCATCGAGTCCTTGCCGAAAACCTGAAGGCGCGAGCGGACCGCCAGTGACCTGGCCGCGTCAGGGCAGCCGTTGGTACTGCGCGGCCAGCGCCTTGAAGCCGTCAGTTTCGACCGCCTGGCCCAGTTCTTCGGCCAGGATCGCGGCCACCGCGTCGGCCTGCCGCGCCGCCTCGGCGGCGTCCAGAAACAGCAGGCGCGAACGCCGCGCCAGCACATCGGCCACGCTGCGCGCCATCTCGTAGCGCGCCGCGAAACGGACCATGGCCACGCTGAGGCCGCCGGTCTGCGTTTCGGCGTCGCGCCACAGCCAGTCGGTGGCACCGGGCAGGCTGCGCAGCAGCACAGCTTCGCTACCGTACAGATGCTCGCCGGGCGGCTCGGACAGCGGGCGGCCCGCCGCCGCGCCCAGCAGCGGCAAACGGGTCGTGACGCCGCCTGCGCGACGCGGCAGCAGGCCGGCAGCCATCGCGCGGTCCAGCACGTCTTCGGCCATCGCGCGGTAAGTTGTCCACTTGCCGCCGGTCACCGTGACCAGGCCCGACGGCGCGACCAGCACCGTGTGTTCGCGTGAGATCGCCTTGCTGTCGCCGACAGCCGCAGCGGTCTGCGGCCTGAAGGACGCGGGCGAGGGTCCGGCCTGCGGCCGAACCAGGGGGCGCAGGCCGACCCACACCGAACGCACGTCGCTGCGCTGCGGCGCGCGCGCCAGGTAGCGGCCGGCTTCGCCGAGGATGAAGGCCACTTCGTCAGCAAAGGGCATAGGCTCGCGGGCCAGGTCCTGGCGCGGCGTGTCGGTGGTGCCCAGGATGGTCTTGCCCAGCCAGGGCACCGCGAAGAGCACGCGGCCGTCGGCCGTCTTGGGCACCAGCAGGGCGTGGCTGCCGGGCAGGAAGGCGCGGTCGACGACCAGGTGCACGCCCTGGCTGGGCGCCACCAAGGGCGGGGCTGCGGGCGCGGCGGATGGTTCGGCGGCGCGGTCCAGGCCGAGGACGGCGTCGACCCAGACGCCGGTGGCGTTGACCACGCAGCGGGCGTTGACGCGGGCGGTGGCACCGGTCTCGCCATCGCGCACGTCCAGCCCGCTGACCTTCCCGCCTTCGTGGACCAAGCCCGTCACGGCGCAGTGGTTCAACAGCAGGGCGCCCCGCGCAGCGGCCGTGCGGGCCAGCAGCAGCGCCAGGCGGGCGTCGTCGAACTGGCCGTCCCAGTAACGCACGCCGCCCCACAGGCCGCGGGCCTGGACGCCGGGCAGCAGGTCCAGCGCGCGGCGCGTGCTCAGCCACTCGGTGGCCCCCAGGCCCTGGCGGCCGGCCAGGGCGTCGTAGGCCTTCAGGCCGGCACCGTAAAAGCCGCGCTCCCACCAGTGGTAGCCGGGCATCACGAAAGGCAGGCGCTGGGCCACGTGCGGTGCGTTGGCCAGCAGCGCGGCGCGTTCGTGCAGCGCTTCGCGCACCAGGCCGATGTCACCCTGTGCCAGGTAGCGCACGCCGCCGTGCACCAGCTTGGTCGAGCGCGACGAGGTGCCTTCGGCGAAGTCGTGCGATTCGACCAGCACCACGCTCAGGCCGCGCACCGCCGCATCCAATGCCACGCCCAGGCCGACCGAGCCGCCACCGATGACGGCCAGATCCCAGGTGCGCGCTTCGTTCAGGCGGGCCAGCAGGGCCGGGCGGTCGAGGCGGTGGGTCATGGCGGATGCGGATGCGGATGCGGATGCGGGTGCGGGTGCGGGTACGGGTGCGGGTACGGGTACGGGTTGCCGGCGGCGGGCGGGCCGCTCAGCCGCGCACGAAATTCACCGGCAAGCCGGGCACATCGACCCGTGCGCTCAGCACGCAACCGGCCCAGGGTTGCGCCGCCAGTTCGTCGGCCGGCCGGTTCAAGCGTGCCGTGGTGACGTACAGCGTGCGCAGGTCGGGCCCGCCGAAGCAGGGCATGGTGGGGCTGCGCACGGGCAGCGGGATGGACTGCAGCAGTTCGCCCGTCGGCGACAGGCGCACCAGGCGCTGGCCTTCGATCATCGCGGACCAGTAGCAGCCCTCGGCGTCCATCGCCGCACCGTCGGGCCGGCCGCCGTAGGTGGCCAGGTCCTGCCCGGCCGTCTTCAGCGGGAACTGCGCGAAGACGCGGCGGCGCGACAGGCTGCCATCGAAGCCGTCGAAGTCCATCACGTCGATGCGGTGGGCGGTGGAGTCGCTCCACAGCATGGTGCGGCCATCGGGGCTGAAGGCCAGGCCGTTGCTGACCGTCACGCGGCTGGCCATCTTCATCAGCTTGCCGGCCGCCCAGCGGTAGAGCACCGCCTTGGGCGCGTCGCGCGGCTCGTAGATGGTGCCCACCCACAGCCGGCCTTGCGGGTCGGCCTTGCCGTCGTTGTAGCGCTCGATGAGCGGGTCGTAAGTCGGGGCCGCCAGGAGCTGGCGTTCGCCCGTGCCGGGGTCGAAGCGGAACAGGCCGTCGCGCATGGCCAGCAGCAGGTCGCCACCGGGCAGCGGCGCGCAGCAGCCGGCCTCTGCCGGCAAAGCCCACTGGCGGTAGGCGGCCGTCTCCGGGTGCCAGCGGTTCAGGGTCTTGCCCGGGATATCGACCCAGTACAGCGCCGCTTCTTCGGGGTGCCAGAACGGCGATTCACCCAGCAGCGAAGGGGCGGTGTGCGCCGGCAAGGGCAGCGGGGTCCAGTCCATCAAGGCTCCGTGGTTTCAAGTTGCAGGATGTCGAGTTGCATCCAGGCCTCGAACGTGGCCCCGGCCGCCAGCGTGCGCAGGCCGTGCGCGGCCGGGTCGGCCATCTGGATGGCATTGTTGACGTGGCTGACCGGCTCGACCGCATAGAACGGCAGCGTGGGCGGCGTGTACACCACCAGGTAGGGCAGCGACGACGACAGGCGCAGGGCCAGCGCGCCGTCGCGGATCAGCGCCGGGCCCTGCCAGCCGCTGTAGCAGTTGTCGACGTCCAGCCCGGCCACGGTGCCGTGCAGGCCGGCTTGCGCCACCGGCTGCGTGGGCAGCTGGCCGGCGTCGCTGTCCCAGCGCTGCTTCACGTCGATATCCAGCCGGGCGTTGGCGCGTTTGGGGAAGTTGGGGTGCCAGCCCAGGCCCACCGGCTGGGGCTGGTCGGCGCGGTTGGTGAGCGCCATGTGCACGGTCAGGCCGGTCGGGCTCAGCTCGAAACGCTGGCTCAGGTCGAAGGCAAAGGGCCAGTCGGCGTCGGGCAGATGGCGGCAAGCCAGTTCGGCCTGTGTGGCGCTGCGCGACACCACCACCCACGGCCGCTGCCAGGCCACGCCGTGCAGGGCGTGCGGGCTGCCTTCGAAGTTGGCGGCCAGCGCGTGGTCTTGCCCCTGCCAGTGGAAACGGCGCAGGCCGATGCGGTTGGAATAGGGTGCCAGCGGATAGCAGGCTGAGGCCCGCGCGGTGGTCAAAGCCGCCGGCTCGACGCTGCGCAGCACCGGCGTGGCAGCGTGCCACAGGCCAGCGATGGCACCACCGAGGTCGGCGCGCAAGGCCAGCCGCAAGGGGCCAGCGCGCAGATCGATGGTGCTGGCATTCATCGGCTGCATGATGCCCGAAGGCCACCGGCGGCCGGGCTACCAGCGCGTGCCGGCTTCGAGATCGACCTTCAGGTAGTGGGCCCCGGGGATGGGGTTGAAGTAGTAGGGCGGGATCTCTTCGAAGCCCAGCGACGCGTACATCTCGCGCGCCGCTTCCATGGTGTCCAGCGTGTCCAGCAGCAAATGGCTGTAGCCGGCCTGCGTGGCCAGGTCCACCAGGCGCTGTGCCAGCTGCCGGCCCAGCCCGGTGCGGCGGAAAGCCGGGCGCACGAACAGGCGCTTCATCTCGCAGGCATTCGGGTAGTCGGCGTCGGGCAGGGCGCGCAAGGCACCGCAGCCGGCGGGTTCACCGTCGACCAGCGCCACCAGCAGCGCGCCACCTGGCGCTGCGTATTCGCCCGGCAGCGCCGCCAGTTCGGCGGCGAAATTCTGGAAGCCCAGGTCGATGCCCAGCGTGCCGGCGTATTCGCTGAACAGGCCCTGCGCGGTGGCCACCAGCGCCGGGCTGCCGGCTTCGACCAGGTGGATCGGGTCGGGCGTCATCAGGCGCCGAGCCGGCCGACCCACAGCGCCAGGCCGGCGCAGGCCGCGCCCAGCAGCAGGGCCAGGGCGCGCGTGCGGGCGGTGTCCGCGCTGGGCAGGGTGTCGACGTCGGTGGGCGGTATGGGCTTGTCGCCGGTGATCATCGGGCGCAGCAGATTGGTCTGCTTGCGCAACAGGTAGAACAGGATGGCGGCGAGGTGCAGTGCCACCAGCGCCAGCAAGATCCACTGCCCGAAGTCGCGGTGCCAACTGGTCGCGGCCAGGCCCCGGTCGGTGGCGACAAACCGGTTCAGCGGGCCCTGGAAGGCGATCTCGTCGTCGGCCACCAGCCCGGTGGCCACCTGCACCGCCAAAAAGCCGATCAGCGCGAAGACCGAGAAGGCACCCAGCGGGTTGTGGCCGGCTTCGAAATGGTCGCCGGAGCGCACCTCACCGCGCAGGTAGCGCAGCACCGTGGCCGGGGCATAGACGAAGCGCGCGAAGCGCGACCAGCGCCCACCAACGACGCCCCAGATGATGCGGAACAGCAGCAGCGCCAGCACCGCCAAGCCGCAGCGCATGTGCCAGACCATGGCGTTGCCGCCGACCCAGGCGGTGCCCAGGGCACCGAAGACGGCGGCGGCCAGTGACCAGTGGAAAAGCCGCGTCGGCAAGTCCCAGATGCGGACCCGGGTGCGGACCGGGGGGCGGGCGACGGGCAGGGCAGCAGCTTCAGACATTGCCGCGATCTTTGCAGCGTGCGGGCCGGCGCGCAACCCTGGCATGCGCCGGGAATGCGCGGGCCTCGGCATGCGTAAACTGCCGCTGCCCTTCCAAAACCCGTTCGGAGACCCCCCGCATGAAGTCGTACCTCCTTGTCGCTGCCGCTGCCGCTACGCTGCTGGCTTCACTGCCCGCCGCCGCGCAGTTCCAGAAACCCGAAGACGCCGTGAAGTACCGCAAGGCGGCCTTCACCGTGATGTCCGCCCATTTCGGGCGCATCGGCGCGATGGCGCAGGGCCGCGTGCCCTTCGACGGCACCGCTGCGGCGGCCAACGCCGAGATCGTGCGCGAGTTGTCGCTGCTGCCCTATGCCGGGTTTGTCGACGGCACCAGCGGCACCGAGAAGGGCACGCCCAAGGCCAATGTGTGGACCGAGCGCGCCAAGTTCGACGCCGCCGCCAAGAAGATGCAAGACGAAGTCGCCAAGCTGGCGGTGGTCGCCAAGTCCAACAACCTGGACACGCTGAAGACGGCTTTCGGTGCCGCTGCCGGCACCTGCAAGAGCTGCCACGACGACTTCCGCAATCCTTGACCCCGTCCCTCCGCAGGGGGTGCCGGGCGGGGCCGCCGGTAAAATGTGATGTTTGCTGCATCTTGCGACACCCCACCCCGGCATGCCCCTGTCTGCGACCTCATTGAACGTGCTCGTGGTCGACGACCACGAGATCGTCCGCCTGGGGGTGCGCCACCTGCTCGGTGGCCGCGCCGCGGTCAGCGAATGCGGCAGCCTGAAAGACGCTCGGGCCGCGCTGGCCGCGCAAACCTTTGAGCTGCTGCTGCTCGACCTGGGCCTGGGGGATGACTTCAGCCTGACCGCGCTGCCGCAACTGCGTGCCGAACACCCGGCGCTGAAGATCATCGTGCTGACGTCGATGGACGAAGCCCTGTTCGCCGAACGCGTGCTGCGCGCCGGTGCCGACGGCTATGTGATGAAGTCGGCCTTGGGCGACACGCTGCTGCAAGCGGTGAACACCGTGATGGCCGGCCAGGTCCATGTCAGCGCGCAGTTGAACAACCAGATGCTGCGCCGCATGACCGCCGGGCCCGCCGCCGCCCCGGGCGACCAGCGGCCCGCACTGTCGGGCCGCGAGCTGGAAGTGCTGCGCCTGGTGGCCGCCGGCAAAGGCACGCGCGAGATCGCCGAGGCCTTGAACCGCAGCGTCAAGACCATCGAAACCCACAAGCAATCCTTGAAAACGAAGTTGGGTGCCGACAGCCCGACGCAGCTGGTGCGGCTGGCCTTGGCCTGGTGCGGAGAAAACACATGAAGCGCACCCCTTCAACGCTGCAACTGTTGACGCTGGCCAGCGCACTGGCGCTGGCCGTGCCGGCGCTGCAGGCGGCCGATGCACCGGCCAGCACAACGGCCGCAGCCGCGGCCGAAGACCCGGTGTACGTCTACACCGCCGCGCCCGGCGACACGCTGATCGGCCTGGGCAAGCGTTTTCTCGTCGACACGGCACGCTGGCCGGAACTGGTCAAGGCCAACACGCTGATCAACCCCAACCGCATCGCCAGCGGGGCTGAGCTGCGGATTCCGCTGCGCCTGATGCGCAGCACGCCGGTGCCGGCCACGCTGCTGAGCGTGACCGGCCAGGTGCAGGGTGGCGCTGCCGGCGCCTTGCAGGCGGGTCAGCAGGTGCCCGAGGGGTCCAGCGTCAACACCGGCGCGGACGGCCACGTGACCATCCGCCTGGTCGACGGCACACTGCTGCGCCTGCGCCCCGACAGCCGCCTGCAACTGCGTGAATCGCGCGAACTGAAAGACGCCGGCCTGGTGCGTTCCGGCGCGCGGCTGGAACACGGCCGGGTCGAGGTGGAAGCCGCGCGGGCCAAACCCGGACGGGCCGGTTTCAGCATCGACACGCCGCAGGGCACGCTGGGCGTGCGCGGCACGGAATTCCGCGTCGCGGTGGACGCCACCACCCGCGGCGAGGTGCTGGGCGGCGCGGTCGCCGTCGAGGGCCGCGCCGGCAGCCAGCGCGTGGCCGCCGGCTTCGGCAGCGTGGTCGACGACAGCGGCCGCGTGACACCGCCGGTGGCCCTGCTGCCGCCGCCCGACACCGCCGCACTGCCCGCGCTGCAAGAGCGCCTGCCGATGGGCTTCTTGCTGCCCGCCGTCAACGGGGCGGCGCGCTACCGCGGCCAGTTGGCGGGTGATGCCGGGTTCGACCGCGTGCTCGCCGAACTGACTTCGGCAACACCCGAACTGCGCTTCAGCGGCCTGCCCGATGGCGACTACGTGCTGCGCGTGCGGGCCATCGACAGCCTGGGCCTGGAGGGCCGCGACGCCGACCACCGCTTCCGCTTGAAGGCCCGGCCCGAAGCGCCCCTGCCGGCCGCACCGCAGCCGGGCGCGGTCAGGGTCGGCAGCACGGCCGATTTCAGCTGGGCTGCCAGCGCCAACAACGAGGCCGACCGCTACCGCCTGCAACTGGCCGCCACGCCCGATTTCAAGACGCCGCTGCGCGACCTGGCCGACCTGCGCGCACGGGCCACCCAGCTGGAAGGCCTGCAGCCCGGCGTTTACCACTGGCGCCTGGCCAGCCTGCGCGCCAACGGCGACCAGGGCCCTTGGGGCGATGCGCGCAGCTTCGAGATCGTCGCGCCCCCGCCGGCAGCCCAACCCCCGGCGCCGCAGCAACCGCCGCCGCACTGCGTGCGCACCAGCAACGGGGCCTGCTTGCGTGCCGGTGAACAGACGTTGAACCTGGTGCCGTGAGCGCCGGGGAACGCGGCCGCCCCACCGGTCGCAGACGCCGCGCAGCGCCCTGGCGGCGCTGGCGCGACGAAGCCGCCATTGCCACGGTGTTGGCCGCATGGGCAGTGGCCGTGGCGCTGGGCGGCTGGGCCCTGCGCCTGGACCGCGTGGTCTACGACTTCGGCCTGACACTGTGGCAGCGGGCGCCGCCGCCGGGCATCGTCATCGTGGCCATCGACGACGCCAGCGTGCAGGCCATCGGCCGCTGGCCCTGGAAGCGCGCGGTGCACGCCACGCTGCTGGAACGGCTGGCGCAAGCCCGGCCGCGCGCCATTGGCCTGGACCTGCTGCTCAGCGAACCCGACCCCGACCCCGAACAAGACCGCCTGCTGGCGCTGGCCTTGCAGCGCGCTGCGCCCGTGGTGCTGCCCGTCACCCTGCAAAGCGACGGTGCCGGCCGGCTGGTGGCGCTGGCACCCGCAGCGGCCCTGCGCGCTGCGGTTCGCCTGGGTGCGGCCGAGGCCAGCCTGGAAAGCGACGGCGTGCTGCGCGACACCTTCTTGCACACCCGCGCGGCCGGCAAGACGGCGGCCGGCCGCGGCGGCCTCACGGGCACCGGCATGAACGCCGACGGCAACGGCAACGGCCACGCCAACGCCGACGCCGGCACACCCAGCCTGGCGCTGGCCCTGCTGCAGGCCGGCGGCGAGACCATCCACCCGCGCACGCTGGCCGATGTCGAGCAGGCCGATGCCGGCGAAGCCGTGCCGGCCACCGCAGCCACCGGTGCGCAACGCCAGGGCCGCATGGCCATCCGCTACACCGGCCCGCCGGGCAGCGTCGACCGCGTGTCCTACGCCGAGGTGCTGGCCGGTGCCGTGCCGGCCGAGCGGCTGGCCGGCCGGTACGTGCTGGTCGGCATGACGGCGCAGGGCCTGGGCGACACCCTGGCCACGCCGGTGAACAGCCGCCACCGCGCCATGCCGGGCGTCGAGGTGCACGCCAACGCGCTGTACACCCTGCGCAGCGGCGACAGCATCGCCACCGTGGGTACCCCGCGCGTGGCCGCGCTGTCGGCCCTGCTGGTGGTGCTGCTGCTGGCCACCTTCGGGCGCTTCGGACCACACCTGGCGCTGCCGCTGGCCCTGGGTTCGGTGCCGCTGGCGGTGCTGTGCAGCCTGCTGGCGCTGCGCAGCGGCCTGTGGTTCAGCCCGGTGCCCTACGCGCTGGCCGCCGCCCTGGCCTATCCGCTGTGGAGCTGGCGCCGGCTGGAGCGCACCGTGCGCAGCCTGGACGGCGAGATCGCGCTGCTCAGCGCGGCCGACCCGCTGCACCGCACACCGGGCGACGCCGCCGCGCCGCGCGCCCGGCGCACCGACGGTGACCTGCTCGACGCCCGCCTGCACACCCTGCGCCGCGCCGTTGCCGTGGTGCGCGAAGCCCGGCACTTCATGGCCGACGCACTGGCCGGCCTGCCCACCGCCATGTTGGTGGCCGATGGCGCGGCCCGCGTGGTGCTGGCCAACCCGCGCGCCGCAGCCCTGTTCGACGTGGCAACGCCCGACGAGCTGCTGGGCCTGGACCTGGCGCGGCTTCTCGGCGAATTCACCACCGCCGAAGGCCACGACTGGCCGGCTGCACTGGCCACACTCACCGCGCCGACCGCGCTGACCGAGCCAGCGCCGGTCGGCGCGGGTATCGCGGTGGAAGTCAGCCTAGGCGAAGCCGCCGCGCGGCGCGACTTCATGGTCCACGTGGCGGCGGTGGACTTGCAGGGCCTGCGCCGCCTGATCGTGACCCTGGCCGACATCGCCCCCGTCAAGCAGGCGCAGCGCGAACGCGAGGCCGCGCTGGCTTTTGTCTCGCACGACCTGCGTTCACCGGCCACGGCCATCGTGTTGCTGGCCGACCTGAACTTGCAGGGCCATGTGCACACGCCGCAGGCCGAACTGCTGCAGGAAATGCGCCGCCTGGCGGCCCGCACGCTGGCCCTGTCTGAAGGCTTCGTGCGCGCCGCGCAGGCGCAAACGCAGGCGCTGCACCGCGAGCCGGTGGCGCTGGGCGCGCTGCTGGCCGAGGTGGCCGCCGACCTGCGGCCGCAGGCGCTGGCCGCCGGCATCACCCTGCACACGCAAACCACACCGGCCGACGCCAGCCTGGCCGCCGACCGGCTGCTGCTGGCGCGCGCGGTGGGCAACCTGGTGTCGAACGCCCTGAAGCACGGCCCCGCCGGCAGCCGGGTCGACCTGCTGGCGGGCAGCGCCGACGGCCAGGTGCGCCTGAGTGTGCGCGACCACGGTGCGGGACTGAGCGCGCGTCAGCTGGCGCAACTGGCGCGCGGCGGCGAAGGGGCCGGCGTGGGCGACGCACGGGGCGTGGGCCTGGGCCTGCTCTTCGTGCAGCGCGTGGCGCAACGCCATGGCGGCAGCCTGCAGGCTCGTGTGATGAACGACGACGGCGGCGGCACCAGCGGCAAAACCAGCAGCACGCTGATGACCATCGTCCTGCCGGGCTGAAGCCCCGCCGCTCAGGGATACCCTGAGCCCGCATTCAGGGCCTGCAGCCGGCGCAAACCAGGGGCCGCTGGATACCGCCGCGCCGCCCGAATCCAGACACTGACGTCCTGTCGAAACTGCATTGAAGGACGTCGGGCCATGATCACCACCGCGCTTTGGAACGTGCTGCGCAACCGCTTCTGTGCGGTCCGCACGAACCCGCCGGCCGCCCAGGCCGCAGCGCCCACCGCCGCGCCGCAGACGGCACCTTTGCAGGCCGCCCCGCGCGCTGGCAACGGGCAGCCCACCGCCGTGCACAGCGTGCCGCCGAGCAGCCGCAGCGGCCCGTCCAGCACGGGTGCCGGTTCGGCCTACGACAGCCAGTTCGACACCCGCCTGGACGCCGAACTGCTGGACTCCAGCCTGCTGCAGCACGGCCACCGCACGGTGATGCAGCAGATCCTGCGCGGCCGCGCCGACAGCCTGCTGGCCCCCTTTGCGGCCAGCTATGGCGCCGACGCCAATGTGCTGTTCGACTTCCGCGCCGGCCTGGTCTTCATCGACCCCCAGGCCCAGCGCCAGCTGCGCGTCGAACGCGAACTGCCGCAGCCCGCGCCAGGGGCCCGCGCCAAGGGCGAGGCCATCGTGCGCGAACTGGACGAAACAGTGTGGGACATCGGCATCGCCGCCGGCCCCTACCCGCTGCTGGACGGGCCCCACAACTGGTGGCACACGCCGCTGCGCTGGGCCGTGGACGCGCGTGTCGAACGCTTTTCACGCATTCCGCGCCACTGCGACCTGGCGCGCTGCCTGATGGAAGGTCCGGCCTCGCCGTCCGAGCTGCGACGCTACGCCCACGTCAGCGTGGCCGACCTGCGCAGCTTCCTGCAGGCCGGCTTGATGCTGGGCCTGCTGACCTGGGCAGCCGACGACTTCGTCACCACGCAGCGGCAGCCGCACTGAACCCACGACAGCGCCACCGCAGCGCCGCTGCAGCGCCCAAGCCCACCGCCCACCGCACACCGCACACCGCACACCTGCTCACCGCCCGCAGCCCGAAGCTGTTGGCCCCACCGAAAGACACGCCATGCGCCCGATCCAAGTCTTTGTCGTCGATGACCACGCCATCTTCCGCCGCGGCCTGGCCGCCATGGTCGAGGCCGAAAGCCGCCTGGCCTGGGCTGGCGAAGCCAGCGGCGGTGCCGAAGCGGTGCGCAGCATTCCCAGCGTGCGACCCGACGTGGTGCTGGTCGACATGGTGATGCCGGGCTGCGACGTCCTGCAGGCCCTGCAGGCCCTGCGCCCGCTGCTGCCGCACACCCGTTTCGTGGCCCTGAGCTGCTGCCTGGACGGTGCCAACGCCCGCGCCGCGCTGGAAGCCGGCGTGACCGGCTACCTGATGAAAACCGCCACCCCGCACGAGCTGGTGGCCGCGATCCACGCCGCCCAAGACGGCCGCCGCGTGGTGGCCCCCGAGGTGACCGAAGCGATGGCCGCCTGCGACCGCAACGCGCCGCTGGGCGGCGACCTGACACGCCGTGAACGCAGCCTGCTGGCGCTGATGGCCTGCGGCCTGGCGAACCAGGAAATCTCGCAGCGCCTGGCCATCGGCTTGCCCACGGTGAAGTTCCACGTCACCAACATCCTGGCCAAACTGCAGGCCGAAAACCGCACCGCTGCCGTGCTGGCCGCGTTGCGCCACAAGCTGGTGTCATTGGGCCCGCAAGCTCATTGACTTCGGCCCCCAAGCTCACTGGCCTTCGCTACCCCCCGAGGGGGATGCTCCGCCTACGGCCCGGCGGAGCCGGTTCCGTGGCTCCTAGCTGGGTGGTGGGGTCGGCGGGGTCGGCGGGGTCGCGGGGTGTTAGGTCAGCGTTGGCTGGTCAAGGTGACGGGGCCCTGGGGCGTATTCAAGGTCGCCGCCAGCGCGGGCGAGCCTTCAGGCAAGACGCTGACCCCGCGCAGCCGCAGCACGTCGCGGGCGCGGGGCGGCACGCCGCACAAAGTCAGGCTGGTCAAGGTGACGCCCGAATCGGGCATCTGCGTGGCCGGGTGCTGGCCCTGCCACTGGATCAGCGTGGGCAGGGCACCGCCGCAATCCAGCGCGCCGTCGTCAGGCACCAGGAGCTGCCAGCTCAACGTGCCGCTGGGCGTTTCGCGGCTGGCACTGACCGGCTCACCGGGCTTGCAGCCCACGGTGATCAAACCCCAGCGGTGCATGTCCAGCATGGTGCTGCGGGCCACGCAATGGATCAGGCGCGGGCCGTGTTCAGCCAGGCTGGCCTGCAGCGCCGCGTCACCCAGCCCGAACCAGCGGGCGCGGCCGGGGGGCGGGGCCGCCGGGTCGATGGCGATGATCTCCAGGTAGGCGTCGGGGTAAGCCGGTGTGGCGATCTTCAACAAGCGGTTGTGGGTGCCCATCAGCGGATGCTGGCCGCCGGGCAGCGGGGTCACGCCCAGCGTGGCCTCGCACCAGGCCACGCCCTGCTGCAGGCTGGCCGCGGCGATGACGAGGTGGTCGAGGAGGACGCTCATGTGGCGCTCATGCGGTGCTCATGCGGTGCTCACAGCGCGACCGCGCCGTCGATGCAGGTCACCACATCGCCGCCGATCCAGATGTCGTCGCCCTGCAGCTCGACATGGACCCGACCGTCGCGCTGCAGCACCGTGCCCTGGCCGGCGACGTAGCGGGGCGGGGCCAGCCCGGCACCGATCAGCCATTGCGCCAGGCTGGCGTTCAGGCTGCCGGTGACCGGGTCTTCGATCATCAGCGGCCCGTCGTGGAACAGCGCCCGCACTTCGAAGGCGCAAGGCCCGCCCGGCGGGTGCGCGCCGACCAGGCCCAGCTTGACCGCCCCCAGCACGCTGGCGTCGACGCGAACGGCCAGCACCTCGGCCGCCGATGCCAGCATCAGCGCACACCAGCCCGGGCCGTTGTCGACCCATTCGTGGTGCAGCACCGCGCTGCGCGGCAAGCCGGTGGCGGCCAGGATGCGCTGCAGCAGTTCGGCTTCCAGCGGCCCGCTGCGGCGGCGCGGCGGCGCGGCAAAGGCCAGCCGGCCGCCGCTGCGCCGGATGCGCACCAGCCCCACACCGCATTCCTGCACCACCGTGCCGCTTTGCTGCGGCACCCCGCCGGCAGCCAGCCAGGCGTGGCAACTGCCCAGCGTGGGGTGGCCGGCGAAGGGCAGTTCGCCGCCGGGCGTCCAGATGCGCACGCGGTAGTCGGCGGCGGGCTGCGTGGGCGGCAGCAGGAAGGTGGTTTCCGACAGGTTGGTCCAGCGCGCAAAGGCCGCCATCGTGGCGTCGGACAAGCCTTGCGCCGCGTGGACCACGGCCAGCGGGTTGCCTTTCAGCGGCACCGCGCTGAAGACGTCGAGTTGGTGGAAGCGGCGCTGCATCAGGCGGCCGCCGTTTCGTTCACCAGGATGCCGGCCAGCGCCGCCACGGCGGTTTCGATCTGCGCCGGCGAGGCGGTGACGAAGCTCAGCCGCAGCGTGTTGGCGTGGCCGCTTGCGTCACCCGATGGCGGGAAAAAGGTGGCACCCGGCACGAAGGCCATGCCGGCCTCGACGGCCTGCGGCAGCAGCGCCGTGGCGTCGATGTGCGCCGGCAGCGTCAGCCAGAAGAACATGCCGCCGACCGGCGGCGTCCAGCGCACACCGGCCGGCATGTGCTGCAGCAGCGCGGCCTGCATCGCGTCACGCTGCAGCTTGTAGCGGGCGCGGATGGTGGGCACGTGCTGGTCCAGGAAACCGTCCTTGATGACCTCGTGGACCACGCGCTGGTTGAAGCCCGGCGTGTGCAGGTCGGCGGCCTGCTTGGCCTGCAGCAGCTTGGGGTACAGCCGCTTCGGCGCGACGAGATAGCCCAGCCGCAGCCCCGGTGCCAGCACCTTGGAGAACGAACCCAGGTAGATCGCGCTGTCCCCAACGGCGGCAGCCAGCGGTGGCGGTGGCGGTGCGTCGAACCACAGCTCGCCATATGGGTTGTCTTCGACGATCGGCAGGCCGATCTCGGCCGCGCGGGCCACCAAAGCCAGCCGCCGCGCGGCGGGTATGCAGCGGCCGCTGGGGTTCTGGAAATTGGGCAACAGGTAGACAAAACGGGCCCCGCGCGCCCGCTCCAGCGCGTCGGGCAGCGGGCCTTCGGCGTCGCCTTCGAGGGCGATGAACTCGGGCTCATAGGGCGCGTAGGCCTGCAGCGCGCCCAGGTAGGTGGGCGACTCGACGGCCACCGTGCTGCCGGGGTCGATCAGCACCTTGCCGACGAGGTCCAGGCCCTGCTGCGAGCCGGTGGTGATCAGCACCTGATCGGCTCCGCAGCGCACCCCTTGCCGGTTCATCTCACCGGCCACCCACTCGCGCAGCGGCGGGTAGCCTTCGCTGGCCGCGTACTGCAAGGCCGAACGTGCCGATGACAGGCCGGTGCCCGGCCCGTCGGGCGGTGTGTCGCGCAGCACGCGGGCGGTGGCCTCCTGCATCGCGGCGACGGGGAAGGTGTCGGCCGAGGGCAGGCCGCCGGCCAGCGAGATGATCCCCGGACGCTCGGTGAGCTTGAGGATTTCACGGATGGTGGAGGGGTTCAGCCGCTCGGCGCGGCGGGCCAGGGTCCAGGGCATGGCAAGGTCCGGTTGGGGGAATGAAAGACGGGGCGCTCGGGTGATCGGACGTACGGGCGATCAGGCCCGCTGGCCCACCGGCATGCGCCGGCCGACAAAGACGACGGCGATGATGGCCAGCGAGAACAGCACGGTCAGCGGGTCGAGCGCTTCACCCAGCACCGGCACCGCGAACAACAGCGCCAGGAAAGGCTGCAACAGTTGCACCTGGCTGACCCGCAACACGCCACCCAGCGCCAGCCCGCGGTACCAGGCGAAGAAGCCCAGCCACATGCTGAACAGCGCGGTGTAGCCGAAGCCCAGCCAGGCCGAGGGCCGCACCGCGGCGGCCGCGGCCGCGCTGGCGGTGGCACCACCCGGCAGCCAGTACAGCGCCAGCGGCAGGGTCAGCGGCAGGCTGCCGACCAGCACCCAGCAGATGACCTGCTGGGCGGGCAAAACCACCGCAGCCCGCGCCCCGGCAACGTAGCTGAAGGCCGCCGACACCACCGCCAACAGCAGCCAGCCATCCGCCGCCACCAGCGTGCCGCCGCCTTGCCAGGCCGCGAAAGCCAGCACCAGGCCGCAACCCAGCAGCGCGCAGACCCAGAAGCCGGCCGACGGCCGCTGCCGCGTGGCCAGCGCCGCCACCACCGCCGTGGCCAGCGGCAACACGCCGGTGACCACGGCTGCATGCATGGCCGGCACCTCGCGCACCGCCAGGGCCAGGCCCAGCGGAAAACCCACCACCGTGCCCAGCGCGCTGGCCGCCAGCGTGGGCCACAAGGCCCGTGGCGGCCGCGGTGCACGCACAGCCAGCAGGTACAGCACGCTGAGCAAGCCCGCCACCGCTGCGCGGCCGGCCGTGACGAAACCGGGCGTCAGTTGCGGTGCCGCCGCGTCGCCCACGGCCAGGCGCGTCATCGGCAAGGTCATCGCGAAGATCACCACCGCCAGGCCGCCCAACAGCCAGCCGCGCGTGGCGTCGCGCAGCGCGGGCGGCGGCGACACGGTGGCAGGAGCGGGAGCAGGGACGGGCACAGGAACGGGAACAGGCGCAGACGGCATGCAACCAGTCTATGCGCCGCCACCAGCACAGGTGCCCGACACTTTTCAGCACAGACCAGCAACCGACCATGCCAGCCGCACAGCGCTGGCCGAGCGCCTGATCGACACCAAACTGCTGACCACGCTGACCACGCCCGGCCCGCTGGAACAGGCGCTGGCCTGGGGCCTGGACCAGGGCGCGCTGCGCCGCCACGCCGAACGCGTCACCACGCTGATGCGCATCAACTTCGTCACCTCGCAAGACCCGCGCTTCTGGTGCCAATTGAAGGCCGCGCGCCGCGCTGCACACATCCGGACACGCTTGAAACACGGCAGGCACGGGCGGCACGGAGGGCGGCGGTTCAAATCCGCGCACACCGTGACGGAAGGCCGCCAAGATGTTCCAAGCCACCCTGCCCGCAGCCCACGCCGACGTGGATGAAACGGCCGATTTTGTCGACATCGTCCACACCGCCAAAGCGGTAGAAGCCGCAGGCCACGGCGGCCTGCAAGGGCTGAGCGAATTCGAAGGGCTGAGCCCGGCGCAGGACGGCGACAGCCATGTCGGCGACACCCGGCTGTCCGGCCTGAGCCCGAGCCTGCTGCAGGATTTGCAAAGCGCCGAGCTGTGCGACCGCCGCGGCGCGGGCCTGGACTTGCTGGACGTGCTGGCCGCTGCACTGCGCCACAACCGGGCGCTGCAGTTGCACCTGGAACTGGACTACCGCGTGGTGCCGCTGGCCGTGTGGCCGCAGGCCCGCGTGGTGCAGAGCCCGCTGGGTCTGCACGCCTTGCTGGACCTGCGCCTGCCCGACCTGCGCGTGCTGCGCATCGAGCCGGCCCGCGGCGCGCCCCGGGCGTCCGACGTGCCCTCGTCGCTGAACGTGCTGCTGTGGGAACTGGCGCTGCGCGGCGCGCGCGGCACGCTGTTGGCGCCGCTGGCCGGCCCGGCGGCCTACCGCGTGGCACCGGGCACCGACCTGCAGGCGCTGGCGCTGAGCGGCACGCTGGCGGCTGCGGTGGAAAAACTGCGCGACGAGAGCGCGTCGCTGCGCGACATCGCCGGCTGGCCCGGCTTCGATTGCGACCGCGCGTCGCGCCTGCTCAACGGCCTGTACCTGCAGACCGGCTTGATCGTCAGCCGCGTCCACCCGGCTGCGCTGGCCGACTGAGGCGCAACGGCCGGCCCCCGCGGCGGCGGGCGCGGCGCAGCCGGTGCAACAGCATCAACGCGCGCTGAGGACTTCCCAGCGTTCCATGGCCTGCAGCAGTTCGTCTTCCAACGCGCTGTTGCGTGCCTGCAGGGCCGGCGCGCGCGGCGCGGCACCGGCGTAGAGGGTCGGGTCGGCCAGTTGCGCGGCCAGTTGCGCCTGCTCGGCTTCCAGCGCTTCGATGCGCACCGGCAGGCCGTCGAGTTCGCGCTGCTCCTTGTAGCTGAGCTTGGCCTTCGCGGACTTGAGCGCCGGCTTGGCCGCCTCGGCCTTGGCAGCCGGTACCGGCGCGGGTGCCGCTGCGGCCGTGGCGATGACCTTGGCGCGCTCGCGCTGCACCTTCCAGTCTTCGTAGCCGCCCTCGTATTCGCGCCAGAAACCGGGCCGCCCGCCATAGACCGGGTCGCCTTCCCAGGCGATGGTGCTGGTGACCACGTTGTCCAGGAAACGCCGGTCGTGGCTGACCAGGAAGACGGTGCCGCTGTAGCTTTGCAGCAGTTCTTCCAGCAATTCCAGGGTTTCGATGTCCAGGTCGTTGGTCGGCTCGTCCAGCACCAGCACATTGGCCGGCAACGCGAACAGGCGGGCCAGCAGCACGCGGTTGCGTTCGCCGCCTGAGAGGGTGCGCACCGGCGAATTGGCGCGCGCCGGGCTGAACAGGAAGTCGCTCAGGTAGCTCATCACGTGCTTGCGGCCGGCGTCGTTCTCGATCCACTCGCTGCCCGGGCTGATGGTGTCGGCCAGCGTGGCGTCCAGGTCCAGTGCCGTGCGCATCTGGTCGAAGTAGGCGACCTGCAATTTGGTGCCGCGCCGCACGCTGCCCGACGTCGGTTCCAGCTCGCCCAGGATCAGCTTCAGCAGCGTGGTCTTGCCGGCGCCGTTGGGGCCGATCAGGCCGACCTTGTCGCCGCGCAGGATGGTGGCGCTGAACTTGTCGATGATGGTGCGCTCGGTGCCGTCGGCCGGCGCCGGGCCGCTCCCAAGGCGGCCACCCCCCTCGGGGGGCGGACGAAGCGAAGCTTCGGCCTGGGGGCCCTGGTTCATCGGAAAGCGCACCGTGGCCTCCTTCAGTTCCGCGACGATCTTGCCGCTGGACGCCCCGGTGGTGGCTTCCAGGCGCACGCTGCCCAGCGTGTCGCGCCGCGCCTGGCGCAGTTCGCGCAGCACTTCCAGCCGCGCGATGCGGCCGACACTGCGGGTTCGCCGTGCCTCCACGCCCTTGCGGATCCACACCTCTTCCTGCGCCAGCAGCTTGTCGGCGCGCGCGGCGGCCATCGCTTCGGCTTCCAGTTCGCGCGCTTTCGCGGCTTCGAAGGCAGCCAGCTGCCCGGGGTAGTTGCGCAGGATGCCGCGGTCGAGTTCGACGATGCGGGTGGCCACGCCGTCGATGAAGGCGCGGTCGTGGCTGACCAGCAGCACGCTGCCGCCGAAGTCGCGCAGCAGGCCTTCCAGCCACTGGATGGCACCCAGGTCGAGGTGGTTGGTGGGTTCGTCCAGCAGCAGCACGTCGGGCATGGCGACCAGCGCGCGGCCCAGCGCCACGCGCTTCTTCAGGCCGCCCGACAGTTGCCCGACGAGCCGCTCGCCGTCGAGGTCCAGCCGGTGCAGCGTTTCATCGACGCGCTGCTCCCAGGTCCAGCCCTGCAGGTGTTCGATGCGGGTCTGGATGGCGTCGAGGTCGTCGCCCTCGGCATGCGCTTCATAGCGTTCGCGCAGCGCCTTGGCCTCGGCCACGCCTTCGCTGACGACTTCGAAGACCGTGCCCTCCGCGTTCAGCAGCGGTTCCTGCGGCACGTAGATGACGCGCACGCCTTGCTGCTGTTGCAGCAGGCCGTCATCGAGCTTTTCCAGCCCGGCCAGCACCTTCAGCAGCGAAGACTTGCCGGTGCCGTTGCGGCCGATCAGCGCCAGGCGGTCGCCGGCTTCGAAAGAAAGTGCCGCGCCATCGAGCAGGGCGACGTGACCGTAAGCCAGGTGGGCATTGGAGATCGAAAGGAGAGCCATTCCCCGATTGTCGGGGCTCTCGCCAAGGCCGTCAGGGTTGCCCCCGATGACCTTGCCTCAACGCAAGGCCGCTTCCAGCGCGTCGATGTAGGTCTTGACCACGGGGAAACCGGTCTGGTCGGTGATCTCGGCAAAGCCCGTCGGGCTGGTCACGTTGATCTCGGTCAGGCTGTCGCCAATGATGTCCAGCCCCACCAGCAGCAGGCCGCGCGCGGCGAGGATCGGGCCCAGCGCTTCGGCAATCTCGCGGTCGCGCGCGCTGAGCGGCTGCGCCACGCCCTTGCCGCCCACCGCCAGGTTGCCGCGGATTTCCGTGCCCTGCGGGATGCGCGCCAGCGCGAAGGGCACCGGCACCCCGCCGATGACCAGCACGCGCTTGTCGCCCTTGACGATCTCGGGCAGGTACTTCTGCACCATCAGCGTCTGCGCGCCGCCCTGGTTCAGCGTCTCTACGATGCTGCCCAGGTTCAGGCCGTCAGGCCCGACGCGGAAGATGCCCATGCCGCCCATGCCGTCCAGCGGCTTCAGGATGATGTCCTGGTGTTCGGCGTGGAAGCGCTTCACGTCGGCCTCGTCACGGGTCACCAGCGTGGGGCCGATGAACTGCGGAAACTCCAGGATCGCCAGTTTTTCCGGGTGGTCGCGCAGCGCCTGCGGGCTGTTGAAGACGCGCGCGCCCTCGCGCTCGGCCTGGGTCAGCAGGTGGGTGGCGTAGAAGTACTCGCTGTCGAAGGGCGGGTCTTTGCGCATCAGCACCGCGCCCACGTCCTGCAGCGGCTGCGGGCGTTCGTTCGGGCGCTGCTGCTCGGCCTTGAACCAGTCATGGGCGTCACCGGTCAAGCTGATGTCGCGCACGAAGGCCGTCACCGGTTCGCCGCGCACCCAGCGGATGTCCTGCGGGCCGCAAGCCATCAGCGTGTGGCCGCGCGCGGCGGCCTCGCGCATCATCTGGAAGGTGCTGTCCTTGACGGTCTTGAAGGTTTCCAGCGGGTCGGCGACGAAGAGCAGTTTCATGGGGCAGTGTTCCATCGAACAAACATCGAACTAACGGCCGCCACTGTGGCACAAGGCGCACGGCCCCGCATCCGAGGGCTCAAGCCACCGGCCTTTCGTGACGATGGTGTGACAATGGACCTCACGACATGTGCCGCCTAGCCGCCTACCTCGGTGCCCCGCTCTACCTGGAAGAGCTGATCGCCAAACCGCGCCACTCGCTGATGCACCAGTCGCTGCGCGCCGAAGAGGCGAAAGTGGCGACCAACGGCGACGGCTTCGGTGTCGGCTGGTACGGTGAACGCGAAGAGCCCGGCGTCTATCGCGACGCCTCGCCGGCCTGGGCCGACGACAACCTGCTGGCGCTGTCGCAGAACCTGCGCTCGGGCCTGTTCTTCGCCCATGTGCGCGCCGCCACCGCCGGTGCCAATTCACGGCAGAACTGCCACCCCTTCCGCCACGGCCGCCACCTGTTCATGCACAACGGGCAGATCGGTGGCTACGGCCAGCTGCGCCGCACGCTGGAAAACGCGCTGCCCGACCACCTCTACGCCGCCCGCAAAGGTGCGACCGATTCCGAACTGCTGTTCCTGCTGGCCATGGCCCGCGTCGACACCGGCATGCCGCTGGACGAAGCCATGCTGACGGTGCTGGACGAAACCGTGGCACTGATGCGCGAACGCCGCATCCGCGCCCCCTTGCGCTTCGCGGCGGTGCTGTCCGACGGCGAACGGCTGCTGGCCTTTCGCATGTCCACCGACAGCAAGCCGCCCACGCTGTACCTGCGCCGCTGCTGCAGCGGCACCATCGTGGCCAGTGAACCGCTGGGCGACGAACTGGTCAGCGACGAAGGTGCCGGCTGGCAGTTGCTGCCAGCCGGCACCACGGTGGCCATCGACAGCGCAGGCTCGCGCTTTGGCCAGCACCGCCTGGTGCCTGAAGCGGCCGCCGAAACGGCGGACAGCGCGCTGGGCTGATCGGGGTTCGCGGCCGGCCGCCGCCGACCAAGCGGCCCACAGGTTCCGAGTCCGCGTTGCCGGCGCGCCTTTTGCGTGCTGTGCCTACACTCGGGTCAACCCTTGCACTTGGCGAAGCAGCGTACAGCTGTCGACGTCACCGGCCACCGCATGCTGTAGCGCGGGCCTGCAACCCCCTTCAACCGTTCGTTTCGCGGGCCAGCCCATGTCCACGTCGTATGCCCTGTTGCCGCACCTGCCGCGCCCTTCGCGTCTTTCGCGCGCCGTCTTGTCCTGCAGCACCGCCGTGTTGTTGGCCGCCTGTGGCCCCGCTCAGCCGCCCGCTGCTGGCGGTGGCCCGCCCGGTGGCGCAATGCCGCCCATGCCCGTCACGGTGCGCAGCGTGCAGCTGCAAACCGTGCCGGTGCTGGTCGATGCCGTGGGGCAAGCCGAAGGCAGCAAGGAAGTCGAAGTGCGGGCCCGCGTGGGCGGGCTGATCGAGCGCCAGCTGTACACCGAAGGCGACCGCGTGCGCGCCGGTGCGCCGCTGTTCGCCATCGAACGCGCGCCTTTCGAAATCGCTCTGGCCACTGCCAAGGCGGCGCTGGCGCAGGAGCAGGCCAAGCTGGAACAAGCCCAGCGCGAAGCCCGGCGCCTGAAGCCGCTGGCCGAGATGCAGGCTATTTCACAGCGCGAAGCCGACGACGCCAGCACCGCGCAACGCAGCGCCGAAGCCGCTGTGGCCGCCGCGCAAGCCCGCGTGCGCGAGGCCGAGTTGAACCTGTCCTACACCGCGGTGGCCGCGCCCATTGCCGGCGTCAGCGGCCGCGCCGAGAAGTCGCAGGGCAGCCTGGTCAGTGCGGCCGACGGCCTGCTGACCCGGGTGGTGCAGACCGACCCGATCTGGGTGCGCTTCTCGTTCAGCGAGAGTGAGATGGCGCAGCTGAAAGCCGGCAAGGCCGGCGGTGGTGCCACGGTGCGCCTGCTGGGCACAGACGGCCAGCCGCTGGGCAGCAACGGCGTCGGCGGCAAGCTCAACTTCACTGGCAGCAGCGTCGACGCCCGGCTGGGCACCATCGGCCTGCGCGCCGCCTTCGCCAACCCGGAACTGGCGGTGCTGCCCGGGCAGTTCGTCAAGGCCCAGGTACAGGTTGGCCTGCAGAAGGCCTGGCTGGTGCCGCAAGCGGCGGTGGTCAGCGGCGATCGCGGCAAGTCGGTCTGGACGGTGCAGGCCGGCAAGGCCACGCCGACGCCGGTGGAAGTGGGCGGCTGGGTCGGCACCGACTGGGCCGTGCTGAAGGGCCTGAAGGATGGCGACGCCGTCATCACCGACAACCTGCTGAAGCTGCGCCCCGGCGCGCCGGTGCAGGCCCAGGATGCGGCTGCGGCTGCCGCTGCGCCTGCAGCATCCGGTGCGGCTGCGGCATCCGGTGCGGCTGCGCGGGCGGCGGCTTCGGTCCCGGCGTCGGCGTCGGCGTCGGCGGCCTCGCGCTGAGCCCGAGGACTCCGGATGAATTCCCGCTTCTTCATTGAACGGCCGATCTTCGCGGCCGTGTTGTCCATCATCGTGGTGCTGTCTGGCCTGGTCGCGCTGAAGTTCCTGCCGATCGCGCAGTACCCCGAGATCGCACCGCCCACGGTCAGCATCACCGCCACCTACCCCGGTGCCTCGGCCGAGACGCTGGCCAAGACGGTGGCCGCGCCCATCGAGGAACAGCTCTCGGGGGTCGAGAAGCTGCTGTATTTCAGCTCGGTGTCGTCGAGCAATGGCGTGACCACCATCACCGCCACTTTCGACGTCGGCACCGACATCGACAAGGCCACCTTCAACATCAACAACCGCGTGCAACTGGCCTCGCCGCGCCTGCCCGATGAGGTGCGGCGCAACGGCGTGGTGGTGGCCAAGGTCAGCAGCAACTTCCTGATGGCCGTGGCGCTCAGCTCACCCAAGGGCAGCTACGACTCGCTGTTCCTCAGCAACTACGCCACGCAGAACGTGCTGGACGAGATCAAGCGCGTGCCGGGGGTGGGCCAGGTGCAGCTCTTCGGTGCCCGCGACTACAGCATGCGGCTGTGGCTGCAGCCCGACAAGATGGCCCGCCTGGGCGTGACCACCGGCGACATCAACGCCGCCGTCACCGCGCAGAACGCGCAGTTCGCGGCCGGCAAGATCGGTGCCGATCCGGCACCCAAGGGCCAGCAACTGGTCTACACGGTGACGGCACGCGGCCGCCTGGTCGAGGCCGAACAGTTCGGCGAGATCATCCTGCGCAGCGCCGGCCAGACCGCACAAGGCGCGCCGGGCACGCCAGGAATACTTCGGCTGAAAGACGTCGCCCGCATCGAGTTGGGCGCGCAAAGCTACGACACCGAAAACAGCGTCAACGGCATACCGGCCATCGCGCTGGCGGTGTTCCCGCAGTCGGGCGCTAATGCGCTGGACGTGGGCGCGGCCGTCAAGAAACGCATGACTGAGCTGAAGGCCGAACGCTTCCCGGCGGACATCGATTTCCTGATCCCGTACGACACCACGCGCTTTGTCTCGGCGTCGATCAAGGAAGTGGTGCACACCATCCTGGAAGCCGCGCTGATCGTGGTGGTGGTGGTCTTCGTCTTCCTGCAAAGCTGGCGCGCGACGCTGATCCCGATGCTGGCCGTGCCGGTGTCGCTGATCGGCACCTTCGCCGGCCTGTGGCTGATGGGCTTCAGCATCAACACGCTGACCTTGTTTGCGATGGTGCTGGCCATCGGCATCGTGGTCGACGATGCCATCGTGGTGCTGGAAAACGTCGAGCGCCTGATGCGCGAAGAAAAGATGGCCCCGATGGAAGCCTCCATCGAGGCCATGCGCGAGGTCTCGGGCGCGGTGGTCGGCATCGTGCTGGTGCTGTGCGCGGTGTTCATCCCGGTGGCCTTCCTGGGCGGCCTGGCCGGCACGCTGTACCGCCAGTTCGCGGTGACCGTGACCATCGCCGTGGTCATCTCGGGCGTGGTCGCCTTGACGCTGACGCCGGCACTCTGCGCGCTGCTGTTGAAGCACGAAGACCCCGAGCACCCGACCGCCACGCAGCGTTTCTTCGCGCCCTTCAACCGGGCTTTCGGCTGGATCACCCGGCATTTCGTTGGCGCGGTGGATTTCGCGCTGCGCCGCCGCGCGGTGGCGCTGCTGGGCTTTGTGGGCGTGCTGGCGCTGGCCAGCTTCCTGTTCACCCGCGTGCCGGGCAGTTTCGTGCCGCCTGAAGACCAGGGCTACATCATCGCCGCAGCGGTGCTGCCGGATGGTGCCACGCTGGCCCGCACGGCCGCCACCACCGAGCGGCTGCGCCGCATGATGGACGGCAACCAGGCCAAGGAAAACTTCTTCATCATCAACGGCTTCGACCTCATCGGCGGGGGCAGCAAATCGAACGCGGCGACCATCTTCGTGCCGATGAAGCCGTGGGACGAGCGCAGCCAAAGTTCGGTGCAGCTGGCGGCCGAAATGAGTGGCAAAGGCTTCGGCCTGCCGGATGGCATCTCTTTCGCCTTCAACCCGCCGGCCATCCTGGGCCTGGGTCAGGCCGGCGGCTTTGAAGTCTTCGTGCAAGGCCGGCTGGACAGCGACACGGCGCGCCTGTCGCAGGTCACCAACGACTTCATGAACGCGCTGCGTGCGCGGCCCGAACTGGCCGGCATCAACACCTTCTTCAGGCCCACGGTGCCGCAGTTGCGGGTGGAGGTGGATCGCGAGAAAGCGCTCGCGCTGGGCATCCCGGTCAACGACGTGTTCGCGGCCCTGCAAGCGCAGATGGGCTCGCTGTATGTCAACGACTTCAACAAGAGCGGCCGCACCTACCGCGTGACCATGCAGGCCGATGCGCGCTTTCGCGCCAAGCCCGAAGACATCGGCAACCTCTACGTGCGCAGCAGCACCACCGCGCAGATGGTGCCGCTGAAAGCGCTGATCACGGTCAGCAGCCTGATCGGGCCGGAGCAGATCGACCGCTACAACAGCTATGTCGCGGCCAAGGTGCTGGGCGGTGCCAAGCCGGGCTACAGCTCAGGTGAAGCGCTGGCGGCGGTGGAGGCCGTGGCCAAGCAGGTGCTGCCGGCGGGTTACAGCATCGAATGGACCGGCCAGGCCTTCCAGGAAAAGCGCACCGGCAACGCCAGCGTCTTCGCCTTCGGCTTCGCGCTGATCATGGTCTACCTGATCCTTTCGGCGCTCTACGAACGCTGGGGCGTGCCGCTGGCCGTGCTGCTGGCGGTGCCCTTTGCGATGACGGGTGCGCTGCTGTTCGTGTGGCTGCGCAACATGGAGAACGACATCTACTTCCAGATCGGCCTGGTGGTGCTGATCGGCCTGGCGGCCAAGAACGCCATCCTGATTGCCGAGTTCGCGATGCAGGGCATGGAAGCCGGCAAGAGCGCGGCCGAAGCCGCACGTGAAGCGGCGCGGCTGCGCTTCCGGCCCATCGTGATGACCTCGCTGGCCTTCGTGCTGGGTGTCGTGCCGCTGGTCATCGCCACCGGCGCGGGCGCTGCAGCGCGCCAGAGCATGGGCACCGGCGTGTTCGGCGGCATGCTGGTGGCGACTTTCGTCGCGCCGATCTTCGTGCCGCTGTTCTTCGCGCTGCTGGCGCACAAGCCGCGGCCCCAACATTCGCAAGCCCACACACACGGGCCCGACAAACCGGATGTGAAGAGCGGGGAGGCCTGGTCATGAAGCACGCCTTCACCGTTCTGGCGGCGGCGCTCGTCGCTGCCGGCTGCACCACGGTCGGGCCTGACTACCAACGCCCGGCGACGGCACTGCCGGCGCACTATCCAGGCACTGTGAAAGGCCTGGCCACCCCGGACGCCTTGATCGCCGCCGACTGGTGGACGCTTTACGGCGAAGCCGAGCTGACCCGCCTGGTCGTACAGGCGCTGGCCGCCAACGCCGACATCGCGCAGGCCGTGGCCCGCGTCGAACAGGCGCAGGGCCAACTGCGTGAAGCCGACGGTGCGCTGGTGCCCACGGTCAACGCGGGTGCGAACGCCAGCCGCACTGAGTTGGGGGCCTCGGTGCCCGGCAACACCAGCGGGCGCACCGTCAAGGGCAACGACCTGAAGCTGTCGCTGTCGACGTCTTTCGAGATCGACTTCTGGGGCAAGCTGGCCCGCGCCACCGAGGCCGCGCGCGCGCAGCTGCTGGCCGGCACCGCGGCGCGCGACACGGTGCGCCTGACGGTGGCCGGTGCGGTGGCGCAAGCCTGGTTCGCGCTGCGCAGCCTGGACGCTCAACTGGCGGCGACACGCAGCACGCTGAAGAGCCGCGAAGACGGCGCCCGCCTGCTCGGGCTGCGCCTGAAAGCCGGCTCGGGTTCGCGGCTGGAGGTCGACCAGGCCGACATCCTGCGCGCCGATGCCGCGCTGCAAGGGCGCGAACTGCAACGCCAGCGCGCCCTGGCGCAGAGCCTGCTGGGCGTGCTGACCGGCCAGCCCGGCCTGGTGCTGGACGAGCGCGGGCTGGCCACCACCGTGTCGGGCGCGCCGCCAGCCGGCCTGCCTTCGGCGCTGCTGGAACGCCGCCCCGATGTGCAGCGCGCCGAAGCGCTGCTGATGGCGGTCAACGCGCAGATCGGCGTGGCCCGCGCCGCGATGTTCCCCACGCTCACCTTGACCGGTGCCGGCGGCCTGGAAAGCGCTGCGCTCGGCACGCTGCTGAAGGGCCCGGCGCACTTCTGGAGCCTGGGCTTGGGCTTGACCGCACCGATCTTCGACGGTGGGCGCAACGCGGCCCGCGTGGACCAGGCCGCTGCGCGCCAGCGTGAAGCGGTGGGCGCCTACCAGGGTGCGGTTGCGGCGGCGTTCAGGGACGTCGCCGACGCGCTGGCCAACAACCGCGCGGCCGCTGAATCGCAGGCCGATGTCGAACAACGCGCGGCCGCCGCCGAGCGCGCGCAAACGCTGGCCAAGGCCCGCTTCGACGCCGGCTATTCGGGCTACCTGGAGCTGCTGGACGCCCAGCGCACGGCCACCGCCGCGCGGCTGGACGTGGTGCGCAACCGGCAGGCGCTACTGAACGCCAGCGTCGACTTGTTCAAGGCGCTGGGCGGGGGTTGGGTCAGCGAAGCGGGCGCGCGCTGAAGCGCAGGCGCACCTTGCGGGTCGGCAGGCCTACGCCGCTTTTTGCGCCGCAAAGGCTCAGCCGACAGGGCCCGCGGCCACGGGATAGACGCCGGCGCAGCCCGCCTCGAAAATGCCGCACCCTGCACCTTTGGAGACTTCCATGTTGTCGCTGTCACGCGCTGCTGCGCTTGCCCTGACCACCCTGGCCGTGAACGCGGCCCAGGCTGCCGGCACCATCGATCTGATCCCCGCCTCGTCCTGGGGCGCATCCAACAGCGTGCTGGGCCTGAACCCGGCTGCCGTGATCGAAGACTTCGAGGACACCACGCTGGCAGCCGGCCTGACGGTGACGTCGGCCAACGGCCTGGGCGGCTACGGCCCGACCAGCACCCTGCCGCGCACCTTCGACCCGCGCCCCAGCGGGCTGGGCGGCGACGATGCTTTCGGCAGCGCCTTCTACAGCCACCCCTGCGGCAGCAGCGCCTGCAGCAGTGTCTGGGACGGCAGCCACGTGCTGCTGAACACCAACAACAACAACTCGATGAACTACGGCACCCTGGTGCCCTGGTCCGACATCGCCCTGGGCTTTACTGGCGGCGTCATGCAGGTGGGCTTCAGCCTGCAGCAGAACGATTCGCCGATCAATGTGTTCGTCAACGGTGCCTTCTTCGGCACGCTGCCGGCGGCCAGCGGCGGCGGGCGCAACGGCTACTACCGCTTCGCAATCACCCCCAGCATCGGGCCCGGCGACATCTGGACGGCACCCATCACCAGCCTGGTGCTGGACGGCGCGGCGGGCGACGCCTGGACCATCGACCACCTGGCCTTCACTGCTGCCGTGCCCGAACCCGGCAGCTGGGCGCTCTGGGCCGCAGGGCTGGTGGGCCTCTCGGCACCGCTGCGCCGTCGCGCGCGCCGCTGAAGCCGGCCGGTTCCGCACGCCCAGGCGGCGGGTGCCGTGCCCAGCAGCTCCAGGTCGGGGGGTTCCACGCGTTACCCCCGCCGAAGCGCAAGCTCATCAAGGCCGGAAAAGCGGCCCGGAAGACCAGGCCGCGAGCCGGGTGCCTTGACTTCAGCAGCACGCCCCGCACACCGGCCAGCACCGGTTGCGTGTGTGGCATCAGCGCGAAAACGCTACAGCTGCAACTTGCCGTAGAACACCACCGGCCCGGTGGGCTTGCCGGTGGGCGAACCGCCGGGTGGTTCAACGCTGACCGCCATGTGGTCGATTCCGCTGCCGCGCAAACCGCCGGGCAGCTGGCCCCGGCTGAGCACCGTGGTGCCGTCGGCCTTGATCAAACCCAGCGAGGTCGGCGCGCCTTTTTCGGGTGCCCACCAGAGTTCCAGCACGCGGTCGATTTGCAGCGCCACGCGGGTCAGCGGGCGCGCCACCACGGCGCGGCCGTCGGCGCTGAAGCTGGCCACCACGCTGCCGGCCACGGCCGGGTCGCCACCGGTGGACTGCAGCACCACCACCACCGGCGCCTGCGCCGGCGGCGGGTTGCCCAGCAGCACGCTCAAGCCCACCACGCCGGCCAACGCCGTGCCCGACAGCGCCCGCCACAGGCCCAGTCGTTGCCACCACGGCTGTACGGCCAGTGCCGGCCAGAGCTGGTTTTCGATGCCGCGCCACACGCTGGCCGGCGGCGCCACCTCGGGCACCGAGGTGGTCAGCGGCATCAAGCGCGCTTGCCATTCGCGCACCGCGCGCTGCAGCGCCGGGTGGCTGGGCAGCAGCGCTTCGAAGCGCGCGCGGGCGCGGCCGCGCAAGGTGCCGGCCACGTACTCGGCGGCCAGGGCATCGGCCCGTTCGGGTTTGCCGTAGTCCATCTCAGTTCACCACTTTCGTGTCGTTCGTGGCGGCACGGTCGAGGCAGCCCTTCAAGGTGTTCAGGGCGCGGCGCACCCAGCTTTTCACGGTGCCCAGCGGCTCGCACAGGCGCTCTGCCACCTCGGCGTGCGACAGGCCGTCGAAGAAGGCCAGTGCCACGCTCTGGCGTTGCGGCGGGCTCAGGCGCTCCATGCACTGCGCCAGTTCGCGCTTGTCGCTGGCCTGGCCCAGCAGGTCCAGCGGCCCGGGCGCGCCGCTGGCCAGCGCTTCTGCAGGGTCGGGGCGCTCGTCGTCGTCATCGCGGCTGAGGCTGATCGTGCTGGGCTGGGTTTGTGCGCGGCGCAGGCTGTCGATGGCCCGGTTGCGCGCGATGTGGGTCAGCCAGGTCAGCGGCTGGCTGCGCGCGGCGTCAAAACCGGCTGCCGCCTTCCACACCGACACATAGACCTCTTGCAGCAGGTCTTCGGCCTGGCCGCGGTCGCGCTGGATGCGCAGCACCACGGCAAAGAGATGCCCGCTGGTGCGCTCGTACAGCTTGCCGAATGCCACACGGTCGCCCAGGCCGGCGCGGGCCAGCAATTGCGACAGTTCACGGCTCTTTTCGGGCCAGTCCCGTTCATCCAATGTTTTCATTCACTGTTCCCTACTATCCTGGCAATGCTGCCACGGCGACCTCACTCCAGGAGTTGGCCCATGAAATCTGTCCGCCCTTGCCCCTGCCCCAAGTCCAGCCACAGCCCGCATCGGGCCCAACCGGCACCGGTCCTGCTTGTCCTGCTGGCGGCGCTGGCCGCACCGGCTCAGGCCATCGTCGGTGCCACGCCCACGACCGCGTTTGGCGCCGTGGGCCAGGGCGTGCAGGTCACACCCGACTGGGTCTTCACGGTTGCGCATTACGTGCTGGGTGTGGGCCAGACCTACAACAACGGCTACGGCAGCCGCACCGTTGCAGCCACCTTTTACGCACCCGGCGCGGGCGCCTTCCCGGAAAACGACTTCGCGCTGATGCGCCTGGTGCCCGAAGCCAGCAGCGCCACCACGCCCTACCTGGTGGTCAACGACGCCACCGTGCCCAACGGCACGTTCGCGCCGCTGCCTTTCACCATCGTCAGCGGTGCCAACAGCGGCCCGGCGCGCGGTGCGGCCTTCACCACGGTCAGCGAATCGGCGGTCCTGATCGACCCCGACGACGGCGGCCCGCTGCCACCGGTGGTGGCGAACTACCTGCTCAGCTGGGACAGCGCCGTCTACGTGCAGGGTGGCGACAGCGGTGGTGGTTTGTTCGCCGGCCATGTCACGGATGCCAGTGTGCTGTGGGGTTTGAGTTCGGCCCAGCTGACCGACGCGCAGGACATGCCCATCGGCTCGGGCTTCGTTCAGCCGGGTGCCTACCGCAGCTGGATCGACGCCACGCTGCGGGCCGACCCGTTCGACAACGAGGCTGTGCTGTGGGCCAGCGCAGTGCCCGAGCCAGCTGTCTGGTTGTTGTGGGCCGCAGGCTTGGGCGCGGTGGCGCTCGCCCGCCGCCGCGCCGGACGCTGACACCGCACGCGCAGCGGATGCAGGGCTACCGCGCGCCCGCCTGGCTGCCAGGCGGCAACCTGCAGACGATCTGGGCCGCCACGCGTTCACGCCGCTACCTCGGGCCGCCACCGCAGTTCAGCCGCGAACGCTGGGCCACGCCGGATGGCGACTTCATCGATGTCGATCACCTGATTCCAGCCGCCCCCGGCGCGCCTGCTGCACCGGCCGCAGCCCGCCACCTGGTGCTGTTCCACGGCCTGGAAGGCAGCAGCGCCAGCCCATACGCCCAGGCCTTTGCCGGGGTGGCGCAGCAGCGCGGCTGGGCCTACACGGTGCCGCATTTCCGCGGTTGTTCGGGTGAACCGAATCGCGCGCCGCGGGCTTACCACTCGGGTGATTTCGAAGAAATCGGCTGGATCCTGCAACGCCTGCGCGCCACCAGCGCCCAGCCGCTGCTGGCGGTGGGCATTTCGCTGGGCGGCAACGCGCTGCTGCGCTGGGCCCAGGAAAGCGGCACCAGCGCGGCGGCCACGGCCTCGGCGGTGGCCGCTGTCAGTTCGCCGATCGACCTGGCCGCCGCCGGCCGCGCCATCGACTGCGGCTTCAACTGGCTGGTCTATTCGCGCATGTTCCTGGCCACGATGAAGCCGCGCGCACTGGCCAAGCTGGCGCTGCACCCTGGCCTGTTCGACCGCGAACGCCTGCTGGCAGCGCGCACGCTGTACGAATTCGACGACGTCTTCACCGCGCCGCTGCACGGCTACCGCGACACGCCCGACTACTGGGCCCGCGCGTCGGCCAAGCCACACCTGGCGCGCATCCGCATCCCGGCGCTGGTGCTGAATGCGCGCAACGACCCGTTCGTTCCTGGCGCTTCCTTGCCCATTGCCGCGCAGGTCGGCCACCACGTCACGCTGTGGCAGCCGGCGCACGGTGGGCATGTCGGCTTCCCGCACGGCCGGCCGCCCGGGCATGTGTTCACCATGCCGCAGGCCGTCAGCGCCTGGCTGGCCGAACACGGCTGATGGCGTAGGCTCGCCAGCATGGACGCCCTCGTCGAAGCCGCGCTGCGCAAGTGGCCCCACGTGCCGCACTGCTACGGCTGGCTGGCACTGGACGCGCGCGGCAACTGGTTCATGCGCGACGACCGCATCCAGCATGCCGGTCCCTTTCCGCAGGTCAAGGGCAGCCGCATCGAACACGACAAGCTGCGCGCCTTCATCGAACGCAATTACGCCGCCGACGCGCGCGGTGCCTGGTTTTTCCAGAACGGCCCGCAGCGCGTCTACCTGCAACTGGAAGCCGCCCCCTTTGTGTGGCGCGTGGCCGATGCACCCGGCTGGCCGGTGAGCAGCCACACCGGTCTGGCGGCCGCCGCGCGCAGTGCCTGGCTCGACGAACACGGCCGGCTCTTTCTGGACACCGACATCGGCTACGGCCTGGTGCACAGCATGGACATGGGCGTGGCGGCGCAGGCCGTCGAGGCAGCAGCCACCGCCACCTGGCAGCCGGCAGAACTGCCGTTTGCGGACATGCCGGCACGCTTCGGCTACGTCTTGCAGCCGCAGCCCGACTAGCTGCGGCGGGTGGGCGGATGGGCGTTCGTTCACCGGTCAGCTCTACGCGGCCCGGTTCGCATCGGATGCGCGGCCAGCATGAAAAAAGACCGCCACTCGGGCGGTCTTTTCGCGGGGCGGGGAAACCGGCTCGCTCAGGGCGCGCTGGCCGCCGATGCGGCAGCCGCCGGGGCCTTGGGTTCTTCGAACTTGGCACCGCCCTGGTTCGCCAGGTAAACCACCGCACGGCCGATTTCGATGTCGTTGTACTCGCCACCGCCTTGGGCACCCATGGCGTTCTTGCCCTTCAAGGCGGAATTGAGCAGCGCTTCGTAGCCGGTCTTGATGCGCGGGCCCCAGGCCGCGGCGTCACCCACCTTCGGGGCACCGGCAGCGCCGCTGGTGTGGCAGGCCGAACACTGGCCGGTGAAGACCTGCTCGCCCGTGCGCAACACCGCCGGAGCCGACGCGTCGCGCACCGTCACCGCGCCGATGGGCTGCAGGCGCTGGGCCACGGCTTCGGCTTCCAGGCCGGTGCTGCCGGACGCGGTGCGCGCGCCCATGTCGACATAGTTCACCAACAAGATGATGACGATGATGGGAATCACGAAGGACGCCACCACGGTCGCGATCAACTGCTTGGGTGTCTTGATCGGGCCTTCGTGCGGCAGGTCGTGCTCGCCGGCGTCGTGGGCTGCGCGATCTTGCGCGGTAGGGGGCGTGTCGCTCATGAAATCCTCAAATCCGGCCTGCTGGAAAGACGCCAGCACGGGCTGGCGAAAACCCGATGATTATAGGGTGTGACCACCGCGCCGAAGGGTGATGAGGACGCCGCCCGAGATGGTGCACCGTCCCACAGCGGTAGAATGCCCGGTTACCCCGAGCGACCGTGGTGAAGTGGATATCATTGGGCCCTCCGAAGGCTTAGTCGCAAGTTCGATTCTTGCCGGTCGCACCAGCCTGCTGCGCTTCAGCCAGCGGCACCCCCCCTCCCCGATCCGCGCTTCACTGCTGACACGCTCTGCCGATATCCGGTGACTGTCACTGCCGACGCCGCGCCCGCGCAGGCTGATCGCGCCGCCTCGCCATGCCTTCCGCCCCCTCGAAGCTGCAAGCCACAGCCCGCGCCCAGCGCCGGCTGCGCTGGCTGCTGTCCCTGGTCGCCCTGCTGCCGCCGTTGATGTTTTTCGCGCTCGGTGCCTATGCCCTGCGGCACAGCCACGAGCAGTTCGAACAGCGCGCCGAGTTGCTGACCCAGAACCTGGCCGAAGCGCTGGAGCGCAGCCTGTCGGCCAACGTCGAAAAGATCGACATGGCGCTGAACTCGGTGGTCGACCACCTGGAAATGCAGCTGGCCCGCGGCGAGATCAGCGCGCCCGTCGCCAACGCCCACTTGCGTTCACAGATCGCCAACCGCGTGGAGCTGGAAGGTCTGCGCGTCACTGACGCCCAGGGCAACCTGATTCTGGGCAAGGGCGCGGTGGCCGCCGGCATGCGGCCGATCAGCTTTGCCGACCGCACATGGTTCATCGCGCAACGCGATCAAGCCGACGTCGGCCTGTACATGAGCGGCCCCGTGGTCAGCCGGGTCTCGGGCAGCTGGATCGTCTCCCTGAGCCGCCGCTACCGCGGTACCGATGGCCAGTTTGCCGGTGCCGTCGGGGCGGGCGTGCCGCTGAGCTACTTCCAGCGCCAATTGCAGGCCGTCAACGCCGGGCCCAACGGCATGGTGGTCCTGCGCGACCTGAACCTGGGTTTGCTGGCGCGATTCCCCGAGGCCCCGGGTGCCGAGGCCGAAGCGGTGGGCGGCCAGCGCGTGTCAACGCAATTGCGCAGCCTGGTGAACAGCGGCAACGGCCGCGCAACCTACCGCGCCGCCCGCCTGGCGGACGGCGTGGCCCGCACCTTCTCATTCCGCCGCCTGGACATCGTGCCGCTCGTGGTCATCGTCGGCGCGGGCGCCGAGGACTACCTGGCCGACTGGTACGCCCAGCGCCGCGCGGTGGTCGCCCTGTGCCTGGGGATGGTGCTGCTCTATGGCGCTGGCGGCACGGTGCTGTGGCGGCTGCGGCGGCAGAACCGCCAGGCGCGCCAGCGCATCGAACTGCTGGCCAAGGTTTTCGAGCACAGCGGCGAGGCCATCATGGTCACCGACCGCGAGCACCGCATCGTCGAGGTCAACCCGGCCTTCGTGCGCCAGACGGGCTACACGCCGGCCGAGATCGTCGGCCAGCTGGTCAGCAGGCTGAATTCTTCGCTGACCACCGCCGCCGATGTCGAGGCCATGCGCTTGTGCGTGGAATCCACCGGCCTGTGGCGCGGCGAACTCTGGGACCGCGCCAAGGACGGCCGCGTCTACCCGAAGTGGTTGACGGTTTCGGTGCTGCGCGACTCCCGCGGCGAGGTCACCCACCACATCGCCAGTTCCATCGACGTGACCGAGGCCAAGGCGGCCGAAGACCGCATCCGCCACCTGGCGCACCACGACACGCTGACCCAACTGCCCAACCGCGTGCTGCTGCACGGCCGCCTGGAACAGGCCATGGCCGCCGCCCGCCGCGACGGCGGCCAGCTGGCGATGCTGTTCATCGACATGGACCGCTTCAAGGACATCAACGACACCCTGGGCCACCCGGTGGGCGACGGCCTGCTGGTGGAAGTGGGCCGGCGCCTGAGCGCGCTGGTGCGCGACAGCGACATCGTGGCCCGCCTGGGCGGCGACGAATTCGTGCTGGTCCTGACCGGTACCGGCCGGGACGCACCGCGCGCCGCCGCCGCCGTGGCCGCCAAGGTGCTGGCTGCGCTGGGCCGGCCCTATGCGGTGCGCGGGCACGAACTGCATTCCACGCCCAGCATCGGTATCGCGCTGTTCCCGGCCGACGGCGAAGACGCCGACACGCTGATGAAAAACGCCGACGCCGCGATGTACCACGCCAAGGCCGCTGGGCGGAACAACGCCCAGTGCTTCACCGCCGCCATGAACCAGGCCACGCAAGACCGCCTGGCGCTGGAAGCCGGCCTGCGCGGCGTGATCGAACGCGGCGAGCTGTTTCTGCACTACCAGCCGCAGCTGGACCTGGCCAGCCAGCGCATCGTCGGCCTGGAAGCCCTGGTGCGTTGGCAGCACCCCGAGATGGGTTTGATCCCGCCGTTGAAGTTCATCGCGGTGGCCGAAGAAACGGGGCAGATCGAAGCCATTGGCACCTGGGTGCTGGAAGCAGCGCTGCGCCAGCTGGCGCTGTGGCGTGCGGCCGGCCACCAAGACCTCTGCGTGGCCGTCAACCTGTCGGCCTACCAGCTGCGGGGCGACGCCTTCCCTGAGCAAGTGGCCCAGGCTCTGCGCCGGCACGGCCTGCCGGGCGCGGCGCTGGAACTCGAAATCACCGAAAGCGTCGCCATGCGCGACCCGGGCCGCACCGCCGCCCTGTTGCGCCAGTTGCGCGCGATCGGCGTGGCCTTGGCCATCGACGACTTCGGCACCGGCTATTCCAGCCTGGCCTACCTGAAGCAATTGCCGCTGAGCTGCCTGAAGCTGGACCGCAGCTTCGTGATGGACATCGAGACCGATGCCAACGATGCCGCGATCTGCACCGCCACCATCCAGATGGCCCACAGCCTGGGCCTGGGTGTGGTGGCCGAAGGCGTGGAGAACGCCACGCAACTGGCATTCCTGCGCCGCCTGGGCTGCGACACCGTGCAGGGCTATTTCATCGCCCAGCCGCTGTCGGTACCCGACTGCACCGCCTTCCTCAGCCAACGCGCGCCTGTTGAAACGGCTCTGGCCGCCTGAGCCAGCCGCACCGCACACGCGCCACGCGGGGGCTGGCGGCCCCTTGACCGGTGGATGCTGGGCCGGTGACCGTCTGTCACAGTCCGTGTCCGGCTGGCTACACTGCGCCGGGCAAGGGTGGCACACATGATTCGAAAGACCTCTTTTCCGGCCGTCAAACGGCACTGGGCCATCGCGCCCCTGTGCCTGATGGCGGCTTGGGCGCAGGCCCAGACGCCAGCAAGCACGCCAACGGCATCGCTGTCACCTGGCGCACCCGCCGCGCAAGCGCCTGCTGCGGCAGAGGCGAAAACCACTGCGGCACCGGCGTCCAGCCCTGGCGACACCATCGGCGCCGGCGCGCCCCGCGCCGACTTCAAGCTGCCCGAACTGCGCGACCTGGGTCTGGCTGTGCCCCGCCCGGTGCGCGCCGCCACCGCCCTGATGGGCCTGGGCCGGCAGCGGCTGGCCCTGGTGGTGGGCATTGCCACCGTGGGCGCCCGCCAGGTTGTGGACAGCGCCGGGCGCGACGCCCAGTCGGTGGCGGCTGCGCTGCGCGAAGGCGGCTTCATCGTGATGCTGCGGGAAGACGTGGGCAGCGCCGACTTGCGCGCCGCACTGAAGGAATTCCAGGACCGCCTGCAACCCGGCGGCATGGGCTTTGCGTACGTCACGGGCCTGGGCGTTCAGGTTCAGGGCCAGAATTTGTTGTTGCCCCGTGACAGCAACCTGGACAGCAGCCTGCCGCTGGCCGAGCGCCAGGCGCAGTGGCTGAAGACCGGCGTGCCCGTGTCCGATGTGGTGGATGCCTTGATGGGTCCGTCCAACAGCCCGCGCCTGTTGGTGGTGGACGCGGCTTACCAGAACCCGGCGCTGGCCGGCCTGCCCGAAACGGGTCTGACAGCGCAAAAGCTGCCGCCCGGCATGATGGCGCTCTTCGGCCACCCCCTGGGCAAGACGCAAGACGTGCCGGCCGTGGGCGCGCTGCCCAACCCGCCGCCTACCGACGCCCGAGAAATCGCGGCCTCGCCTTTCGCCCGCGCGCTGGTGGCCCAGTTGCTGGCGGTTCGCAAACGCGCGCCCGAAGTGCTGCGCGCCACCCACCGCAGCCTGTACGACGGCAGCCTGGGCCAGAACGACCTGTGGATCGCCGGCGACACCGACAACGAAGAGCTGGCCGAGGCTTCGCTGCTGGATGTGATTCCGCGCACGCCTGAAGAAATTGCCCGCGAACTGGCCAGCCAGGCCGGCCGCGCGCTGACCCGGCAGACGGCATCCTCGGCGGCGGCCACGGCCACGTCGTCGGCCGGCACGGCCGCTGCAACCGGTGCAACAGGCACAGGTGCCGGCGCCGCCGCCGTCGGCGAGCAGTCGGTGACCGAGGTGCTGGAACGCGTGCCGAAGAACCCTTCGACCGCCAACGCCGGCCAATCGGCCAATGAGAACATGCGGCCCAATTCGGCGCGCAAGCTCGTGGCCGACACGCCGCCAGCACCTTCCACATCCGGCCTGCCTGACGTACCACGCCCGCCCAGCAGCCTGTTGTCGCAAGCCGCCAGCGTGGGCAGCGCCATCAGCACCGCCGCTGGCGTGGCCGGCACGGTGGCCGGCGTGGCCACCACCGTGGCGACAGCTGCCGTGATGGCCAAGGCCGCCGAAGCCGCCGCCACCGTCAGCGTGGCCACCACCGCACTCGGCGCGGCCGGTTCGGTGGCCGGGCAGATGGTGGCGCTGGGTGCGCGTTCGCTGTCCAGTTCGGCCGGTGAGCCGCAGGCCGCTGCGGCCGTGCAACAGCTCGCGGCCAACCGGGCGGCCCAGGCCACAGCGACATCCGCCGTGCTTGCCGCTGCACCGACGGCCACCGCAGCGACACCGCTTGCCGCGCCGCTGCTGGCACCGGCCGCGCCCTTGAACGCGTCGCTGGGCGCGCCCCTGGGCGTACCGGGTGCCACACCGGTCAACACGCCACTGGGCGGGCCAGTCCGGGCGCCCGCACGCGCTGTCGCCACCGCCGCCAGCGGCGACCTGCCGGTGGAACAGTTCAGCCCGGCCGCGCTGGCCGCAGCGGCACCGACATCGGCTGCAACGGCCAAGGCGCTGGCCAACGCCGGCCGCGCCAACCCCCATGCCAACCCCGACGGCAGCGCCAACACCGGAGCCAACGGCAACGTGAACGGCGCGGCAGATGCCAGCAGCCCGCTCGGCCCGGCCGGTGTCCAAGCCCCGACCGGCGCGGCCAAGGCTGGCAAGCCCGGCCTGGAAGCGCCGGACCAGCGCACCGTGCGCAATCCCGAAGGCGGCGAGCGCCCGGCTTACACGCCGCGCACGAACGCCTACGGCTACGCCGAGGGCGACACCTACACCTACCAGGTGATGGACACCTGGAAAGACGAGGTCATCAGCCGCTACACCACGGCCATCGAAGAGGTCTTGCCCGACGGCCAGATGCTGGCCAACGGCCAACGCATGGCGATGGACGCGCAAGGCCGGCTGAAGAAGCTGGCCAACGCCGACGGCACCGTCTCGCAGTTCGAGCCCTCGCAGGACCTGTGGTGGTCCAACCCCAAGTACGGCGAAAGCCGCGACCTGCGCTTCACGGAAACCATCCAGCACGCCAACGGCCGCTCCACCGAGGTCGAGTGGAAGGGCTCCACCAACGTGGGCAAGGCGCAGAAGATCGACACGCCTGCCGGTGAATTCGAGGTGCTGCCCATCGAAAGCAGCGGCTGGGCCTACGAGGTGGCTTCCGACGGCCTGCGCAGCACCAAATGGAGCCGCACGGTTTGGTACTCACCCAAGCTGGGGCACCCGGTGGCCATCGACATCCAGGACGCCGACCGCCTGGGCAAGCTGCTCAAGCGCGAACGCGTGGAACTGCTGCACGCGCAGGCCTCACGCGCCGCCTCGCCCTGATGCCGACCACGCCCTGGGCGCACGGCCAGGGTGAGGGGCGGGGCCTCACCAGCGTTCTGGGATGGCTGCTGACGTGCGCCGCACTGTTCGCAGGCTGCGCCAGCAAACCGGGCCTGTCGCCGGGCCGCGACGGCCCGGGGGCCAACCCCCCACCCAACCTGGCCAGCACGCCCGACGCCCGACCGCGCGTGGAGCCGCTGCGCGTGGGCGGGCCGAACAAGCCTTACGAACTGCTGGGCCAGCGCTGGGTGCCGCTGACCGCCGACCTGCCGCTGGACGAAACCGGCGGCGCTTCCTGGTACGGCCGCAAGTTCCACGGCCTGCCCACGTCCAGCGGCGAGACCTACGACATGTACGCGATGACTGCGGCCCACCGCACCATGCCCATCCCCAGCTACGCCCGCGTGCGCAACCCGGCCAACGGGCGCGAAATCGTCGTGCGCGTCAACGACCGCGGGCCGTTTTCCGCCGGCCGCGTCATCGACCTGAGCTACACCGCTGCGCTGAAGCTGGGCGTGCTGGCCGGCGTGGCGACCGTGCAGGTGCACCGGCTGACGCACCGCGAGATCCGCGAACTGCAGGCGCGCGAAGCGCCGGACAACGCACGCCCCGATTGACCGGCGGCCGGCTCGCGGTCTGCCGGGCCGCCGGCCGCTGAAGCAATCCCCAAGTCGGTAGACGCCAAGGCTTGTCCGCCGCGTGATTTGCCCCGATGCTCGACACCCCGTCACCCCGTGAACACGCGGTGGCGACCCGACGCACCAGGAGTCCCGCTGACATGGCCACCACCGACACCCTGCCCATCACCTTCTCTGTGCCCGGCATGAGCGGGCCCATCGTGACTGCGGCTGCCTCACGGGGCGGCGACGGGCTGCCGGCGGCGGCCATGCCCGGCCTGGTGAAAGCCTCGGTGCGCGTGGGCGTGCAGCGCGACGGCGGTGCGCCGGTGCGTGCCACCGCCGTGCCGGGCGAAGACATCGTGGTGCTGCACATCGAAAACGGCCCCGTGCTGTACCTGCACCCGGCCACCGCGCGCGACCTGCTGCGCGGCGCCAAGTCGGCCAGCACGGCACGCGGCGGCCCAGCCGGTGACGACGTGCCGGTGGCGCTGGAATTGCAATGGCCCGGCGCCGGCCTGGGCACCGGCGTCGGCGCTGGCACCCGCGACCTGTCCGACATCGGCCGCGTGCTGGTCTCGGGCTTCCAGATCCTGGCCAGCCCCTTCAAGGGCCAGGCCGCCGATTTCGCGGCCAGCGTGGTGGTGAAGAAAGTCGACAGCCAGGTCGATGCCGGCGTCTACGCGCTGCGCCCCGACCGGCTGGACAAGCTCAAGGACAGCGGCCGCAAGCTGGCCGAGGTGCCGCCGTCCAGCGAACCCATGCTGGTGCTGCTGCACGGCACCTTCGTCGAAACCGTCAGCACCTTCGGCAAGCTGTGGCTGGGCCACGGCAGCGGCGTGGCCCAGTTGTTCGAGCGTTATGGCCAGCGCGTCTATGCGCTGGACCACCCCACGCTGGGCGCCAGCCCCATCGCCAATGCGCGCACCCTGGTCGACGCCTTGCCGAATGGCGCGCGGCTGCACCTGGTCACCCATTCGCGCGGCGGCCTGGTGGCCGAGGTGCTGGCCCGCCTGGCTGGCGTGAAGGGCGTGCTGACCGACGCCGACCGCGCCTGCTTCGCCGACCCCGCCTACGCCGGCCAGCAGCGCGAACTGCGCGACCTGGCCGAGCAGGTGAAGCTGAAGAACGTGCAGGTGGAACGCGTGGTGCGTGTGGCCTGCCCGGCGCGCGGCACGCTGCTGGCTTCCAAGCGGCTCGACGCTTACGTGTCGGTGTTGAAGTGGACGCTGGAAGCGGCCGGCCTGCCGCTGCTGCCCGGGCTGGTGGATTTCATCGGCGAGGTGGCCCGCCGCCGCGCCGACCCGTCTGAAATCCCCGGCCTGGCGGCCATGATGCCCGGCTCGCCGCTGGTGAACTGGCTGAACGCCGCGCCGCAGCCCATTCCCGGCGACCTGCGCGTGGTGGCGGGCGATCTGCAGCATGGCAGCACCATCGGCAGCTGGTTGAAGTCGCTGCTGGCCGACGCCTACTACTGGACGGACAACGACATCGTCGTCAACACGAATTCCATGTACGGCGGCGCGCCGCGCGCCGGTGGCGCCACCTTCTTGCTCGACCAGGGCCCGGCGGTCACCCACTTCGCCTACTTCGAGAACGACAAGACCGCCAACGCCGTGGTGCACGCGCTGATCGACAGCCTGCCGCCGGCGGGCTTCGAGGTGATCGGCCCGATGTCCTGGGCCGGCAAGGACGCCAGCGGCGAACGGGGCTCACGCGGCCTGTTCGACGAGGCCAAAGCCAGCCCGCCCGACCCGCGCAAGCCGGCGGTCTTCGTGTTGCCGGGCATCCTGGGCAGCAACCTCAAGCAAGGCACGGCCGACGCCGCTGCGCGCATCTGGCTCAGCGCGCGCCTGATCGGCGGCTTCGAGCGCCTGGCCTACCAGCCCGGCGGCGCCGACGGGGTGCAGGAAGACGGCCCCATCGGCGCCGTCTACAGCAACCTGACGGCCTACCTGGCCGCCTCGCACGAGGTCATCCCCTTCGGCTACGACTGGCGCCGGCCGCTGCAGGAAGAGGCACTGCGCTTGGCCGCCCGCATCAAGGTGGCGCTGGACGCGCGCGCCACCACCCAGCAGCCGGTGCGCATCCTGGCGCACTCGATGGGTGGCCTGCTGGCGCGCACGCTGCAACTGGTGGACCCCACCACCTGGAACCGGCTGATGGCGCACGCCGACGCCCGCTTCGTGATGCTGGGCACGCCCAACGGCGGCTCGTGGGCGCCGATGCAGGTGCTGTCGGGCGACGACACCTTCGGCAACGCACTGGCGGCCATCGGTTCGCCCTTCGCCAACCGCAAGGCCCGCAGCCTGATGGCGCAGATGCCCGGCTTCCTGCAGTTGCAGGCCAACCTGCTGGACGACAAGCAGGGCCTGGCCGTGGCCAGCACCTGGCAGCAACTGGCCGACGACGACGTGAAGCGCGAAGAAGACAAGAACTGGTGGCACCGCTACGCGGGCGAGGCGATGGGCCAGGTCTACACCTGGGGCGTGCCGACGCAGGCCGTGCTGAAACAGGCGCAAGACCTGCGCGCCAAGCTGGACGCGCAGGTCGGCACCGCCATCAAGGCCTGCGTCGACAAGGTACTGCTGGTGGTGGGGCAGGCGGCCGCCACGCCAGTGGGTTTCGAGGTTGGCACCGACGGTTTCACCTACCTGGAATCGGCGGACGGCGACGGCCGCGTGTCGCTGGCTTCGGCCTTGCTGCCGGGTGTGCGCACCTGGAAGCTGAACTGCGAACACGGCAGCCTGCCCAGCGCGCAGCGGGCCTTCGACGCCTTTGCCGACCTGCTGGTGCACGGCACCACCTCACGCCTGCCCACGCTGACCACCCCCGTGACAGCGGCCACGCGCGGCGGCCCCGCAACGGCCCAGACACCGGCCCAGACCCCGGCCGTGCTGCGGCGCAACCGGCCTTCGCGCCGACCGGCTTCGGCGCTGCCGGCCGGTGGCGAGGGCACGGTGTTCAGCCGCCCGGGCGGTGCCGAGGCCGAGGCCGCCAGCAGCGCCCGCACCGGGCGCGGCACGCTGCCGCCAGTGCAGGTCACGGTGCTCAACGGCAACCTGACTTTCGTCAAGCAGCCGCTGATGATCGGCCACTACCGTTCATTGAGCCTCACCGGCACCGAAGCCGTGGTTGACCGCCACCTGGGCGGCGTGATGGCGCAGTCGCTGCGGGCCGGCCTGTACCCCAGCGACACCGGCACCCAACGCACCTTCTTCAACCGCCAGATCGACCCGGAAAACCCGTGGCAGCCGCCCCATCCGGCGGCAGCCATCGTGGTCGGCCTGGGTGAAGAAGGCAACCTGACAGCGGCTGACCTGGAAACCACCGTCAGCCAGGGCGCGAAGGCCTGGTCGCAGCGCGCGCACGAGGCCGGGCACGGGCCCGACTCCGCCGTCGAACTGGCAGCCACCCTCATCGGTAGCGGCGGTCTGGGTGTTTCGGCCGGCGGTGCGGCGCGGGCCATCGCGCGTGGCGTGTGGCTGGCCAACCAGCGCCTGGCCGGCACCGGCTGGCCGCTGATCACGCGGCTCGTCATCGTCGAGTGGTACCTGGACCGCGCGGCCGAGGCCTGGCGCGGCCTGCGCCTGCTGGCCGAAGCCAACCCCAAGGCCTATGCCATCGACGAACGCATCACCAGCGGCGTGGGCCCGCTGCGCCGCCAGCCCGACAGCGGCTACCGCGGTGCCAACTACGACCTGATCAGCATCACTGGCGCCAGCGAGGGGTGTATCGCCTTCGAACTGGACACCCGGCGGGCGCGCAGCGAGGTGCGCGCCCAGCACACCCAGCCCACGCTGGTGCGCAAGCTGGTGGAGCGCGCGGCCACCGCGCGCAGCAGCGACCCGCGCCTGGGCCATACGCTGTTCCAGCTGCTGGTGCCGCTGGAGCTGAAGCCTTTCCTCAGCGGCACCGACCGTGCCGTGCTGAAGCTGGACGACCGCACCGCGCCCATCCCCTGGGAACTGCTGGACACCGACGCGGCTGACGGCAGCAGGCTGGTCGCGGGCACGCTGCGGCCCTGGTCCATCCGCACCCAGCTGCTGCGCACGCTCAGCACCGAGACCTTCCGCAACAACCCGCTGGACGCCAACGCCGAAGATGCGGTGCTGGTCATCGGCGCGCCCAACACCGGCGGCGCGCCCCCCATCCAGGTCGAGGGTGGGCCCGACCAGGAAGCCCCGGTCTACCCGCCGCTGGAAGGCGCCAAGCGTGAAGCGCAGGCGGTGGCGCAGTTGCTCGGCGGGCCGGGTGGTGTGCCGCCGAAACTGCTGCAGTCGCTGGTCGAAGACGACGAGTTCGACGTGATCATCGGTGCGCTGATGGCGCGGCCCTACCGCATCGTGCACGTGGCCGGCCACGGTGCGCCCAAGCAGATCGACACGAAGACCGGCGCCTTGCTGTCCAAAGGCGGCGTGGTGCTGTCGCAGGGCGTTTTCCTGGGGCCCGACGAAATCCAGAAGCTGGAAACCGTGCCCGAGCTGGTCTTCGTCAACTGCTGCCACCTGGGTGGTCATGACGCCAAGCAGACCCTCAGCGTGAAAGAGCCGGTGGCCTTCGCCGCCGGGATGGCCGACGCGTTGATCCAGATGGGTGTGCGCTGCGTGGTGGCCGCCGGTTGGGCGGTGGACGACGACGCCGCCGAGATCTTCGCCACCAGCTTCTACAGCGCACTGCTGGCCGGCCGGCCCTTCATCGACGCCGTGGGTCAGGCGCGGGAAGACACCTGGACGCGCGTGCCGGGCAGCAAGACCTGGGCGGCCTACCAGTGCTATGGCGACCCGAACTGGACCTTCCGCCGGGGCACCGGCGACGCCCAAGCTGCACGTCAACCCGCCCCGGGCCCCGCCGGCGGGGGTGTGGCCGAAGGCATCGCCTCGGCCGCCGGCCTGGCCCTGGTGCTGGAAGACCTGGCCATTCGCACCCGCTACGCCACCGGCGACCTGGCCACCCAGCAAACGCAGGCACGCAGCCAGCTGCGTGAACTGCAGGACCACCACGGCGACACCTGGGGCAGCATGGGCGCAGTGGCCGAAGCCTTCGGTGTGGCCTGGGAAGCCGCACAGGACCTGGACGCCGCCATCGCCTGGTACGGCCGCGCCCTGCGCGCCGACGACGCCAGCGCTTCGCTGAGGGCGCACGAACAGCTGGGCAAACTGCAGGTGGAACGCGCCTGGGCGATGGCCCAGAACCCGGGCGCCAACGGTGCCAGCAAAGCCGGCGTGGCCCAGGACGGCGCCAACGCGGCGCACGGCCCGCTGCGCGAGGAACTGGCGCTCGCCCTGCGCGAACTGCAGACCCTGGTGGCCCTGCAACCCACGGTGGAGCGGCTGACCCTGACGGGCCTGGCCTGGCAGCGCCAGGCGCAATTGCAGGCCCGTGACGGGTTGGCGGCAGAAAGTGCAGGCTCGCTGACCATGGCATTGCAAGCCTACGAACGGGCCGAAACCGCAGCCGCAGATGCCGGCAGTGCGCGGCGCTTCGAAAGCGGCCTGCTGCGCATGGCCGTGGCACTGGTGTGCCACGCCGGTGACAAGGCCGGGCACGGGCTGGACAGCGCCACCACGGCCCGCACCCGGCGCAGCCTGCAGGCCCTGCACGACAGCGCGCCCGACTTCCAGACCCATGCCAGCGTGATCCAGCTGGACCTGTTCGA
>JANMZP010000293.1:0-34127 GCA_031383435.1 Betaproteobacteria bacterium | reverse complement strand
CATCAATTCGGTGCCGGCTTCCTTGGTCGCCTGCATGTCCTTGAGCTTCTTCAAGGAACCCTTGACGGTCTTGAAGTTGGTCATCATGCCGCCCAGCCAACGCTGGTCGACGTAGGGCATGCCGCAACGGCCGGCTTCCATGGCGATCACCTCGCGCGCCTGGCGCTTGGTGCCGATCATCAGGATGGTGCCGCGCTTGGCGGACAACTGGCGGATGAACTTCATCGCGTCCTCGAAGAGCGGCTGCGTCTTCTCGAGGTTGATGATGTGAATCTTGTTGCGATGGCCGTAGATGTACGGGGCCATCTTGGGGTTCCAGAAGCGTGTTTGGTGACCGAAATGGACACCCGCTTCCAGCATTTCGCGCATGGAGACAGTCATGGAAACTCCGAAGGTTGAGTCTAGAATCCCGCCGCTTGATCACTGCTGAAACGAACACGTTGTGGTCTGTCTTGCGACGTTCCAGAATGTGGGTTTTCAGTGCAGCGACACCTTGGTACGGTCGGGTTCGCGATTTATCTGCCTTTGATGCAAATTTGCTGCAATGCAAAAGTGCTCTGAGGCAAACCGAAGGATTCTAGCACGCTCGCTCGTCCCCGTCGGCCCCCGGCGGCTGGCCTGACGGCGGGTTGCCCGCCCAATTCACCTCCTCCCATCCTCGACAGGAACCCGCAATTGCGAGTGGCCATCATCGGCGCCGGCATCGTTGGCGTCAGCACTGCTTATGAACTGGCCCTGCTGGGCCATGAGGTCACGGTCTTCGAGCGCCGCAGCAGCGTGGCCGAAGAGGCCAGCTTCGCCAATGCCGGCGTGCTGGCCCCCGGCTATGTCGGGCCGTGGGCCGCGCCGGGGATGGGCTGGAAGGCCCTGCGCCACCTGTTGAGCGCGCAAGCGCCGGTGCGCCTGGGTGGCATCAACGCCTGGTCGCAACTGCCCTGGATGTGGCGCTGGTGGCGCGCTTGCCGCCCGCGCGTGCACGCGGCCAACCGCACGGCCATGTTGCGCCTGGCGCAGTTCAGCCGCGATCGCCTGCTGGGCCTGACGCGCGACCTGGGCCTGGAATTCGAACAGGCACCCGGCTTCCTGGTGCTGCTGCGCACCGAGCGTGATCTCAAGGCGGCGCGCAGCAACCTGGCCGTGCTGCAAGACCTGGGCGTGGCCCATGAGGTGGTCGACGCGGCGCGCTGCCATCGCCTGGAACCGGGCCTGCACACCGCAACGGCATTGCATGCCGGCATCCACCTGCCGCAAGACGGCGTGGGCAACTGCCGTCACTTCGCGCACCTTCTGAAAGCGCAGGCGCAGCGCCTGGGCGCGAGCTTCCGCTTTGACACCGACGTGCGCCAGGTGGCCGCCGGCGCTGCGCCGCGCGTGGCGCTGGCCGATGCCGCCGACGAAACCTTCGATGCGGTGGTCGTCTGCGCCGGCGTGCAGGCCAACCGCGTGCTGAACGACGTGGGCGTGCGGCTGCCGCTGGCCGCCGTGCACGGCTATTCGGTGACCGCACCGTTGCGCCATGTCGACGGCATGCCGCCGCCGGGACCGCGCGCGGCGGTGATGGACGAGCATCACAAGATCGCCATCAGCCGGCTCGGCCAACGCATCCGCGTGTCGGGGCTGGCCGAACTGGGCGGTCGCGTCGACGACATCGCCGCCGCACCGCTGCGCACGCTGTACCGCACGCTGGACGACTGGTTTCCTGGCGCGGCTTGGACCCGCGAGGCGCAGCACTGGAAGGGCGCGCGGCCGATGCTGCCCGACGGCCCACCGGTGCTGGGTGCCAGCGGCGCACCCGGCGTCTGGCTGAACCTGGGCCACGGCGGCAGCGGCTGGGCGCTGGCCTGCGGTTCGGCCCGCGTGCTGGCCGAGCAGATCAGCGGGCGCGAGGCACCACTCGACATCACCGGTCTGGGTGTCGCGCGCTTGCGTTGACCGGTCGAACCGCCCGCTGCAGTGGGCCGCTTTGCACCAGCCCAGCGTCGCACAATGCTGCAGATGACCGCTGCTGCCCTTCCCCACCCGGTGCGCATCAAGGCCGGTGCCACGCCCTGGCTTTTGCACGACGCCCAGGCCACGCGCCGGGCCGAGGCCACAGCCGCCGCGAAACGGCCTGAGCCGGCCTTGATGGAGCGCGCTGGGCTGGCCGCAGCGCGCCTGACCAGGGCCTTGGCGCCACACGCCGCCGTGCAGGTGTGGGCCGGACCGGGCAACAATGGCGGCGACGGCCTCGTCGCCGCCCGCCACCTGCACGCCGCCGGGGTGCACGTCAGCGTGTGCCTGCTGGCAGAAGCGGCGCGCTTGCCGGCCGCTGCGCAGGCTGCGCTGCACCTGGCGCAGCAAGCTGGCGTGGCCATCACCAGCAGCCTGCTGCCGCAGGCCTCGCCGGACGACCTGCTGATCGACGCCTTGCTCGGCCTGGGTGCCACACGCGCGCCGGCAGGCGCCCTCGCTGCCGCCATCCAGACCATCAACCGGCACCGCGGCAGCACGCTGGGCCTGGACATCCCCTCAGGCCTGCACCCCGACACCGGCGCTTGCCTGGGTGACGCAGCAGCGCGCTGCACCGACACGCTGGCCCTGCTGACCATCAAACCGGGCTGCTACACCGGCGCGGGGCGCGACCACGCCGGGCGCATGTGGTTCGATGCCCTGGGTGTCGAGGCCGGCCCGGCCAGCGCCTGGCTGACGGGGGCCAGTGAACTGCCGACCCGGTCGTTCGCCAGCCACAAGGGCAGCTATGGCGACGTGGCCGTCATCGGCGGCGCACCGGGCATGGTCGGCGCGGCCTGGCTGGCCGCACGGGCAGCACTGGCCGCCGGTGCCGGCCGGGTGTTCTGCAGCCTGCTCGACACCCAAGCAACGCCTACCGACCCGTCACGCCCCGAGCTGATGGGCCGCAACGCCTGGTGGCAGGCCAACCCAGCGGTGTTGGCGGCCACGACAGTGCTCTGCGGCTGCGGTGGCGGTGTGGCGGTCCGGCCCGTGCTGCCTGCCCTGTTGGACCACGTGCGCTGGCTGGTGCTGGACGCTGACGCGCTGAATGCCATTGCCGCCGAAGCACCCTTGCAGCAGCAATTGCAAGCCCGCGCAGCCCGCGGCTGGACCACGGTGCTGACGCCGCATCCGCTGGAGGCCGCTCGCCTGCTGCAATGCGACGCCAAGACCGTGCAGGGCGATCGCTTGCAAGCAGCGGCCCGGCTCGTCGAACGCTATGGCGCAACGGTGCTGCTGAAGGGTTCGGGCAGCGTGGTGGCCGCCCCCGGCGAATTGCCGCGCATCAACGCCAGCGGCAATGCCGCGCTGGCCACCGCCGGCACGGGCGACGTGCTGGCGGGCTGGACGGCGGGCCTGTGGTCGCAAGCCCGCAGCGCCGATGCCGCCGCGGTGGCCGCCCTCGCCGCGATGGCGGCGGGCCAGCACGGTCAAGCGGCCGACCGCTGGCGCGCGCAGGGCAACGCGGGGCCGCTGCGCGCCGCCGACCTGATCGAGGCGCTCGCCGCGCAAACGGCGGCCTGAAGCAGGCCCCGTTCGCGTCAGCGACGCGTTCTGGGCTTGGGCGCCGGCCGTTGCGGACCGGGCTTGCGGCTCCGACGGGACGACTCGGGCACACCTTTGGCCTTGACGACCCGCGTCGTGGCCTTGAGCAGCCGGTCGGCCTCACGCACCTGCGCCAATTCGGCCACCGCGCTGACCGCGCCACTGGCCGCTGGTCGACTGCGCTCGGTGCGCGCCGGCGGCTTCTCGCCTTCGTCCTCGCGGACCATGCGGAAGTCGATCTTGCGGCCGTCAAGATCGACCCGGCTGACCTGCACCCGCACCCGCGTGCCCACGGCATAGCGGATGCCCGTGCGCTCGCCGCGCAACTCGCCGCGCGCCTCGTCGAAACGGTAGTACTCGCCACCCAGTTCGGTGATGTGCACCATGCCATCGACGTACAGCGCATCCAGCGTCACGAACAAGCCGAAGCCCGCCACCGCGCTGACCGTGCCCGAGAACTCCTCGCCGAGGTGCTCGCGCATGTAGCGGCACTTCAGCCAGGCTTCGACGTCGCGTGAGGCCTCGTCGGCCCGCCGCTCGTTGGCGCTGCAGTGGCCGCCGGCGGCTTCCCACAAGGCCATTTCGGCCGTCATCGGCTTGGGCGCCTTGCCCTGCACCTTGCCGCCCTTGCCCCACTTGCGAACCTCCGGCGTGCGCGTCTTGGCGTTGGCCACCAGGTGGTAGCGGCGCTTGCCCAGGATGGCCTTGATCACCCGGTGGACCATCAGGTCCGGGTAGCGCCGGATGGGGCTGGTGAAGTGCGTGTAGGCCTCGTAAGCCAGACCGAAGTGGCCGGCGTTGTGCACCGTGTAGACGGCCTGCTGCATCGAGCGCAGCAACAGCGTGCTGATCTGCTGCGCATCGGGCCGGCCGGCCGTTGCTTGCGCGATGGCCTGGATCTCCGCGGGCTTGGGTTCGTCGCTCAGATGGGCGCTGACGCCCAGCGCTTTCAAGGTCGCCTGCAGCGCGATGCGCTTCTCAGGCGTCGGGCCTTCGTGCACGCGGAACAGACTGGGGTGTTCCGCCGTGGCAATGAACTCGGCCGAGCAGACATTGGCCGCCAGCATGGCCTCTTCAATCAGCCGGTGGGCTTCGTTGCGCGTGCGTGGCACGATCTTTTCGATGCGCCCGTTGTCGTCGCAGACGATCTGCGTTTCGGTGGTATCGAAGTCGACCGCACCGCGTTTCGCACGTTGTTTCAACAGCGCGCGATAGACCTCGTGCAGGTGCAGCAGATGGGGCACCAGATCAGCCCGCTTCTGCGCTTCCGGGCCACGTGTGTTGGCCAGCACGGCCGCCACTTCGGTGTAGGTCAGCCGGGCATGTGAATTGATGATGGCGGGGTAGAACTGGTAGGCCTCGATGCGGCCATCGCTGGTCACAAGCATGTCGCAGACCATGCTCAAACGCTCGACGTTCGGATTCAGCGAACACAGGCCGTTGGACAGTTTCTCGGGCAGCATCGGAATCACGCGGCGCGGGAAGTACACCGACGTGGCCCGCTCGTAGGCGTCTTCGTCCAGCGGCTCGCCGGGTTTGACGTAATGGCTGACGTCGGCAATGGCCACGATGAGCCGCCAGCCTTCCAGAGCGCTCTTGCCACGGCCGCGCTTGAAGGGCTCGCAGTAGACCGCGTCGTCGAAGTCGCGTGCGTCCTCGCCGTCGATGGTGACCAGGGCCACGTCGCTCAAATCGACGCGGTTCTTGCGGTCGACGGCGCGCAATTTCTCGGGCAGCGCGGCGGCCTGTGCCAGGGTTTCCGGCGTGAATTCGTGGGGCACCTCGTACTTGCGCACGGCGATCTCGATTTCCATGCCCGAGTCGTCGATCTCGCCCAGCACCTCGGCCACCCGGCCAACCGGCTGCGAATGCAGCGATGGCGGTTCGATCAGCTCAACCGCCACGACCTGCCCCACCGTCGCATTTGCAATCGCGTTCTTCGGAATCAGGATGTCCTGGCCGTAGCGGCTGTCTTCGGGTGCCACCACCCACTGCCCGCTCTCATGGAGCAGGCGGCCGATGATCGGCGTCTTGCGGCGCTCGAGGATGTCGGTCACCCGACCTTCAGGCCGACCCTTGCGGTCGTAACGCAGCACGCGCACATGGACGCGGTCCTTGTGCAGCACGCTGCGCATTTCCTGCGGCGCCAGATAGACCGGCGCGTCGCCATTGTCGGGAATGACCAGGCCATGGCCGTCGCGGTGCCCTTCGACGCGGCCGTCGAATTCGCCCAGCACTGCAACTCCGCTGTTCGGAGCGCTTGATGTTTTGTTTTCTTTGATGGTATAGTCCTAAGTTCCCGTCGCCCAGATGGCGGAATTGGTAGACGCACTAGTTTCAGGTACTAGCGCTTAACGGCGTGGAGGTTCGAGTCCTCTTCTGGGCACCAAGTTTGATTGAAGGCCGGTACGAAAGTACCGGCCTTTTGTTTTTGTGGACGACCTGATTGCGAGGCCGGCATGTTGCACAACAAGCCGGCCTTTCCTTCGTTCGTCAAACAGCGAATTTCTTCGCCAGCCCTTCGGGTCGGAGGTTGTCGTACTCCTCGAAGGGCTGGTGGATCCACGGGCTGGTGGGCAGCGTTTCGACCGAGTAGTCGGGTTGGTAGGTCGAGACGCCCTTGACCCACAACACAGCGGCGCGGAGCTCTTTGATCGCCGGCATGCCGCGCAGCCGTTCCACCACCGCCTGCAGCGTCACGCCGGTGTCGGCCAGGTCATCGACCAGCAACACGCGTCCGGCCAGTTCGCCCTTGGGCATGGTGATGTACTTGGCCAGATCCAGGCGGCCCTGGATCGTGCCGGCATCGGCCCGGTAGGAACTGGTGGACATGATGGCCAGCGGTTTGTCAAAGACGCGCGACAGCACATCGCCAGGGCGCATGCCGCCGCGCGCCAGGCACAGGATCTGGTCGAACTGCCAGCCGGATGCAGCCACTTTCAGCGCCAGCTTTTCGGTCAGCAAGTGGTACTCGTCCCAGGACACGTACAAGTGCTTGCCGTCGTCGGTGAGCATGCTGGGTATCTCCTAAAAATTCAGCCGGTGGTCGCGCAAGGTCAAGCGCGGAAGGGGTGACGCAACAAGATGGTGTGCACGCGATCGGGTCCGGTAGAGACCATGTCGATGGGCGCACCAATCAGCACCTGCATGCGCTCCAGGTAGCGCTTGGCGTTGACCGGCAACTGCTCCCAGTTCGTCAGGCCTGCCGTGGTCTCGGGCCAGCCCGGCATCGATTCGTAGATCGGCTCGCAGGCCGCGATGTCGTCGGCATCCATCGGCAACACGTCCAGCACCTGAGCGCCTAGCTTGTAGCCGGTGCAGATGAGAATTTCAGGCAGGCCGTCGAGCACGTCGAGCTTGGTGATGCACAGGCCCGACACGCCGTTGATGATGATGGAGCGCTTCAACGCGGCCGCGTCCAGCCAGCCGCAGCGACGTGCCCGGCCCGTCACGGTGCCACGTTCTTGACCGACGGTGGACAGGTGGTGGCCGACCGAACCCGGCGCGTCCATGTCCAACTCGGTCGGAAACGGCCCGCTGCCCACCCGCGTGGTGTAGGCCTTGGTGATGCCCAGGATGTAGTGCAGCATGCCCGGGCCGACGCCCGATCCGGCCGCCGCATTGCCGGCCACGCAATTGCTGGACGTGACGTAGGGGTAGGTGCCGTGGTCGATGTCCAGCAAGGTACCTTGCGCGCCTTCGAACAGCAGGTTGGCACCTTCCGCATGGGCGTTGAAGAGGCGGTAGCCGACGTCGGCCATCAGCGGCTGCAGGTGTTCAGCGGCCTGCATCGCGCCGTCGAGCATGGGCTTCCAGTCCAGCGCGGGCGCCTTCAGGAAACCGACCAGTTCGGCGTTGTGCAATTCCACCAGTTCGCGGAGCTTCGATTCGAAACGCGCCGGGTGCTTGAGGTCCTGCACGCGCAGCGCGCGGCGCGCTACCTTGTCTTCATAGGCCGGGCCGATGCCCTTGCCGGTGGTGCCGATCTTGCCGTCGCCGCTGCTTTCACGGCGACCTTCGCGGGCCCGGTCCAGCTCGACGTGGAAAGGCAGGATGAGTGGGCAGGCTTCAGACAGGAACAAGCGCGAACGCACGTCGATGCCCAGCGCTTCGATGCGGGCAATCTCCTGCAGCATGTGCGCGGGGTCGACCACCACGCCGTTGCCGATGTAGCAGGCCACGCCCTCGCGCATCACCCCCGAGGGGATCAGTTGCAGCGCGGTCTTGCGACCGGCAATGACCAGCGTGTGGCCGGCGTTGTGACCGCCCTGGAAACGAACCACGCCTTGGGCGTGATCGGTCAACCAATCGACGATCTTGCCCTTGCCTTCGTCGCCCCATTGGGTACCGACGACCACCACATTGCGACCCGCACCGGGCCGAACGGCTGCTTGCATGTTTGCAGTTTCCTTTAGATTTCAGAGCGGGCGGGCAGCGCCGAAGGCGCGCAGTACCCAATGTCCATCGACCTGCACCAGTTCGCGATCGCAAGCGAACGACTGGGCCTCGAATTCGTGGCCTGGCAACAGGGACAGAACCGTCGCCCCGCTGTCGCGCAAGCGGCGCACAGCGGCACGCAAAGCGGGCTCTTCGCCCCATGGTGCGCGGATGGCTGTTGGCGCAGGCGACGGGCCCGCCACCTCGGCCAAGGCCTTCAGATCGAGGCTGAAGCCCACCGCCGGCCGGTTGCGGCCGAAGATCGCGCCGACCTCGTCGTAGCGCCCGCCGCGGGCCAGCGCGTCGCTGCTGCCGGCACCGTAAACCGCGAAGCGCAGGCCGCTGTAGTAGGCATAGCCGCCCATGTCCGACAGATCGAATCCGATCTTCAGACCCGGCACCACGGCGCGCAGATGGGCGGCCAGCCATTCCAGTTGGTCGAGCGCGGCGGTGATCAGCGGGCCGGGCGGCAAGACGGCCCGCGCAGCTGCGAGCACCTCGTCACCGCCGTACAGGCGCAGCAGCGCACGCAAGCCGCTGCGCGCGGCCGCTGGCATGTCGCGGGTCAGCGCGTCCAGTGCCGAGGCGTCCTTCTCCGACAGGGCCTGCACCACCGCCTGCAGTTGCGCCGCATTGAGCGGCACGCCGTCCAGCACGCCACGCAAGACGCGGGCGTCGGCCAGGTCGATGACCAGCGGGCCGACGCGTGCCAGCTCCAGGCTGTCCAGCGCCAATTCGGCCGCTTCCAGATCGGCTTCGAGCCCGGCATGGCCGAAGATCTCGGCCCCGAACTGCAGCGGTTCGCGGGTGGCCGACAAGCCGGCAGGCAGCGTGTGCAGCACCGGGCCGCAGTAGCACAGGCGCGTCACGCCTTCGCGGTTCAGCAGGTGGGCGTCGATGCGCGCGGCCTGCGGCGTGGTGTCGGCTCGAATGCCCAGCATGCGACCGCTGAGCTGATCGACCAGCTTGAAGGTCTTCAGGTCGAGTTCGCGCCCGGTGCCCGAGAGCAGCGATTCCAGGTGCTCCAGCAGGGGCGGCATGACCAGCTCGAAGCCATAGTCCAGCGCCCGGTCGAGCAAAGCCCGCCGCAGGTCTTCAACGCGCCGCGCCTGCGCCGGCAAGACGTCAGCGATGTGCTCGGGCAGTAGCCACGCAGAGAGCATTGGATGCACCGAAAATGAAAGCGCCATTGTAGGCGGCGCAGCCACCGGCTTCGCCAAATCCGCGATCGACAACGGCCGGTGGCTGACTGCCGGCAGCATCGCGCTGCCGGCCCTGGCGAAGCGGCTACTTGCGGCCGCGCGGTGCCGCCGATACGTCGCCTGAACCGCCACCCCGCATCGCGCGGAAGAAGTCGCTGCTGGGGTCGAGCACCATCACGTCACCCTTGGTGCGGAAGGTCGCGCGGTAGGCTTCCAGGCTGCGGTAGAACTGTGCAAACTGGGCATTGCGACCGAAGGCATCGGCATACAAGGCCGAGGCCTTCGCGTCGCCTTCGCCCTTGATCTTCTGCGCGTCGCGGTAGGCCTCGGCGATGATGACTTCGCGCTGGCGGTCGGCGTCGGCCTTGATCTTCTCGCCGTCGGCCACGCCCTGCGAACGCAGTTCGTTGGCGACCTGCTTGCGCTCGGATTCCATGCGCCGGTAGACCGAGTCGGTGATGTCGGCAACGAAGTCGACGCGCTTGATCCGAACGTCGACGATCTCGATACCAAAGGCCTTGGCTTCATCGGCCAGCCGCGTGCGCACGTCCTTCATGACGACCTCGCGCTCTTTGGCCAACACACCTCGCACATCCCGCTTGGTGATCTCTTCGTTGAACGCGGCCTGCACCACCGGCGACAAACGGCTCTCCAGATTCCGGAAGTCCACGCCGTTGTTGCGGATGAACTGTCGCGGCTCGGCGATGCGCCATTTCACCAGCCAGTCGATGACCAGGCTTTTCTTCTCGGCGGTGAAGATGGGCCGCGTCTCGGGGCTGTCCAGCGTCTGCACCCGCTTGTCCAGGAACACCACGTTTTGGAAGGGCGGCGGCAGCTTGAAATGCAAGCCCGGTTCGTTGATGACTTCCTTGATTTCACCCAGGGCGTAAACCACGCCGACCTGGCGTTGGTCGACGATGAAGAGGCTGCTGGTGGCCAACATCAGCGCGATCAGCGCGCCAGCAATGACAAGTCCGATACGGTTCATGGTCATGGGCCTTCCTAGCGGCCTTCGCGTTCACGGGTGCGGGTGCCATCGCGTGAACGGATGTCCACGCTCTGGGTGCCGGTGGGGTCTACCGCTGCTGCGGCTGGCGCAGCGGTGGCGGCGGCTGGTGCTGCGGCAACGGGCAAGTTGCCGCCTTGTTGCAAGAGCTTGTCCAATGGCAGGTAGAGCAGATTCGATCCGGCCTTGCTGTCGACCATCACTTTGGTGACGTTGGAATAGACCTGCTGCATGGTTTCGATGTACAGCCGGTCACGCGTCACGCCCGGGGCCTTTTCGTATTCGGTCAGCACCGAACGGAAGCGTTGCGCATCGCCCTCGGCCTGCGCAACGACCCGTGAGCGATAGCCTTCCGACTCTTCCAGCAAGCGGGCAGCGGTGCCCCGCGCCTTGGGAATCTCGTTGCTGGCGTAGGCCTGGCCTTCGTTCTTGAAGCGGTCGCGGTCGGCGCTGGCCTTGACCGCGTCGTTGAAGGCCGCTTGCACCTGATCGGGCACTTGCACGTTTTGCATGTTCACGTTGGCCACGACGATGCCGGACTTCAGGCGGTCGAGTTGCGCCTGGATCGACTTCACCAGTTCGACCGCAATGGCGTCGCGCTGTTCGTAGAGCACCAGGTCGACGCGGCTGCGGCCGACGATCTCGCGCACCGACGATTCAGCGGCTTGCACCACGGCTTCGTCGGGCCGGTTGTTCTCGAACAGATAGGCCCGCGGGTCCGCTCGGCGGTACTGCACCGTGAAGCGGATGTCGACGATGTTCTCGTCCTGGGTCAGCATCGAAGAGTCTTTCAGGCCTGTCGCCTGAACCACCGAATTGCGACCCACTTCGACAGACTGCAGCTGCGTCACTGCAACGATCTCCTGGGCCTGCACCGGGTACGGGAAACGCCACTGGAAGCCGGCGTCCTTGGTGTGGCTGAATTTGCCGAAAGTGCTGATCACGGCCTGGTGGCCTTCCTGCACGATGAAGAAGCCGCTGCCCAACCAGATCAGCAGGGCGACACCGGCGATCAGGCCGACGCCGATGCCGGCGCTCTTGATATCGGGTTGAAAAGGGCCGCCGGAAGAAGGCTCTTCCGGTCGCTTGGGGCTGTTGCCACCACCGCCGCCCTTGCCGCCGAACAGGCCCGTCAGTTTGCGGTTGAAGTCACGCCACAACTCGTCCAGATCGGGCGGGCCGTCACCACGGTTGTTGTGGATCAGCGTGTCACCGGCCGGTCGCCGCGTCAGCTGGCGTGGCCACAGGCCGAAAGCCAGCGCGCGGGCTGCACCGGCCAGGGCACCAAGCCGGGAGCCAAAGTGAAGGGACTGCAGGTCACTCATGGGGATGCGATCGGAAAGTGATCAAAGGGTGGCTGACGGCTCAGTGGCCGGCAACCAGGGGTTGGGAGGTGCTGCCGTCGGGCAGCGTCACAGGTGGGGCGATAGTCGCTGCATTCAAGCGGGCCACTACCACCTGGGCAATGGCCTCGCGCAAGGCGATCAGGCCCTGCCCGGTGCGCGCACTGACAAACACCCGCTGTCGGCGCAGGCCGGCATGGGCTTCGATGCTGTCCACGGGCTCGCGGGGCTGCAGGGAATCCTCAAGCAAGTCGCACTTGTTGTAGACCAGCAATTGCGGCACGGCACCGGCGCCGATTTCTTCCAGCACGCGGTCCACCTCAGCCTGCTGCTCGGCCATCAAGGGGCTGGCGGCGTCGATGACGTGCAACAGCAGATCGGCGTCGGCCGCTTCCTGCAGCGTGGCTTCGAAAGCCTCGACCAGCTTGTGGGGCAAGTCGCGTATGAAACCCACCGTGTCGGAAAGCGAGACCGAACTTTGTGCCTCGCCCAGCCACAGCGCACGGGTGGTGGTGTCCAGCGTGGCGAAGAGTTGGTCGGCCGCGTAGGCCCGGGCCTTGACGAGGTTGTTGAACAGCGTCGACTTGCCGGCGTTGGTGTAGCCGACCAGCGAAATGCGGAAGGTGCCGCGGCGCTCGCGCGCCTTGCGCTGCGTGCTGCGTTGGCGCTTGACCTTTTCCAGGCGCTCTTTGACGCTCTTGATGCGCTCGCCGATCATGCGTTTGTCGAGCTCGATCTGCGCCTCACCCGGGCCGCCGCGCGTGCCGATGCCGCCGCGCTGGCGCTCCAGGTGGCTCCAGCGGCCCACCAGGCGTGTGGCCATGTACTGCAGGCGCGCCAGTTCCACCTGCAACTTGCCTTCGTGGCTTTGCGCGCGAGCCGCAAAGATGTCCAGGATCAGCGAGGTGCGGTCGGCGACCGCCACGCCCATGTGACGCTCCAGATTGCGCTGTTGCGCCGGGCTGAGCGGCTGATCGAAGATGACGCCGTGGGCCGCCGTGGCCGCCACCAGCGCCTTGATCTCGTCGGCCTTGCCGCTGCCGATGAACAGGGCTGGATCGGGCGACTTGCGCCGCGCAATGACGCGGGCCACGACCACATCGCCGGCCGAAGCGGCCAACAAGGCCAGCTCGTCGAGCGTGTCGTCGAATGAGGGGTCTCCACCGATGTCGACGCCGACCAGCACGGCGCGGGTCGCATCGTCGCCGCCATCAGCGGCGTTAACAGTTGCGGAACTCAAGGTGGGATGCGCCTCGCGCCAGGGCTCAGGGCTGCGGATCGCCGGGCTCGTTGGCTTGGAAACTCACCGCGCGGCTCGGCACAACTGTGGAGATGGCGTGCTTGTAAACCATCTGCGTCACGGTGTTGCGCAACAGAACCACGTACTGGTCGAACGATTCGATGTGGCCCTGCAGCTTGATGCCGTTGACGAGATAAATCGACACCGGCACATGCTCTTTGCGCAGCAGGTTCAGGAAAGGATCCTGCAAGAGTTGGCCTTTATTGCTCACGATATTCTCCGTGTTGGATCAGAGGAAAAAGCGGAAGCGTGCACGGTATCACAGGGTTAACGCGCTGCGATGGGGTGCGGCTATTCGGTGCGCCGACAGGCCAGCGGCATCACTTCGCTTTGGGGTCGAAAGGGTTGTCGCCCGAGCGCATTTCAATGCGGATGGGTGTGCCGACCAGCTTGAAATGGTCGCGCAGGCGGCCCTCCAGGAACCGCTTGTAGCCCTCGGTGACATGGTCCAGCGAAGTGCCGTGTATGACCACCAGCGGCGGATTGGAACCGCCCTGGTGGGCGTAGCGCATCTTGGGCCGGAAGCGGCCGTCACGGCGCGGCGCCTGGTGTTCGGTGGCCTCGTGAACCAGCCGCGTCAACACCGGCGTGCTCATCTTCACCGTGGCCGAGGTGTGGGCCTTGAAGACGGCTTTCCATACCGCCGTCAGGCCCTGGCGCTTGATGGCCGAGATCTCCAGCACCGGTGCGTATTTCAGGAAGGACAGGCGGCTTTCGATGGAGCGCTGCAGCGTCTGGCGCTGGTAATCGTCGGTCAGGTCCCACTTGTTGACGGCGATGACCACCGCGCGACCCGATTCCTGGATGTAGCCGGCGATGTGCGCGTCCTGGTCGCAGACGCCCTGCGTGGCGTCCAGCAGCAGCAGCACCACGTTGGCGTCGGCAATGGCCTGCAGCGTCTTCACCACCGAGAACTTCTCGATGGCTTCGAAGACCTTGCCCTTGCGGCGCAAGCCGGCGGTGTCGATCAGTTCGAACTTCTGGCCTTCGCGTTCGAATGGGATGTGGATGGCGTCGCGCGTGGTGCCAGGCTGGTCGAAGGCGACCAGGCGCTCTTCGCCCAGCCAGGCGTTGATCAAGGTGCTCTTGCCAACGTTCGGCCGGCCGGCCACGGCCAGGCGTATCGGGTGGTTCTGGTCGGGGCCGTCGCCGTAGATTTCCTTGTCCGGCTCGAAGCCTTCCAGCACCGCTTCCAGCAGGCTGCGGATACCCTGCCCGTGCGCCGCCGAAACCGGATGCGGCTCGCCGATGCCCAGTTCATGGAACTCGCCGAGCAGCGGCGATTCGCTCATGCCTTCGGCCTTGTTGACCGCCAGGAAGACGCGCTTTTGCTGCGTGCGCAGGTAGTTGGCAATGTCGTGGTCTTGCGCCGACAGGCCGCCGCGCACGTCCACCACGAAGATCACCGCATCGGCCTCGGCCACGGCCTGGCGCGTCTGCTTGGCCATCTCGGCCACCATGCCGGTGGGCTTGGCCGGCTCGAAACCGCCGGTGTCCACGACGATGAACTCACGGTCGCCCAGCCGCGCGTCGCCGTAATGGCGGTCGCGCGTCAGGCCCGAGAAGTCGGCCACGATGGCATCGCGGCTTTTCGTGATGCGGTTGAAGAGGGTTGACTTGCCGACGTTGGGCCGGCCTACCAGGGCAATGACCGGCTTCATGGGTGTGTTTTCAATTCGGGCGGAAGGCGTAGACGCCGCCGCTCCGGGTGGTGACGACCAGCGTGGTGCCGGCCAGGACCGGGGTGCCGATGACCGCCTTGCCGTCCGTCGGCAGGCGCAGCTGTTGTTCGCCGGTGGCGGCGGCCAGGAAGTGCAGATAGCCCTCGCTGTCACCGAAAACCACGCTGGGGCCGACGGCCAGGGCACCACTCAGGCCGCGGTAGAGCAACTTCTCATTGGTCCAGACGACGTCGCCGCTGTCAGCGCGCCAGGCGGTGATGCGGTCGCTGGCATCGGCACCAAAAACCTGTTCGGCGTCGGCCGCCACGGCCTGGATGCCGCCCACGGTGCGCGACCACAGCACGACACCCTTGGCCGCGTCGGCACAACCCACGGCCGATTGGAAGGCGCGTGCGCAGACGCGGTCGCCCACGCGCACGGCCGGGCCCAGCAGATCGGCCAGGCGCTCGACTTCATTGGTCCCGCGCGGTGCGGCCAGCGGCACTTCCCACTGCACCGTGCCGCGCAGCGGGTCCACGCCGGCCAGACGCTGGCCCTGGCCCACCAGCAAGGTGTTGCGGAAGGCGCTCAGCACCCCGGCCTGGGCCAGCGTCAGCGCGTCGCCGGGGCGGCTCAATGACCACAGCCGGCGGCCGTCAACGGCATCAAAGGCATGCACGGCGCGGTCCACACCCATCACGAAGACGCGCTCGCCGGCCACCAGCGGCGGCGTGACCACACTGGATGGCACGCGCTTGCGCCAGACCTCGCGGCCGGCGTCGAAGGTGACGACCTCGTTGCCGCGCGTGACGACGCTGGTGTAGCGGCCGTCGCTGCCCACGCCGGCGGCAATCGCGCTGCCCGCGCTGGCGCGCCAGACTTCGACACCCGTTTCGGCCTGCAGCGCGCGCAATTCACCGTTGCCCGAGGCCACGAAGAGCACGCCGTTGCGCACCGTGGCCACCATCGGGTAGCCGATGCTGCCGATGCTGGCGTTCCAGACCGGCTTCGCAGCGATCTTCGGGGTGAGGTTCTGCAGCGGCGTCGGCTTGGGCCTGTCGGACGAACAGGCACCCAGACCCACCATCAGACCCAACATCAAACCCACCCATGCCGGCGTCCGAAGGCGGGCGGTCAGCACGCGCGCGAGCATCACTTGCCTGCCCCCGAGGCGGCAGTCGCGGCAGTTGCGGCGGTGCCGGCGGCCGAAGCGGCCGGCTCGACCGGTGTCGGCGAGGCACCCAGTGCCGTCAGTTTGGCGTCGATGAGGCGGCGGTATTCGACCTTCTCGCCCATCGCCTTCCAGGCGGCCTGGTACGCCGCCAGCGCTTCGGCAGGCTTGCCTTGCGCCATCAACACATCGCCGCGGCGGTCGGCTGCCAGGGCCAGGAAGCCCTCGCCTTTCACCGCCTCGAGCGTCTTCAGTGCCTCGGGGTATTGCTGGGCATCGGCCTGCACACCGGCCAGTCGCAGGCGCGCAAGTTGCCGGACTTCGTCTTCGACCGCGTGTTCAGCCACCCAGCTCAGGCTGGCCTTGGCCGCATCCATCTGACCCTTGGCGACCTGCACCTTGGCCGCCAACAAACCACCCTGTTGCGCGTAGGCGGTGCCGGGGTTGCGTTCCTTCAGGTCGGCGAAGACGCGCGTCACTTTTTCGGCGTCGCCGGCCAGCGCCGCGCGGTCGAGTTCCTCGAACAAGGCACCGGCCTTCTGGGCCTGCTCACGCTGCCAGTACTGCCAGCCGTTCCAGGCCGCGAAACCGCCCAGCACCAGGATCAGCGCCCAGGTGATCAGGTTGCCCTGCTTGTTCCAGAACGCCTTCAGCGCGTCGAGTTGTTCCTGCTCTTGCAGGTCAAGTTGTGTGGCCATGGGTCCAGATCTTCAGGTCAATGCGCGAGGCAAGGTGTTCGGGAAAAAAGTCCGCGATTATGCGGTGCGCAGTTCATGCGCCCAGGCTGCGGCCTCGGTGATGACGCGGGTGGTTTGCGCGGCAGTGGCATCGCGCAGGGGCTTGCAGGCCACCTCGCCGCGGGCCAGTTCATCGGCACCAAAAACCAGGGCGTGGCGGGCACCGCTGGCGTCGGCTTTCTTGAACTGCGATTTCATGCTGCCCCAGCTGTCCTTGCCGGCCGCGTGCATCAGCACCGACAGGCCGAAGGCGCGCAGGGTTTCGGCGAGCTGCATCGCAACCGGCAAGGCGTCCAGCGACGGCACGATGGCATAGACATCGGGCACCACCGGCGGCGCTTCAACACCCGACTGCTGCAGCAGGTCGAGCACGCGCTCGATGCCCATGCCCCAGCCAATGCCGGGCGCCGGCTTGCCGCCGATCAGTTCGGACAGGCCGTCGTAACGACCACCGCCGCAGACCGTGCCCTGGGCACCCAGGCGGTCGGTGACCCATTCGAAAACGGTCAGGCAGTAGTAGTCCATGCCGCGCACCAGGCGGTGGTTGACGCGGTAGGCCTGGCCGGCGGCATCCAGCACCTGGCACACGCCAGCGAAGTGCTGCAGCGAGGCCTCGCCGAGGAAGTCCATCAGCTTGGGCGCAGCCTCGACCACCGCCTGCAGCGCCGGGTTCTTGGTGTCCAGGATGCGCAGCGGGTTGCTGTGCAGGCGCGACTGGGCCTCGGCATCCATCGCGTCCTGGTGCTGTTCCAGGTAGGCAATCAGCGCGGCGCGGTGGGCCTTGCGCTCGTCGCTCTGACCCAGGCAGTTGATGTCCAGGCGCACGTCGGTCAGGCCCAGATCGCGCCACAGGCTGCGGCACATCAGGATGACTTCGGCATCGACATCGGGGCCGCCGAAGCCCAGTGCTTCAACACCCACTTGATGGAATTGCCGGTAGCGGCCGCGCTGCGGACGCTCGTGGCGGAACATGGCGCCGATGTAGTACAGGCGCTTGCCGCCGTCGTAGAGCATCGAATGCTCGACCGCTGCACGCACCACACCGGCGGTGCCTTCGGGGCGCAGCGTCAGCGCATCGCCGTTCATGCTGTCGATGAAGGAATACATCTCCTTCTCGACAATATCGGTGACTTCGCCCAGGCCGCGCACGAACAGCGGTGTGGGCTCGACGATGGGCGTGCGCACGTTCAGATAGCCGTAGCGGTGCATCAGCCCGCGCACGGTGTCTTCGAACCATTCCCAACGCGCCGAGTCGGGCGGCAGGATGTCGTTCATGCCCTTCACCGCGACCAGCGGTGATGGGCTTTTCGCCGCGTGCAGCGGCGTGGCGGTCGCGTTGGCGGCAGGCTTGTTTTCAGACATGGCAGAAGTGTCGGTGCTGTGAGCAGGCAAATGGGCTGCGGGAGGCCACGGGGTGTGGCACCGAATGACAGGCGCTGGGCGCCGTTGGGCCGTTGCGCCGTTGCGCGGTCGGCAGGGCGGGCCGCGTCAAAGAGCGGCGTTGGCCGATCCGAAGCGCTTTTCGATGTAGCGCTCGACGAGTTGGTGGAACTCGGCGGCGATGTTCTCGCCGCGCAGCGTCAGCGCCTTTTCCCCGTCGATGAAAACGGGAGCAGCCGGTGTTTCGCCGGTGCCCGGCAGGCTGATGCCGATGTCCGCGTGCTTGCTCTCGCCCGGGCCGTTGACGATGCAGCCCATCACGGCCACCTTCAGGCCTTCGACGCCGGGGTATTTGGTCTTCCACACCGGCATCTGGGCGCGCAGGAAATCATCGATCTGCTTGGTCAGTTCCTGGAAGGTGGTGCTGGTGGTGCGGCCACAACCGGGGCAGGCCGTGACGCTGGGGTTGAAGCTGCGCAGACCCAGGCTTTGCAAGATCTCCGAGGCCACCACCACCTCTTGCGTGCGCGCTTCGCCGGGCTGCGGCGTCAGGCTCACGCGGATGGTGTCGCCGATGCCTTCCTGCAGCAGGATGCCCAAGGCCGTGGCACTGGCCACCGCCCCCTTGGTACCCATGCCGGCTTCGGTCAGGCCCAGGTGCAGCGCGTAATCGCAACGACGTGCCAAAGCGCGGTAGACGCTGATCAGATCCTGCACGCCGCTGACCTTGCAGCTGATGATGATGTTGTCGGGGTTCAAGCCCATCTCGCGTGCCACATCGGCCGACGTCAGGGCCGATTGCACCAGCGCCTGGTACATCACCTGCTTGGCATCCACGGGCTGCGGGCGGCGGGCGTTCTGGTCCATCAGGTCGGCGAGCAGTTCCTGGTCCAGGCTGCCCCAGTTGACGCCGATGCGCACCACCTTGTCGTACCTGGCGGCGGCTTCCACCATCATGCCGAACTGGCGGTCGCGCTTGTCGCCCTTGCCGACATTGCCCGGGTTGATGCGGTACTTCGACAGCGCCTGCGCCATGGCCGGGTAATCGGTCAACAGGCGGTGGCCGTTGTAGTGGAAATCACCCACCAGCGGCACGTTCACGCCCATGCGGTCCAGCTGTTCGCGGATGTGCGGCACGGCCTCGGCGGCTTCGGGCGTGTTGACGGTGATGCGTACCAGTTCGCTGCCGGCTTGCGCCAGTTCCTTGCACTGGATGGCCGTGCCAATGGCGTCCACCGTGTCGGTGTTGGTCATGCTTTGCACGCGCACCGGCGCGCCGCCGCCGACCGTGACGACGTGGTCGCCCCAGGCCACGCGGGCTTGCCGGGAATGGCGCAGCGCAGGAGCGGCAGCGTCAATGATGTCGATCGCTTCGGGTGCGTTCATCGCAATAACCTCGGTGTGATGGCGCCGGATGGGCGCGGCCGAACGGGCGTCACTTCAACTCGATGCGGACCACATTGTCGCGGGTGCTGGGCGTCAGATCGACCGGCTGGCCGCGAAAGTCCAGGCGGGTGACGGCGGCATTGCCGATGGTGACCCGGATCGGCGCGCTGCCGTCCAGGCCCAGCCGTTCACCGGCTTGCACGACGCGCGACAGCAGCACACGCCCGCCGCCGTCGCGGGCCTCGATCCACGACACGCCAGTGGTCCACACCTGCAACGCGCCAGTGCCGGTTGCCGGTGTCGACGCCGGCCGCTCGACAGGGACCGGCAGGGCAGCAGCGGTCGCGGACAGCGGTACAGCCGACGGTGGCACAGCCGACGGTGGCACAGCGGCCATCGAGGGCACTGCATCGGGCGGCGGAAACAGACCGGTCGAGCTGAGCGCACCGCTGGCCGGCGCTTCACCAAGGGGTGCCGAGGCGGCCGGCACGGGTGCAGGCGTGAGCGCAGCGGCCGAGGCCGGAGCGGCGGATCGAAACGCCGCCCCCGACCAATAGCGTTCGGGCACGAAAACCAGCGCAACAGCGGCCAGCATCAGTACCGAGGCGGCCAGCACCATCGGGCGGATCGCGCCCAGTGACAAGCCCGGCTCGTCACGGCCCGGACGGTCGCGGAAGGGTGCGTTCAGGCCGCCATGGACCGGCTCGAAAGTCACGCCGCCCGCCGGCGGCATCAGCGCCAACACCGGTGCGGGGTCGATCTTCAGCGTGCGGCAAACGGTCTGCGCCAGGGCGCGCACAAAGGTGGCGTCGGGCAGTTCGTCCCAGCGGTCGTGCTCCAGCGCGTCCAGCTTGCGCGGAGCCACCTTGATGGCTGCTGCCAGCGCGGCGATGTGCAGACCCTGCTTTTCACGGGCACTGCGCAGCATGTCGCCCGGGCTGCGGGCGTCAAAGGGCACGTCACTCATCGAACCGTCCCCTCTCGAACTTGGATGCTTCATCGGACTGTGGGTAGCGATCAAGCAGCCTGCGCCCATAGTCTTGCACCGACTGCTGGTTGCCCAGACCGCGTTCGATGCGTGCCGCCAGCCACAGGCTCTGTGCGGTGGCCAGTTCGGGCACTGCATTGATGCGGCCGACGTAGAAACGGGCGCGGTCGAATTCACCACGTCGCGCCAGCACTTCGCTCAGGTTGTAGGCCGTGACCGGGTTGGACGGGTCCAGTTCGTAGGACCGGGACAAGGTGCGCTCGGCCTCGGTCCAACGGCCGGCGCGGGCCTGGCAAACGCCCTGGGCCAGCAAGGTGCGCACCACCTCGCGGTACTGGGTCTGCAGCAAGGCAGCGCTGAATTGCGCGTCGCCTTCGGGGTAGCGCTTTTGCTGACACAGGAACCAGCCGAAGTTGTGCATCGCGTCGCCGTCGCGCGGTGCCAGTTGCAGGGCGCGCTGGAAGCTTTCCTCGGCCAGCACAGGCTCGCCCATGCTGGCGTAGACCAGGCCGCGCAGGCTGTAGGCCTCGGCCAGGTCGGGCTTGGCCGCGATGGCGCGTTTGACTTCGTCCAGCGCGGTGTTGTTCTGGCCGCGCGCCAGGTACAGCCCGGCCAGTTCCAGGCGCACCCGGGCGCGCCGCTCGGGGTCGGTCTGGTCGGACACCGTGCGCGGTTCGCGGTCGGTCGCCGCTGGCGGTGCGCTGGCGCAGCCGGCCAACAGCCCCAGCAAGGCCGCCAAGGCGAGCCAGGGCCGCGCCATCCAAGCCGAACCGCTGCTCATCGCAGGCCTCCTGCCGCCGGGGCGGCTGTCGCAGTCGCTGTCGCTATCGGAATCACCGTGCGCTGGCGGGCCAACCGTTCGCGCGCGTTCGTGCGGTCTTGAACTTCGCCAGCCAGTTGGCCGCAAGCCGCGTCGATGTCGTCACCGCGCGTCTTGCGCACCGTGGTGACGATGCCGGCTTCCTGCAGCACGCGGGCGAAAGCTTGCACGCGGTCCAGCGGTGAGCGCAACAGTCCGGAGGCGGGGAAAGGGTTGAACGGAATCAGATTGAACTTGCACGACAGGCGGTGGCGGCGCACCAGTTGCACCAGCTCGGCGGCCTGCTCGGGGCTGTCGTTGACGCCGTCGAGCATGCAGTATTCCAGCGTGATGAAGTCGCGCGGCGCGGCCTCCAGGTAACGCAGGCAGGCGGCCATCAGTTCGTCGATCGGGTACTTGCGGTTCAGCGGCACCAGGCTGTCGCGCAGGCCGTCGGCCCCCGCGTGCAGCGACACCGCCAGCGCCACCGGGCAATCCTCACGCAGGCGGTCGATCATCGGCACCACGCCCGAGGTGGACACCGTCACCCGGCGGCGCGACAGGCCGTAGCCGTGGTCGTCCAGCATCGTGCGCAGGGCCGGCACCAAGGCGTCGTAGTTCTGCAGCGGCTCGCCCATGCCCATCATCACCACGTTGTCGATGGCCCGAACGCCGTCGGCCAATTTCAAGGTGCCGCGCAGGCGGTGCTCGGCAAACCACAGCTGGCCGGTGATCTCACTCGTGCGGAGATTGCGGCTGAAGCCCTGGTGGCCGGTCGAGCAAAAACGGCAACCCACGGCGCAGCCGGCTTGCGACGACACGCACAGCGTGCCCCGGTCGGCTTCGGGGATGTAGACGGTCTCGACCGCATTGCCGTCTCCCACATCGAACAGCCACTTCACCGTGCCGTCGGCCGAGATGTGTTCGCTGATCAGCAGTGGCGCTGCGACGCTGGCCACACCGGCCAGCTTGCTGCGCAGCGACTTGGCCAAGTCGGACATCTGTTCGAAGTCGGCCTGGCCTTTTTGATGGATCCAGCGGTAGAGCTGGACGGCGCGGAAGCGCTTCTCGCCCAGCCCGGCGCAGAAGGCCGTCAAACCCTCGAGGTCGAAGTCGAGAAGGTTGACGGCCATGCCGGGTCAGCGGCTGTAGACGTTCATGCCGGGGAAGAAGAACGCGATCTCGGCGGCGGCCGTTTCAGCAGCGTCCGAGCCGTGCACGGCGTTGGCGTCGATGCTGTCGGCGAAGTCGGCGCGGATGGTGCCTTTTTCGGCCTTCTTCGGGTCGGTGGCGCCCATCAGGTCGCGATTCTTCAGGATGGCGCCCTCGCCTTCCAGCGCCTGGATCATCACCGGGCCCGAGATCATGAAGCTGACCAGGTCGTTGAAGAAAGGACGCGCCTTGTGCACGGCGTAGAAGGCCTCGGCCTCGCCACGCGACAGGTGGGCCATGCGGGCTGCGATGACCTTCAGGCCAGCGCCCTCGAAGCGGCTGTAGATCTGGCCGATCACGTTCTTGGCGACGGCGTCGGGCTTGATGATCGAAAGGGTGCGTTCCACATTGGAAAGATTAGCCATAAAAAGTTCTCCTGAATCAACGACTTGGCAAAGCTTTCGATTCTAGCTTGCGAAGTCGACGGGGTTGATGAATGGGTATAGGGATCGGATCAGCGCGGGCCGCGGTTCCCACCGCCACCGCCGCCACCGCCGCGCGGGCCGCCACGGTTGCCGCCGCCGGCATTGCCGCCGCCGCCACCACCACCACCACCACCGCGACGGGGGCCGCCACGGCCACCGCCGCCGCCACTGTTCTTGCGGTGGAAAGCATCGCCGCCGATGAAGCCGATGGCAGTCTGCATGGGGTCGGGCACGCGCTGCGGATCGCCGCCCCCGCCGCCGCCCGACTTCTTCGTCGTGGCGCGTCCATTGCGGCCCCCGCTGTTGCGGTTGTTGCCGCCAGGGCCGCCGCCCGGCTTGCCGCGCTTGGGCCCCGGCGTGCCGGCAGCAAAGCGCTTGTCGTAGGTCTGTTGCAGCGGGTTGGGGATGGGGCCGTCTTCAGGGATGTCACGCTGCACCATGCGGTCGCGTTGCAGCGCCCGCTTGTCGTAGGTCTGCTGCAATGGGTTGGGGATCGGCCCGTCTTCCGGCATGTCGCGGCGCAGCGCACGGTCTTGCTGGATGGCGCGCTTGTCGAAAGTCTGCTGCAGCGGATTCGGAATGGCACCGCCCTCGCCCGCCTCGGGACGCGGGCCGCGCGGTTCACGGGCTTCGCGGGGTTGGCGCGGGCCCCGCGGCGGACGCGGGCCGGCGTCGTTGCGACCGCTGCGCTCGGCCTGGGCGGGCCGATCTGGGCGATCTGGCCGGGGCGGACGGTCGCCGCGCGGCGCTTGGTCGCCACGCGGCGGGCCGTCAACGCGGTCCGGCCGGGGGCCCCGATCTGCCTCGTCGCCGCGCCGTTTGCCACCGCGCCGGTTGCGGTTGCGCTTGCCCGGGCCGTCAGGGCCTGGGCCTTGCTCGCGCGCAGCGGCCGGCACCTCCGGCACGCCTTCAGGACGCGGGGGGTTGGCCAGACGGCGCAGGTTGCGCAGGTCGAAATCGTCCAGATCGACCCAGGCACCGCGCTTCAGGCCGCGCGGCAGCACCACCGAACCGTAGCGGATGCGGATCAACCGGCTGACGGCGTGGCCGACGGCCTCGAACAGCCGACGCACTTCGCGGTTGCGGCCTTCGGTGATGACGACGCGGTACCAGTGGTTGACGCCTTCGCCGCCGCCGTCTTCGATGCTCTTGAAACCGGCGGTCTGGCCGTCGATTTCCACGCCCGCCAGCAGGCGCGCCTTGGCGGCTTGGTCCAGCACGCCCAGCGAACGCACCGCGTATTCGCGTTCCACGCCGAAGCGCGGGTGCATCAGCTGGTTCGCCAGTTCGCCCGAGTTGGTGAACAGCAGCAAGCCTTCGGTGTTGAGGTCCAGGCGGCCGACCGATTGCCACTTGCCCTGCTGCAGGCGCGGCAGGCGACGGAACACGGTGGGACGTTGCTGCGGATCGTCGTGGGTGACGACTTCACCGGCCGGCTTGTGGTACGCCAGCACCCGCGCCGGCGGCGGCGCGATGCGAAAACGCACCGGCTTGCCGTCGATGTTGATGCGGTCACCGAAAGAGATGCGTTGCCCGGTGTGGGCGACTTCCTCGTTCACCGTGACACGACCATCGGCAATCATCTGCTCCAGGTCGCGGCGCGAGCCCACGCCCGACTGCGCCAGCACCTTGTGCAGCTTGGGCGCGTCGGCCTCGGCGGCCAGCACGCGCTTGGGTGCGGCCTGGGCCTCGGCTTCGCAACTGCCATCGCTCTGGCCCTGACCGTCAGCTGCGCCATCGCCTTCCGCCGCTGCGCCGGCAACAGCGGGCTCAACGTCGAATTCACCCGACAACACCTGCGCGAAGACTTCGTCGACCACCGGTGCCGGTACGCGAGAGACCTGGCCCGGCGCTGCAGCACCGGCCGCTTCGGCAGCGCCGTCGCCCGGCAGGGCGTCGGTTGCGCCATCACGGCCGCGCTCGCCGCCTCGGCGGCCGCGCCGACGGTTACGGCTGCGGCGGCTGCCGGGGGCTGTGTCGCCGCCGTCAGCGCCGTCAGCGCCGTCAGCGCTGTCTGCGCTGTCAGCGCCGTCGATCCCGTCACCGCCCTCGGCGCGGTCAGCGCCTTCAGCGATGACCCCGGCTTCAGCGCCACCACGCTCACCGGCTGCGCCGGGCGTGTCGTGCCGGCCACCTTCGACAGGGTCACCGCCTTCAGCAGCTTGCACCGTGGGTGCCTCTGCATCTGCCGAAACAGCTTCGGCACGCGGCGCGCGCCGGCGCTTGAGAGCAGGCGCAGCAGCCGCTGCAGCGGGCTCGGGCTCGGGCACGGGCACGGGCAGCACTGGCTGCGGGACAGCGGCTTCGCTGCCATCAGGGCTGACTGCGCCTTCAGCGGCAGCGGCGGTCTTGCGCGGCGCGCGCTTGCGCTTGGGCTTATCAGTCGGCACTTCGGCACCGGTGTCGGAAGCCGAAATGTCCGACGGCAGGGGTTCGGCTTCAGAAGGGTTCATGCGGGTGGGCAGTGGGTGGGGTTTCAGTGGAGGGGTCCGGGAAATCCGGTTGAGGGGGCAGGTCGACGTCCAGCGGCAGGCTGCCCTGGTGGTCGTCAATCAAAGGCGGCGCCGAGGCTTCCAGCGCTTCCAGGGCCTGTGTCGACAGGCTGGCGTCACTGGTGCCCGAGATGGCCGGCAGCTGGTCCAGGCTGGCCAGACCCAGGTCGTCGAGGAACTGTTTGGTGGTGGCATAGAGCGCCGGCCGGCCAGGCGCTTCGCGGTAGCCGATGGCGTCGATCCAGCCCCGGTCTTCCAGTTGCTTGACGATCTGGCTGCTGACCGTCACGCCGCGTATGTCTTCAATATCGCCCCGGGTCACCGGCTGGCGGTAGGCCACGATGGCCAGCGTTTCCATTGCGGCACGCGAATAGCGCGGCGGCTTTTCGGGGTGCAGGCGGTCGAGGTACACGCGCAACTCGGGCCGGCTCTGGAAGCGCCAGCCACTGGCCAGGGCCACCAGTTCGACGCCACGGTCCTGCCAGTCCTGGCACAGTTCGTCGAGCAGCCGGCGCAGCGTGTCATTGCCCAGTTCGCCGTCGAACAAGGCTTTCATTTCCGGCAAAGGCAGGGGAGCCGACGCACAGATGAGTGCGGTCTCGAGGACGCGTTTGGCCTCAGCTGTGTTCATAGCCTGCGGTGGTTGGCGGACCTCGCAAGGCGAAGGTCCGTGGGGGGGAACATCCGAAGTTCGGGTCGCGCGGCGGTCTGAGCCTGGGGCGCGGGGATGGGGCTTGGGAGGTATGCACGGTCCGGTGGGACCGGTACGGGGCAGCGGGTCGAACAGGCGCGGCACTTGGGGTACCAGCAGCGCTGTGATTCTTTGCATTGTAGCCTGTGCGGCTATCTGGGCGCGGCGCCCGCCCTGGAGCGCCTCAGCCAACCGGCAGTTCGGTGACCTGCGACCAGGCCTGCGTGAAGTCGGCCGGCGGTGCGCAGTCAAAGGCCAGAGGGGCGCGGCTGATCGGGTGTTCCAGCCGCAACGACACCGCGTGCAGCGCCTGACGTTCCAGGCCGAGCAGCATGTGCCCGCCGTAAACAGCGTCTGCCACCAGCGGATGCCCGCGCGACGCCAGGTGCACGCGGATCTGGTGCGTGCGGCCGGTGTGCAGCTTGCACCGCACCGCCGTCACGCCGTCGCGTCCAGCGATCGAGGCCACCACCTGCACATCGGTGCGCGACGCCCGCCCGCCCGGCACCACGGCCATGCGCACCCGCACGCGCGGGTCGCGGCCTATCGGCGCATCGATGGAGAAAGCCGCGCCGTCAACCACGCCGTGGACCAGCGCCACATAGCGCCGGTGGACCACGCGGGCAGCGATGTCGCGGGTCAGCGCGGTCACAGCCTGCAGCGTCTTGCCGACCATCATCACGCCCGAGGTGTCCTTGTCCAGCCGGTGCACGATGCCGGCACGCGGCAGTTGGGCCGACGCCGGATGGCGGTGGAGCAGGCCATTCAGCAAGGTGCCCGACCAATTGCCCGGCGCGGGGTGCACGACCAGCCCGGCGGGCTTGTCGATGACCAGCAGGTGCTCGTCTTCAAACAGCACCGCCAGGTCCATGGCTTGGGGCCTGAAAGCCAGGCTCTCGTCGGTGGGCACCAGCACCAGTTCAACGATTTGCCCCGATTTGATGCGGCGCGAGGAAACCAGGGCCGGCTGGCCCGCCAGGCGGACATGGCCGCCTTCGATCAACAGCTGCAGATGGCTGCGCGAGAACTCGGGCGCCATCGTCACCAGCACCTTGTCGAGGCGCTCGGCATGCAGGGCAGCGGTCAGCTTCAGCGTGCGGGTTTCGGGCTCCGCGTCCGGCTCCTGAAGCTCGTGCAAGTCGGTCACGTCGGGCAACGCATCCGCGCTGGCCGCAGCCATCGGGGTCGAGGTCGGCTCCCTATAATCTTGCTTATTCGAGCCGACTGACACCATCCGCAATGACCGTTTCCCTGACGTGGCGCTCCGCGCTGATGGCCATCCTGGCCCCGCTGGCCCTGACGCTGCAACTTGCTGGCTGCAGCACCACGAACAAGGACGAACCGGCTCAAAGCAGCGCGGAACGATTGTACAAAGACGCCAAGGACGACCTGAATTCCGGTGCCTACGACCGGGCCATCAAGACCCTGGAACGCGTTGAAGGCCTGGCCGCAGGCTCCTTGCTGGCCCAGCAGGCCCTGCTCGACATGGCCTATGCGAACTGGAGATCCGGCGAACGCACCACGGCCATCACGACCATCGACCGCTTCATCAAGCTGAACCCGTCCAGCCCGGCCTTCGACTACGCGCTGTACCTGAAGGGCACCATCAATTTCAACGACAACCTGGGCTTGCTGGGCAGCCTGTTCGGCCAGGACTTGTCGGAACGCGACCAGCGCGCCGCGCGCGATTCCTTCCAGGCTTTCAAGCAGTTGGCGGACCAGTTCCCGCAGTCGCGCTACACGCCGGACGCACGCCAGCGGATGAGCTTCATCATCAACTCGCTGGCCGAATACGAAGTGCATGTCGCCCGCTACTACTACCGCCGGGGCGCGTACGTCGCGGCCGCAGCGCGGGCCCAGCAGGCGGTCACCGAATTCCAGCAATCACCGGCCATTGAAGAGGCGCTGCACATCATGGTGCAAAGCTACGACAAGCTGGCCCTGCCGCAGTTGCGCGACGACGCCGACCGCGTGCTGCGCAAGAACTTCCCCAAGAGCGTCTACGTCACGGCCGGTACCGCGTTGCAGGCCAAGCCGTGGTGGAAATTCTGGTGAGTGCAGCGGCGTCAGTGGTCTGACGCCAACGCGGACAGCCAGTCCAGTGCCTCGGCCTCGTCGCCGATCACGCCCATGGCCGGCAGTGCCGCCAACAGGCGGCGGCCGTAGCCCATCTGGCGCATGCGCGGGTCGCAGACCACCAGCAGGCCGCGATCGGTTTCGGTGCGGATCAAGCGCCCGGCACCCTGCTTCAAGGAGATCGCCGCCTCGGCCACGAAGTAGTCGTTGAAGGGGTTGCGCCCCTGCTCGCGCAATTGCCGCACGCGGGCTTCGACCAGCGGGTCGTTGGGCGGCGGAAATGGCAGCTTGTCGATCAGCACGCATTGCAGCGCGTCGCCCGGCATGTCGATGCCTTCCCAGAAACTTTGCGAGCCGACCAGCACGCAGCCGCGGCCGTCGCCGTAGCGCTGCAGCAAGGCACGGCGTGGCTCGCTGCCCTGCACCAGCACGACCAACTCACAGCCGTGCGCGGCGGCTTCGTCGTGGATGGCCTGGGCCACCAGCGGCAACACGCGCAGCGTCGTTGTCAGCACAAAGGTGCGCCCGCCCAATGCGATGGCGCAGCGCGCAGCCAGCGCGCCGACGGCGGCCGGATGGCCTTGGGCGTTGGGCAACGGCATGCGCGACGGCACCCACACGCGCGCATGCGCCGGGTAGTCGAACGGGCTGCCCACCCGCAAGCGACTGGCGTCTTCCAGGCCCGTGCTGGCGGTGAACCAGGACAGCGCCTCGTCGTCGCCCAGCGTGGCCGAGGTGAAGATCCAGGCCTTCGAAGAGGCTTCGCGCTGTTGCGTCAGCATCTCGCGGATGTCCAGCGGCGATTCGACCAGCCGTGCCTGTTGCGGCGTCAGGTCGATCCAGCGCACGTGGTCGGGCGAGGTCTCACCGGTGAAGCGATGGCACAAGGTCAGCAGCGCGCGGCAGCGCTGCTCCAGCTTGGCGAAATCGGGTGCGGCTTCGCTGACGCGGGCCAGCGCCTCGGCGGCCGCACGGCAGGCTTCAGCCAGGTCTTGCAGGGGCTCTGGCAAGACATCAGCGCGCTCTTCCCAGCGCAGCTTCAGCATCGCCCGCACCTCGCGAATGGAACCCGCCGCCGCCAGCCGCAATTCGCGCGCGGCGACATCGATGCCGGCCTGCAGATCGGCCCAGGGCTCCAGCCCACGGGCGAACTGCAGGCCCGCCGCCAGCACGTCACGCGCCACATCGATGGCCTGGCCGGTGGACAGCACGGTGCCAAGGAACTGCACGCCGGCTTCGACCAGTTGGTGCGCTTCGTCGAAAACGGCGATGTCCACCGTGGGCAGCAGTTCGGCCACGCCACTGTCGCGCAAGGACAGGTCGGCGAAGAACAGGTGGTGGTTGACCACCACCAGATCGGCCGCCATCGCCTCGCGCCGGGCCTGCATGACGTGGCAATTGCGGTGCTCGGGGCATTCGGTGCCCAGGCAGTTGTCGCGCGTGGAGGTGACCAGCGGGATCACCGGCGACCGTTCATCCAAGCCCTCAACCTCCGCCATGTCGCCACTGCGCGTGCTTTGCGCCCACAGCACCACCCGGTTCAGCGCGCGGGTGGCGTAGCGGTCGGGCATCTGGCCCGAGGTCTGGGCCTCGGTCAGGCGCAGCCGGCACAGGTAGCTGGCGCGGCCCTTCAGCAGGGCCATGCGCACCGGCACGTTCAGCGTTTGCGCCAGACGCGGCAGGTCGCGCAGGAACAATTGATCTTGCAGACTCTTGGTGGCCGTGCTGACCAGCGCACGCCGACCCGACAGCAGCAGCGGCACCAGGTACGCGAAAGTCTTGCCGACGCCCGTGCCGGCCTCGGCGACCAACGTTTCTCGGCCCACCACCGCCTGCGCAATGCGGTGGGCCAGCAGGTCTTGCTGCGGCCGCGGGTTGAAGCCGGCGTCGCTGCGCGCCAGCGGGCCATCTTCAGAAAAGGCCTGTGCCACCGCCGCCGGCAGGTCGTCCATCACGAAGGAGCCCGTCACGCCGGCTCAGGTGGATCGAGTTCAGCCTCAAGCCGGGCGATCTGGTCGCGCAGCGCCAGGCGGCGCTTTTTCAACCGTCGCAAAACGAGTTCGTCGGCCGGGCGGCTGTCCGGGTCACGGTCGATGAGATCGTCCAGATCCGCATGCTCCATGCGCAACTCGATCAGGCGACGCTGCGGTGAATGGAGGTTCTCGCCCATTGCGGCACGACTTCAAAATAGGGGGTCGGTTTATATTCCGTGACATGTCTGCTGCCGCCATCCAACCCTTTCGAGTCAGCGCGGCAACCGGACTGCACCGGGGTGACCGAGCGTACCAGCAAGACCAGGTCGAGATCATCGGCCACCAGCGCGCGCAAGGCTCGGTGCTGGCGATGGTGGCCGACGGCATGGGCGGCAAGAGCGGTGGCCGCAAGGCCGCCGACCAGGTGCTGCTGACCGGCCGCCAGATCTACGAACGCTATGTGCCGGCGCAGGACGACACCGCCGAAATGCTGCGCCAGGTGGTGCTGGAATCGCACCTGATGATCAAGCTGACGGCGATCACCTCGGAAGAGGAGCCGCACGCCACCGTGGCCGCGTTCTGCGTCACGCCGACCCTGGCTTGTGATGTGGTCCACGCCGGCGATTCGCGCGTCTTCCACTACCGCGGTGCCGAGATGATGCGCCGTACCATCGACCATTCCTTCGTGCAGCGCCTGATCGACGAAGGCAAGATCACCGAAGAGCAGGCCAACACGCACCCGCAGTCCAACCTGCTGACCGGCTGCCTGGGCACCCACGCCGACCCGCCGGTGACGCTGTGGCACATCGAACGGCTGGAGTTTGGCGACACCATGCTGGCCTGCAGCGACGGCCTGTGGCACTACTTCACGGCCAAGGAAATTGGTGCCATCCTGCACGCCCTGCCGCCGCGTGAAGCCAGCGAAATGCTGATCACCAAGGCCCGACAGCGGGCCCGCGGCGGTGGCGACAACCTGTCGCTGGCGCTGGTGCGCATCGACCCACTGCGCTGAACGCACCGCAGCCACTTGAACGGCGGTGCAGCCGGCGGTTCAGCGTGCCGCTGCACTCGCCACTGCGGGCACCGGCAAGGCCGAAGCCGCCTTGCCGCTGGCCGCCCGCTCGGCCTGCTTGCGTGCCAGTTCAGCCTGCTTGTCGTCCACCGTTCGCGCCCGCTGGGCGGCGGCGCGGGCTCGCTCAGCGGCCTGCAGCGCGCGGCTGTGGTGGCTGTCTGCTGCGCGCCGCGCGTCGGGTTCGCGCACCGTGGCCGTGACCGCTGGCGCTGGGCGGGAGGCGGCCGTTTCGGGGTCGCTGGCCGTCGTGAAGCGCGCGGCTGAAGCCGGCTGCGCCCCGCTGGCCCGCGCGGTCCGTGTGGCCCGCGCAGCCTGACGGTCGCGCGCGCGCTGTTCGCGGTCGGCGTCGTCCAGCGCCAGTTCGCGCGCGCGCAGGGGCTCCAGCGCAGCCCGGCGGCGGATGCACAAGTCGTCGACGCAGGCCGTCACGGCGAAGCGCTCGCTGCAGGCCCGCTCTTCGGCCGCAAAGCGCGCCAGCAGCCCCTGCCGCTCTGCGCCCAGCCGTTCGCGTTCACTGTCCTGGCCTTGTGCGCCAACCGCCCCCGCCAGCAGCGACAGCAGTGAAAAAATGGGCAGGGCCATCAAGCCGGGCATGCGCGGCTTCAAGTCAGCGAGGTGTCGACATCGCGCCGCGCCAGCGCCAGGAATTCTGCCGACTGCATCTCGTGCAGACGCGACACGGTGCGCGGGAATTCGTGGGCCAGCGGGCCCTCGGTGTACAGCGCCTCGGGCAGCACCGCGCAGGACATCACCAGCTTCACGCGGCGGTCGTACAGCACATCGACCAGCCAGGTGAAGCGGCGTGCTTCACTGGCCAGGCGGGGTGGCATCTGCGGCACGTTGGACAGCAGCACGGTATGGAAGCGCGAGGCGATTTCCAGGTAGTCGTTCTGCGAACGCGGGCCGCCGCACAGGGTCTTGAAGTCGAACCAGACCACACCACCGGCGCGCTTCACGGCGCGCAGTTCGCGGTGCTCGATGTTCATCACCGGCTCTTCGGCACGCGCCTCGGCCAACTGGTCGAAAGCGAGATCCATGGCCGCGTCGGCCGCGGCACCCAGCGGGCAATGCAGCATGTCGATCTGCGCCAGCGTCTGCTGCCGGTAGTCGGTACCGGCGTCGACGTTGATGACCTCCAGCTTGCTTGTCAACAGTTCGATGGCAGGCAGGATGCGGTCGCGGTGCAGGCCGTTCGGGTACAGGCCATCCGGATGGAAATTCGAGGTCGTGACGATGCTGACGCGGTTGGCGAACAGCGCGACCAAGAGCCGGTGCAGGATCATCGCGTCGGTGACGTCGGCGACATGGAATTCGTCGAAGCAGATCAGCCGGAAGCGCCGAGCAATGCGCCGGCCCAGTTCGTCCAGCGGGTCGACCGTGCCCTTCAGGTCCTGCAATTCACGGTGCACCTCGCGCATGAATTCGTGGAAGTGCAAACGCGTCTTGCGCGTCAGCGGCACCGCCTGGAAGAAGCAGTCCATCAGGAAGCTCTTGCCGCGCCCCACCCCGCCGTACATGTACACGCCGCGCGGGATGGGCGGGCGGCTGATCAGCTTGGTCAGCGCATTGCTGCGGCGGGCCTTGTAGTCGGCCCATTCACGCTCGCAACGTTCCAGCGCAGTGACGGCGCGCAGTTGCGCATCGTCGCTTTGATAGCCACGCTCCAGGAGCGTGGCTTCGTACAGCTGGCGAACCGACACGCGATCAGAAGTTCAAGGCGCGCTTGTCCACGGCCAGGGCCGCTTCCTTGGTCGCTTCGCTCAGGCTGGGGTGCGCATGGCAGATGCGCGCCAGGTCTTCGCTGCTGGCGCGGAATTCCATCGCCACCACGCATTCGGCGATCAGCTCGCTGGCCATCGGGCCCACGATGTGCACGCCCAGGATCTCGTCGGTGGTGGCGTCGGCCAGCATCTTCACCATGCCGGTGGTGTCGCCCAGCGCCCGCGCACGGCCGTTGGCCAGGAAGGGGAAGGTGCCGGCCTTGTAGGCGCGGCCGCTGGCCTTCAATTGCTGTTCGGTCTGGCCCACCCAGGCGATCTCGGGGCTGGTGTAGATGACCCACGGGATGGTGTTGAAGTTGACGTGCCCGTGCTGGCCGGCGATGCGCTCGGCCACGGCCACACCTTCTTCCTCGGCCTTGTGCGCCAACATCGGCCCGCGCACCACGTCGCCCACCGCCCACACGCCGGGCAGGTTGGTCTGGCACTCGTCATTGACGACGATGGCACCGCGCTCGTCCAGCTTCAGGCCCACCGCCTCAGCGTTCAGGCCTATGGTGTTGGGCACGCGGCCGATGGACACGATGAGCTTGTCGACCGCCAGTTCCTGCGCTTCGCCCTTGGCGTTCACATAGCCGACCGTCACGCCTTTCTTGGCGTTCTTGATGGCCCCGACCTTCACGCCGAGTTCGATCTTCAAACCCTGCTTGGTGAAAGCCTTGTGCGCTTCCTTGGCGATCTGCTCGTCCACCGCGCCCAGGAAGGTCGGCAGCCCTTCTAGCACGGTGACGTCGGCACCCAGGCGGCGCCAGACCGAACCCATTTCCAGGCCGATGACGCCTGAGCCGATGACGCCCAGTTTCTTGGGCACCAAACCCAGCTTCAGCGCACCGTCGTTGCTGAGCACATTGACTTCGTCGAAAGGGGTGTCGGCCAGAGCGCGGGCGTTGGAGCCGGTGGCCACGATGACGTGCTTGCCGATCAGCGACTCCTCACCGACGGTGACTTCCCAGCCGCCCAGGTCATTGGAAGTCGCACCCTGACCGGGCGCGACGGCCTTGGCAAACGCGCCGCGGCCATGGAAGAAGCTGACCTTGTTCTTCTTCAGCAGGTACAGGATGCCGTCGTTGTTCTGCTTCACGACGGTGTCCTTGCGGGACAGCATCTTCGCCACGTCGATCGTGAGATCTTTCAGCCCAATCCCGTGGTCGGCAAAGGCGTGGCCCGCGTGTTCGAAGTGCTCGCTGGACTGCAGCAACGCCTTGCTGGGGATGCAGCCGACGTTGGTGCAAGTGCCACCGGGCGCGGGGCCGCCCTTGTCGTTTTGCCATTCGTCGATGCAGGCGACCTGGAAACCGAGTTGCGCGGCGCGGATGGCGGCGATATAGCCGCCTGGCCCGCCACCGATGACGATGACGTCGAAGTTCTTGCTCATGGTGCCGGCCTCAGATGTCGAACAGCAGGCGCGACGGGTCTTCCAGCGCTTCCTTCATCGTCACCAACCCCAACACGGCTTCGCGG
>JANMZP010000272.1:0-1618 GCA_031383435.1 Betaproteobacteria bacterium | reverse complement strand
GGCAATGCCTGCGATGCGACCCAGCGCGTGGATCTGCCGCGGCACGTTGGCGATCAGCTGGTCTTTCAGCGTGTGGCCGTGGCGCGCCTTGTAGTGGGCGGTGAACTCGATCTTCATCCGCGCCATGTCCACGCCGGTGGGACAGTCGCGCTTGCAGCCTTTGCAGCTGACGCACAGGTCCATCGCGTCGGCGACCGCGTCCGAGGTGAACGCATCAGCGCCCAGTTGCCCCGACAGCGCCAGGCGCAGCGTGTTCGCGCGGCCCCGCGTCAGATGCTGTTCGTCGCGCGTGACGCGGTAGCTGGGGCACATGGTGCCGGCGTCGAATTTCCGGCAGTGGCCGTTGTTGTTGCACATCTCCACGGCCATGGCCAGGCCGCCGGTGGTGTCGCCGCCGGTGCCGGGTGCGGTGGTGGCCTCGGTGACCGGGTCGGCCTTGACGTTCCAGGCCGACCAGTCCAGAACCGGTTTGATCTCGATGCGCTTGTAGGGCTGCGGTGCGCTGGCCGGCGGGAAGCGGAACAGCGCGCCGTCGTCCATCTTCGGCGGGTCGATGATCTTGCCGGGGTTGAGCAGGCTCAAAGGGTCCAGTTCGGTCTTGATGGCGCGCAGCGCCTCGTTCAGCTTGGGGCCGAACTGCCATTGAATCCACTCGCCCCGGCACAGGCCGTCGCCGTGTTCGCCGCTGTAGGCGCCTTTGAATTGCCGCACCAGCACGGCCGCTTCTTCGGCGATGTCGCGCATGCGGCTGGCACCGTCCCGTCGCATGTCCAGGATCGGCCGCACGTGCAGCGTGCCCACGCTGGCGTGGGCGTACCAGGTGCCGCGCGTGCCGTGACGCGCGAAGACCTCGGTCAGCGCATCGGTGTATTCGGCCAGGTGAACGAGCGGCACGGCGCAGTCCTCGATGAAGCTCACTGGCTTGCCGTCGCCCTTCAGGCTCATCATGATGTTCAGGCCGGCCTTGCGCACCTCCCACAGGTTCTTCTGCGGGGCTTCGTCGGCCATTTCGACGACGGTGCCGGGCAGGCCCAGATCGCCCATCAGCGCAACCAGGTCGCTCAACTTGCCGAGTAACACGCTGCGGTCGGCGCCGGCGAATTCCACCAGCAGGATGGCCGCCGGCTTGCCGATCAGCGCGGTCTCGATGGTCGGCCTGAACGCCGGGTTGGCGAGGCTCAGCTCGATCATCGTGCGATCGACCAATTCCACCGCCGTCGGGCCCAGCTTGACGATGTGCTGGGCGGCGTCCATCGCCTTGTGAAAGCTTTCGAAATTCACCACGCCCAGCACCTTGGCGCGCGGCAGTTCGGCCAGTTGCAGCGTCAGCGTCTTTGTCAGCGCCAGCGTGCCTTCGCTGCCGACCAGCAGGTGGGCCAGGTTGACGCTGCCGTCGGCGGTGTAGGGCTTCTCGCTCTGCGGGTGGAAGATGTCCAGGTTGTAGCCGGCCACGCGGCGCAGCACTTTCGGCCAATGTGCTTCGATCTCGGCCCGGTGCGTCTCTGCCAGCCCGCGCACGAAAGCGGCAACCCGTGCCGCGCGGCCGGTCAGCGTGTCAACTGGCCCGAAATCGAGCAACTCGCCATCGGCCAGCCAGGCCTGCGCGCCGACCACGTTG
>JANMZP010000177.1:0-8878 GCA_031383435.1 Betaproteobacteria bacterium | reverse complement strand
GCGCCTGGGCGACCACGTGCAGGCTGCGCTGGCCCAACAGGGCGTACCGCATGCGCGCGGCGGCACCTACCTGGTGATGGAAGGCCCGCAGTTCTCGACGCTGGCCGAGTCGCAGCTGTACCGCAGCTGGAACGCCAGCGTCATTGGTATGACGAATATGCCCGAGGCCAAACTGGCCCGCGAGGCCGAGCTTTGCTACGCGTCGGTTTCGATGGTCACCGACTTCGATTGCTGGCACCCCGGCCACGACGCGGTGACCGTGGACGCCATCGTGCACGTGCTGCTGGGCAACGCACAGGCCGCGCGCACGCTGGTGGCGGGGCTGGCCGGCCGCATCACCGCCGACCCGCAGGCGCTGGCCTGCGCCTGCCGCAGCGCCTTGCAGCACGCGCTGATCACCGCGCCCGAAGCGCGCGACCCGGCCCTGGTCGAGAAGCTGCGCGGCATTGCCGGCCGGGTGCTGGGACCGGCCGCGTGAAGGTCAACGGGGTGGCCATGCGCCCGCTGCGGGCCAGCGCGCAGCGCGACGCCGTGGAGGTCATCGACCAGCGCCTGCTGCCGCACCGCCTGCAACTGGAAACGCTGCGCACGCCGCAGCAGGTGTTCACCGCCATCCGCGACATGTGGGTGCGCGGCGCGCCGCTGATCGGTGCCACGGCGGCTTACGGCCTGGCGCTGCAGATGCGGCAGGGTGCAAGCGACAGCGCGCTGGAAGCGACAGCCGACTTCCTGCGCACCGCGCGGCCGACGGCGGTGAACCTGGACTGGGCGATCCAGCGGATGCTGCGCGTGCTGCAACCGCTGGCGGTGGTTGACCGCGCCGCGGCGGCCTGGCACGCCGCCGATGCCATCGCCGAGGAAGACGTGGCCGTCAACGCCGCCATCGGCCGGCACGGGCTGGCGCTGCTGCAGGCCATTGCCGACCGGAAAGCTGCGGCCGGCCCGGTTGGCCCGGTCAACGTGCTGACGCATTGCAACGCGGGCTGGCTGGCTACCGTGGACTGGGGCACCGCCACAGCGCCCCTCTACCAGGCCCACGCGGCGGGGCTGGCGCTGCATGTGTGGGTGGACGAGACGCGGCCGCGCAACCAGGGCGCCAGCCTGACGGCCTGGGAACTGGACCAGGCCAGCGTGCCGCACACGCTGATTGCCGACAACGCCGGCGGGCATTTGATGCAGCACGGCCAGGTCGACATCGTCATCGTCGGTTGCGACCGCGTGACGGCGCGCGGTGATGTCTGCAACAAGATCGGCACTTACCTGAAGGCGCTGGCGGCGCGCGACAACGGCGTGCCGTTTTACGTGGCCATGCCGACCTCCACGCTGGACCTGAACTTGTTCGATGGCGTGGCCGAAATCCCCATCGAGGACCGCAGCGCGCGCGAAGTCACCCACCTCAGCGGCCGCACGGCGGCGGGCGAGGTGGTGGAGGTGTGCGTGACAGCCGAAGGCACCAAGGCCGCCAACCCGGCCTTCGACGTGACGCCGGCGCGGCTGGTGACCGGCCTGATCACCGAGCGGGGCATCGTGCCCGCTGAAGAAGGGGCCTTGCGCGGTTTGATGCCGTCCGTTTGATGCCGTCCCTTCGATGCCGTCCCTTTGATGCCTATTTTTTTGAAAGCAACCGACCCATGAAGTTCGAAGGCACACCGCAGATACGCGCCGACGCCGTGGCCGCCGTGCAGCGCATGGACGCGCTGGGCATGAACCGCGGCAGCACCGGCAACCTCAGCGTGCGCGCCGGGGCCGGCATGCTGATCACCCCCACCGGCATGGGTGCCGGCGATCTGCGCCCGCAAGACATGGTCTGGTGCGGCTGGGACGGCAGCGTGCGCGGCGACTGGAAGCCCAGCAGCGAGTGGCACTTCCACCAGGCCATCTACCTGGCGCGGCCCGACCTGCATGCCGTGCTGCACACCCATTCCACGCACGCCGCCGCACTGGCCTGCTTGCGGCGCACATTGCCGGCCTTCCACTACATGGTGGCCATCGCCGGCACCGACCACGTGCCCTGTGTGCCCTACCACCTGTTCGGCACCGAAGCGCTGTCGCAAGCGGTGGCCGGCGCGATGGTGGGCGTGGACGCCTGCCTGCTGGGCAACCACGGCCTGATCGCCGCCGGCAGCACGCTGCCCAAGGCGATGAAAGTGCTGCAGGAAATCGAGAGCTTGTGCGAGGTCTACCTGAAGGCCCTGGCGGTGGGTGAGCCGGCCGTGCTCAGCCGCGAACAGATGGCCGAGGTCATCGCCAAGTTCGCCACTTACGGCAAGACGGCGCGGGCCTGATACGCCGCCAGGCGCGATCCGCTCAAGCGCAGGTCAAACGCTGCGCTCGGGCCAGGTCGCCAGCAGCAGCCCCAGCAGCGCCAGCGCGAAGGCCGCGACATGCGCAGCGCCGAAACTTTCGCCCAGCGCCAGCACACCCACCAGCGCCGCGCTCACCGGCAGCAGCACGGTGAACACGCCGGCGCGTGACGAGGGCACGTGGCGCAGGCCCTGCATCCACAGCCACACCGTGACCATGCTGGCGGCCACGGCGTAGAAAGTCAGCAGCGCCCAGCTGGGCAGCGGCACGGCGCTGAAATCAAAGCGCCAGGCCTGCCAGATGCCGAAAGGCGTGGCCAGCGCCAGGCCCCACAGGTTGATCAGCGCGCTGATGCGGCGCGGCGTCATATGGCCTGTCAGGCGCTTGCCGATGACGACATAGCTGGCCTCGCAGAACACCGCGCACAGCAAGAGCGCGTAGCCCAGCGGCGAGCCGGACGAGGCCGAAGCAGACGCCGCCGATGCATCGGCGGGGCCGCTGTGGCGGGCCAACGCCAGCAGCGCAATGCCCAGCGCGGCGCAGGCTATGGCCAGCAGCACGCGCGGGCGGATGCGCTCGCCCAAGACAACGCGCGACAGCAGCGCCACGGCAGCCGGTATGGCCGCCATCACCACGCCGGCCGCCAGCGCCGAGGTCAGCGCCACGCCGTAGAGCATGCAGATGCTGAACAGGAAGTTGCCCAGAAAGCTTTCCCAGAACAACCGCACGCGGTCGTGCCGCGACAAGGGCGCTTCGCCGGGTTGGCGCCGCACCCAATGCGCCATGGCCACGGCCGCAATGCCGAAGCGCAACCAAGCCAGCAGCAGCACCGGAAAGACGGCCACCAGCAGCTTCGACAAACCCACGTAGCAGCCCACCAGCGCCATGCTGGCGCTGAGGCACAGATAGGCCCAGGCGGGCGGGCGCGGCGGGTTCAGAACCCGCTCACCCGCGGTAGGCCGCAGCCAGGTCGCGCGTGCGCTGGCGTTCGGCCCGCGCAAGGGCGTAGCTGGCCAGCAGCACGCCCACGGCCACCACCGCCACCATCAAGGTGGCCACGGCGTTGACGCTGGGATTCAGGCCCAGCCGCGCGCGGCTGAAGATGACCAGCGGCAGGGTGGTGGAGCCGGGGCCCGACAGGAAGGCCGACAGCACCACGTCGTCCAGCGAGAGGGTGAACGTCAACAACCAGGCCGAGACCAGGCTTTGCGCAATCATCGGCAGGGTCACCAGCCAGAACACCTGCTGCGGCCGCGCGCCCAGGTCCATCGCGGCTTCTTCCAGTTGCGGGTTCAGCTCTTTCAGCCGCGCCTGAATGACCACCGTGGCATAGGCCATGCCCAGCAGCAGATGGCCGAGCCAGATCGTCGTCAGGCCGCGCTCGGGGAAGCCCAGAGTCCGTTGCACGCTGACCAGCATCAGCAGCAGCGACAAACCCACCACCACCTCGGGCATCACCAGCGGCGCGTTGACCATGCCGCTGAACAGGGTGCGGCCCGTGAAGCGGCGGTACTTCGTCAAGCTGAAAGCCGCCAGGGTGCCCAGCACCACGGAACCGCAGGCTGTCAGGAAGGCGATCTTCAGGCTGAGCCACAGGCCGGCGATCAATTCTTCGTCACCACCCAGTGCGAGGTACCACTTCAGCGTGAAACCGCGCCAGACGTTGGGGATGGGGGAATCGTTGAACGAGAACGCCACCAGCGCCACGATGGGCAGGTATAAAAACAGGTAGCCCAGCGACAGCCAGCCGCGCCCGAACCAGCGGTTGAAAGCGGCGGTTTTCATCGCACGCTCTCGGCCGCTTCGGCCTGGGCTTTGTTGAAGATGGCCAAAGGTACGATGATCAAAAGCACCATCACCACGGCCACTGTGGACGCCATCGGCCAGTCGTTGTTGCTGAAGAATTCGTCCCACAGCACGCGGCCGATCATCAGCGTCTCGGGCCCGCCCAGCAGTTCCGGTATGACGTATTCGCCGACGCAGGGAATGAACACCAGCATGCTGCCGGCAACGATGCCGTTCCGGCTGAGCGGCACCGTCACGCGCCAGAAAGCGGTCCACGGCGTGGCACCCAGGTCGGACGCGGCTTCCAGCAGGCGCAGGTCCATCTTCGACAAGGTGCCGTACAGCGGCAGGATCATGAAGGGCAGGTAGGTGTAGGTCATGCCCAGCACCAGCGAGAAGGGCGTGTGCATCAACTGGCCGGGCGTCGAAATCAAGCCCATCGCCAGCAGCACCGGGTCCAGGCCACTGCCCACCACCGCTTCAGCCACCCAGCCGCCTTCCGTCAGCAGCGAACGCCAGGCGTACACGCGCAGCAGGAACGACGTCCAGAAAGGCAGCATCACCCCCATCAAGAGAGCCGGCTGCAGCGCACGCGGCGCGCGGGCCATGAAGTAGGCGAAGGGGTAGCCTGTGCACAGGCACAGCAGCGTGGTGGCCAGCGCATAACGCAGGCTGGTGCCGTAGGTGTTCAGGTAGAGCGCGTCTTGCGCCAGCGTCACGTAGTTGGCGAACTTGAAAGCCAGGTGGACGGCACCGTCCGCGAAGCTGATCAAGTCCTTGAAGGCAATGCCGTCCATCTCGGACACGCTGATCTTGCCGACGATGAAGAAGGGTGCCAGGAAAAAGACCAGCAGGAAGACGAAGGGCGTCGCGATCACCAGATGGCGACCGCTGAAGAAGGGGATGTCGCGTGGCATCACGGACTCAGCGCGTCACGGGGTCAACACGACATGCGCGCTGTCGCTCCAGCTGGCCCACACGGTGTCGCCCCAGGTGGCGTTCTGGCGCTGCCGCTCGGTGTTGGCCATGCTGACCTTCAGCGCCGCGCCGCTGGCCAGCTGCAGGTGGAAGACGGTGTGGCTGCCGAAGTAGGACAGCTCTTTCACGGTGCCCAGCACCTGGTTGACATCACCGGCCGGCTTGTCGCGTGTCAGGCTGATTTTTTCGGGCCGCAGCGCCACGCTGACCGCCATGCCGCTTTGGTAATTCATGCCCGTGATGCCATGGCTCACGCGGTGCGTGCAGTCGGCGCAGGCAATCACGCAGTGGTCGTCGGCGTCCACCGCCAGCGTGCCGTCCATCAGGTTCACATTGCCGATGAAGTCGGCCACGAAGCGCGAATTCGGCGTTTCGTAGATGTCGCCCGGCGCGCCCACCTGCAGCAGCCGGCCTTCGCTCATGATGGCGATGCGGCTGGCCATGGTCATGGCTTCTTCCTGGTCATGGGTGACCATCACGCACGTCACGCCCACCTGTTCGATGATATTGACCAGTTCGATCTGCGTGGCCTCGCGCAGCTTCTTGTCCAGCGCACCGAGTGGTTCGTCCAGCAACAGCAACTGCGGCTGCTTGGCCAGGCTGCGCGCCAAGGCCACGCGCTGCTGCTGGCCGCCTGACAACTGGTGCGGCTTGCGCTGAGCGAACTTCGTCAACTGCACCAGCCTCAGCAGGGCCTCGACGCGGTCGGCGATGTGGGCTTTCGGCAGGCCTTCGCGCTCCAGGCCGAAGGCGATGTTCTTCCACACCGTGAGGTGCGGGAACAGCGCGTAGCTCTGGAACATCATGTTCATCGGCCGCTGGTAGGGCGGCAGGCCGGCCAGGTCGACGCCGTCCAGCACGATGCGGCCCGAGGTCGGCGTCTCGAAGCCGGCCAGCATGCGCAGCAGCGTGCTCTTGCCGCAGCCGGAAGAGCCCAGCAGCGCGAAGATTTCGCCCTTGGCGATGTCGAGGTTGACGCGGTTGACCGCGGGGTGGCCGTTGAAGTCCTTGACGACGTCCTGGATCTGCAGAAAGGCCGCTTGCGCGGGGGCCGGGGCGTGGGTTGGAGCGTGGGTTGGGGCGTGCGCGGGGGCGTTGACAGGTGATGCCATCGCTGGATTCAGGCCGCCCGGCGGATGGCACCGCGCAAGGTTTCGATCATCTGGTCGATGTGGCTGCGCTCCACGATCAGCGGCGGCGACAGCGCCAGGATGTCGCCGGTGCTGCGCAGCATCAGGCCCTGTTGCCAGCAGTCCAGGAACACGCCAAACGCGCGCTTCGTTGGCGCGCCTTCAATGGGCATCAACTCCACACCGGCCACCAGGCCGATGTTGCGGATGTCGATGACATTCGGTTCGCCCTTCAGGCTGTGCACGCCCTGCGCGAAGTAGCCGGCCATGTCGGCAGCGCGGGTCAGCAGGCCGTCTTCGGCATAGGTGTCCAGCGTGGCCAGGCCGGCCGCGCAGGCCAGCGGGTGGGCCGAATAGGTGTAGCCGTGGAAGAACTCGATGAGGTTTTCGCTGCCGGTCATGAAGGCGTCGTGGATCTTCTGTTTCGCCACCACGGCGGCCATCGGCACGCAGCCATTGGTCAGACCCTTGGCCAGCGTCATCAGGTCGGGCGTGACGCCGAAGGTCTGTGCGCCGAATGGATTGCCGGTGCGGCCGAAGCCGGTGATGACCTCGTCGAAGATCAGCAAGATGCCGTGCTTGTCGCAAATTTCACGCAGGCGGTTCAGGTAGCCCACAGGCGGCATCAACACGCCGGTGCTGCCGGCCACCGGTTCGACGATGACGGCGGCGATGGTGCTCGCGTCGTGCAAGGCCACCAGGCGTTCGAGGTCGTCGGCTCGTTCAGCCCCGTGCGCCGGTTGGCCCACGGTGTAGGCGTTGCGCGCCAGGTCATGCGTGTGGCGGATGTGGTCGACGCCGCCCAGCAGCGGCCCGAACGCCTTGCGGTTGGTGACGATGCCGCCCACCGAAATGCCGCCGAAGTTCACGCCGTGGTAACCGCGCTCGCGGCCGATCAGCCGGGTGCGGGTGCCTTCCCCGCGAGCGCGGTGGTAGGCCAGCGCCATCTTCAGCGCAGTTTCGACGGCTTCGGAACCCGAGTTCGCGAAGAACACCTTGTTCATGCCGGCCGGCGCCAGCGCGGCCACGCGTTCGGCCAGCTCGAAGGCTTTAGGGTGGCCCATCTGGAAGGGCGGCGCAAAGTCCATTTCGGCGGCTTGGTCCTGGATCGCCTTCACGATGCGCTTGCGGCCGTGGCCAGCGTTCACGCACCACAGGCCGGCCACGCCGTCGAGGATCTGCCGGCCGTCGACGTCCCAGTAGTGCATGCCTTCAGCGCGGGCCAGCAGGCGCGGCGCTTTCTTGAACTGCCGGTTGGCGGTGAAGGGCATCCAGTAAGCCTCCATGCCCACGCTGCCCGTGGCTTCGGCGGCTTGCATCAGGGCGGGATCGACGGCTTTGTTCATGGCGGGCTCCGGGGTGGTGCTGCGGCAGGGCGGCTGGCGAACGGCTGGAAGGTGGCTGGAAGGCGACAGCTGGGCGGCGTGTCGGTGCAAACGCGGTTCGCACTTTACGCCGAGGCTGCCGCCGGGCGCTGCGCCCGCCACCCGGTGGACTTTCGCATCGCGGCCGCCACGTTTCGCATTGCAAAATATTGATCGCTGCACCGCAGCAAAAATCCGTCATATGGGAAAAACCAATTTCGCATCGCAAAATTAACTTGCAAGCTGTTGATTTATATAGGAACAAACTTATGTCTTATATAAGACATAAGTCATGACAGTCGGTGTGGATGGCGCTAAGCTAAAGACCGTGACTCTTCGCTTTACCTCGTGCTTTTGCTTTCGCTTCAACTGGAGAACGCCATGACCCAACAGACCCGCCAACAACAGATCGACGCCCTGGAAACCGACTGGGCCGTGAACCCGCGCTGGAAAGGCATCAAGCGCGGCTACAGCGCCGCCGACGTCGTGCGCTTGCGCGGCAGCCTGCAGGTAGACCACACGCTGGCCAAGCGCGGTGCCCTCAAGCTGTGGGAACTGGTCAACAACGAACCCTTCGTCAACACCCTGGGCGCGCTGTCGGGCAACCAGGCCATGCAGCAGGTCAAGGCCGGCCTGAAGGCCATCTACCTGAGCGGCTGGCAAGTGGCGGGCGACGCCAACAGCAACGGCGAGATGTACCCCGACCAGTCGCTGTACTCGGTGGACTCGGTGCCCAAGGTGGTGAAGAAGATCAACGCCACCTTCACCCGCGCCGACCAGATCCAGTGGTCGGAAGGCAAGAACGACATCGACTACTACGCGCCCATCGTGGCCGACGCCGAAGCCGGTTTCGGCGGCGTGCTGAACGCCTTCGAGCTGATGAAGGCCATGATCGAAGCCGGTGCCGCCGGCGTGCACTTCGAAGACCAGTTGGCCAGCGTGAAGAAGTGCGGCCACATGGGCGGCAAGGTGCTGGTGCCGACGCGCGAAGCCGTCGCCAAGCTGGTCGCAGCGCGCCTGGCCGCCGACGTGTGCGGTACGCCCACGGTGGTGCTGGCGCGTACCGACGCCGAAGCGGCCGACCTGGTGACCAGCGACGTCGACGCCAACGACAAGCCTTTCCTCACCGGTGAGCGCACGGTGGAAGGCTTCTTCAAGTCACGCAACGGCCTGGAGCAGTCGATCAGCCGCGGCCTGGCCTATTCGCCCTATGCCGACCTGATCTGGTGCGAAACCGGCAAGCCCGACCTGGCTTTTGCGAAGGCCTTTGCCGACGCCATCCACGCCAAGTTCCCGGGCAAGCTGCTGGCCTACAAC